>JABHDE010000029.1 GCA_018673215.1 Formosa sp. | reverse complement strand
GAAATGGATGGGATAGAAGCCTGTGAAAAAATCCGAATTCTCCCCGAACTTAGAGATACTATAATTACTTTTCTTACAGCTCGTGGCGAAGATTATTCTCAAGTGGCAGGGTTTGAAGCCGGTGCCGATGATTATATCACCAAGCCCATCAAACCAAAAGTATTGGTCAGTAAAATCAAATCCTTGCTTAGGCGTCTTAATGATGCGACACCTGATGTAAGTTCGGAACTGATAAAAATAGGGGAGCTGACAATCGACAGAGAAGCTTATAAAATTGTATCCAAAGGGGTCGAAATTATTTTACCTCGAAAAGAATTTGAATTGCTATCTTTGCTAGCATCCAAACCTGGAAAAGTATTCAAAAGAGATGAAATCCTTGACAAAGTATGGGGAAATGAAGTGGTTGTTGGTGGTCGTACCATTGATGTACACATACGAAAGTTACGTGAAAAAATTGGGGATGATTCTTTTAAAACAATTAAAGGCGTAGGGTATAAGTTTCAATCTTGATGGATAAAAAAATAAAAAACTCTCATACATTCTCTTTACTAACAGCGTTTTTTATAACAGTTATACAAACGCTTTTATTGGCCGTTTTTTTATTCAGCTTTTCTCATGTAGAAGCATCCTTTCTTTTGTTCTGGTTTCTCTGTTCGTTTATGATTTCATACTTCGTACTCCATTTACGTTTGGAATCCTACATCTTTAATAGTATTAAAAATATTTACAAAGATTTGACGCTTTTGGATGCTGCGTCTTTTAACAACAGTCCAATTACTACAGACATGGAAAGTTTGTCTAAAGAAATTGATAATTATGCCAAAAACAAGAAATTAGAATTCGAAGCTTTAAAAATTCGAGAGGAATATCGAAAAGAGTTTATTGGCAATGTTTCTCATGAACTCAAAACCCCTCTTTTTACAGTTCAAGGCTATATTTCGACCTTAATAGAAGGCGCTGCCGACGATCCAAAAATAAGAGATAAATATCTAAAACGCGCCGATAAAGGTGTCGATCGATTGATTTATATTATAAAGGATTTAGATATGATCACCAAGCTCGAAGTAGGAGATGCAAATCTGACAATTGAAACCTTTAATATTCTTGAGACGATCACCAATGTGTTTGATTTACTCGAAATTAAAGCAGAGAAAAAAAACATTTCCTTAATATTAGACAAAGACTATCCTGCTCCAGTGATGGTACATGCCGATCGCGATCGCATTCAGCAAGTGCTTTCCAATCTGGTGGTGAATTCAATTAAATATGGCCATCAAAATGGCACTACCGAAATTAGTGTAGAAGATTTAAATTCTGAAAAACTTATTGTTCATGTGACAGATAATGGAGAAGGTGTTGAAAGCAGTCATTTGACACGCTTGTTTGAACGTTTTTATAGAGTTGATAAAAGTGGCTCTCGACAAGAAGGCGGCTCAGGTCTTGGTTTGTCTATCGTTAAACACATCATTGAAGCCCACGAAGAAAAAATCTATGTGGAAAGTAAAATAGGTATTGGAAGTGAATTCTCTTTTACGCTTCAAAAACAAAACAAATAATCCAGATTACTTTCCGTATTTTTGCCAAAAACGAACACAAGTGGGCAGTAAAAACAAACTCAAACGATTTAATGAAAATGATACATTTCACAATGTGTTTCAACCCAAACGCGAAGACTTAGTCGATGCCGTGTATCCGCTTAAAGGACAATGGAATCAACAGTTTTTCAAAAATAGCAATCCCTTGGTTTTAGAACTTGGTTGTGGAAAAGGCGAATATACCGTGGGGCTTGCCCAACGTTATCCAAATAAAAACTTCATTGGAATTGATATTAAAGGGGCTCGATTTTGGAGAGGTGCCAAAACCGCTATTGAAAACAAATTGCCTAATGTGGCATTTATTCGTACACAAATTGAACTTATTGAACAGCTGTTTGCTGCTAACGAAGTCGATGAAATTTGGATCACATTTCCAGATCCACAAATAAAATACAAACGAACCAAACACAGAATGACTAACGATGCTTTTTTGAAACGTTACAAAAACATCCTCAACTCTTCTGGTATTGTACATCTGAAAACAGATAGCGAATTCATGCATGGCTATACTTTAGGGCTTTTGCACGGACAGGGTCACGAGGTTCAATATGCGAACCACGATGTGTACCGCCAAGAAGGCAGCCCCGAAGAAGTGACTGGCATTCAGACCTTCTATGAAAACCAATATTTAGCCACTCAAAAAGCAATTACGTATATTAGATTTAAAATTAATTAAACCTTGAATATATCTATTGTCTTTGTTTTGGGGCTATTTTTTGCCTTTATTGGGGTAATACCTCCAGGAATGCTAAATATCTCGGCGGCTAAAATCAGCCTAAAAGAAGGACATGCCCGCGGGTTTATATTTTCTGTTGGAGTGTGTGTGATCGTAGGAGTTCAAACCTATTTAGCATTAATATTTGCCAAATATTTAAACCAACACCCAGATGTGGTGGATGTTTTAAAACGAGTTGCATTCGTCCTTTTTGTATTAATTTCAATTTATTTTTTCTTATTAGCAAAAAACGACACAAGCCCTCAAGAAGTAGATGCTTCTAAAAGTAAAAAAAGCCGCTTTTTTCAAGGAATATTGATGTCTGCTTTGAATGTATTCCCGATTCCCTATCAAGCCTATATAGTAACCACATTGTTGTCCTATAAACTACTTTCGCTTGATAACCTTTCTATTGGAACTTATATTTCAGGTGCAACTTCGGGAACCTTTATCGCTCTTTATATTTATATATTATTTTTTGATAAAATTAATAATTCCAAAATCACATCTCCAAAACGGATGAATTATTCTATTGGAATTATTACCGCGGTCGTCTCAATTACAACCTTGATAAACATCCTAAAGTCCTCTTAGCTATATGGCGACCAAACCTCATTTTTTCGATAAATGTTACCATATAGCGCGTCAAATTCCTTTCGGTCGTGTCACTAGTTATGGAGCCATAGCTAGCTACTTAGGTGCTGCTCGGAGCGCTCGAATGGTAGGGTATGCCATGACCGCTTCACACGGAAAAGATGTGCCAGCTCACCGTGTAGTCAATCGAAAAGGACTCCTGACAGGAAAACACCATTTTGAAGGCACTAACCTTATGCAGCAATTATTAGAAAATGAAGGCTTGCAGATCATAGACAACCAAATTCAACAGTTTGAATCTGTATTTTGGGACCCAGCCAAAGAACTCTAGTTTCTAAGAGCATCATTTCCTAAGTTCCACTTCTGTTTTAAAACATTTCACAGTATATTTGTACTTTAGAATCCATCTAAATTAGAAACTTTGAAATTTAACAAACAAGACATTGAGCAAGCGCTCAAAACAATTACAGTTCCAGGCGAAGGTCAAAATATGATCGAAAGCAAAGCTGTTAAAAATATAATGGTTTTTGCAGATGAGGTTATTGTGGATATTACCATTTCTAATCCAAGTTTACAAGCTAAAAAAAGAACGGAAGTTGATATCCTTAAAACTATTCACGAGTTGGTTTATGCCAAAGCAAAGATCAAAGTGAATGTAAAAGTAGAAGCCTCAGCCCAGCCAAAAAATGAAATCAAAGGAAAGGCCATTCCAGGAATTCAAAATATAGTAGCTGTTGCCTCGGGAAAAGGAGGTGTTGGTAAATCGACAGTAACATCTAATATGGCAGTCTCCCTTTCTAAAATGGGATTCAAAGTGGGGATTTTAGATGCCGATATTTATGGACCATCTATTCCTATTATGTTTGATGTTCAAAATGAAAAACCACTAGCAGTCAATGTCGATGGAAAGTCCAAAATGAAACCTGTTGAAAGTTACGGCGTTAAAGTTTTATCTATAGGCTTTTTCACAAAGCCCGATCAGGCAGTTGTTTGGAGAGGACCAATGGCAGCAAAGGCATTGAATCAAATGATTTTTGATGCAGCTTGGGGAGAATTAGATTTTCTTCTTATTGATTTGCCTCCAGGAACAGGAGATATTCATTTGAGTATCATGCAATCCTTGCCAATTACAGGAGCTGTAGTGGTAAGTACACCCCAAACAGTGGCACTTGCTGACGCCAAAAAAGGGGTAGCGATGTTTCAACAAGAAAGTATCAATGTACCCGTATTAGGGATCATTGAAAACATGGCGTATTTCACCCCAGAAGAATTGCCAGACAATAAATATTATATTTTTGGAAAAGAGGGGGCTATGCATTTAGCTGAAGATTTAAAGATCCCATTTTTAGGAGGTATTCCTTTAGTACAAAGCGTCAGAGAAGCGGGAGATTTAGGTCGACCAGCTGCCATGCAAGAAAACACTCTTATTGAAGCTGCTTTCAATACGATCACTCAAAATGTAGCACAAGAAGTAGTGCGTCGAAATACGGCATTGCCTCCAACAGATGCAATAAAAATAACCACGATGGCAGGCTGTTCTGCGGTCAAAAAATAAAGGCTATGAGTTCAGAAGAAATTAGACTAAATGTTGTTAAAGCTTTGGATGAAATTCGTCCATTTCTTGAAAATGACGGCGGTAATATCAACCTCATTGCAATTGAAAATGATGAGGTAGTCAAGGTACAATTAGTAGGTGCTTGTTCTTCTTGCAGTGTCAATCAAATGACACTCAAGTCGGGTGTTGAAATGACTATTAAAAAATATGCGCCACAGATTCAATCGGTTATAAATATTGAAGCATAAAAAATGATTCAAACAGATATCTTAATTATTGGTGCAGGGCCAACAGGTTTGTTTACAGTGTTTGAAGCAGGACTTTTAAAAATGAAGTGTCATTTAATTGATGCCTTGCCACAAGCGGGTGGACAATGTTCTGAAATTTATCCCAAAAAACCAATTTATGATATCCCTGCATACCCTGAAATTTTAGCGGGCGATCTCACTGAAAAATTGTTGGAGCAATGCAAGCAATTTGAACCTGGTTTTACTTTAGGTGAACGCGCTGAGACCATCGAAAAGCAAGCCGATGGATCTTTTGTGGTGACTACCAATAAAGGAACGCAACACCAAGCTCCTGTGGTGGCTATTGCAGGGGGGCTAGGCAGTTTTGAACCCCGCAAACCACAACTAGACAACTTAGCGTTATATGAAGATAATGGCATAGCCTATATGATCAAAGACCCTGAAGTTTATCGCAACAAAAAAGTAGTCATTTCTGGTGGAGGCGATTCTGCTCTGGATTGGAGTATTTTTTTAAGTGAAGTTGCTAGTGAAGTCACTTTAATTCACCGGCGTAACGAATTCAGAGGAGCTTTAGATTCTGTTGATAAAGTTCAAGAGTTAAAAAATGCAGGCAAAATTAATTTAATTACACCTGCCGAAGTCACCGCAGTTTTAGGAAAAAATAAACTGGAAGCAATAGAAGTGACCAAATCAGGTGCCCCCCCTGTCAGAATAGAAACCGACTCTTTCATTCCCTTATTTGGATTGTCTCCAAAACTTGGACCGATTTCCGAATGGGGTCTTGAAATTGAAAAAAATGCGATTAAGGTCAATAATGCCCTTGATTATCAGACAAATATACCGGGCATTTTTGCCATCGGAGATGTGAATACCTATCCTGGAAAATTAAAACTGATCCTATGTGGTTTTCACGAGGCCACCCTTATGTGTCAGGCGGCTTATAAAATTATAAACCCTGGCAAACGCTATGTATTAAAATATACCACTGTAAGTGGAATTGATGGATTTGATGGATCTCGTAAAGAAGCCCCCAAAGCCGTTGTAAAATCAATAAATTAATGGATCAAGATGTACAAATAAAAATCACAGATCGTGATGGAAATTTACATGAAATCGCTGCCCCGGTTGATATGGCTTTAAACCTTATGGAAGTGGTTCGACTTTATGAATTAGCACCCGAAGGAACCATCGGAATTTGTGGCGGGATGGCTATGTGTGCGTCTTGTCAATGTTATGTTTTAACGGAGCACTCTCTTCGTGAAATGCAAGATGATGAGGAAGCGATGTTGAGTGAAGCTTTTAATGTAAAGCCCAACAGCCGTTTGGGATGCCAGATTCAAATCACTCCAGAAATGGAAGGCCTTGAAATTGAATTAGCTCCTGAAGATTAACGTTCGTTTTCAGTAAAAATTTTACTCTAAAATATCCAATGCTAAAGGTAAAATTCGCTCTACAAATTTGGTATAAGCCAGTGTAGAGGGATGTAGGTTGTCCAAAGCAACCAGTTCTGTATTAATCAATCCTTCTTGGGTGATGTCAGTGATATATACGTATTTTAAGTTGTTTTCTGCGCAATAATTTTGTGCATAGTTGTTGTACATTTCAAGTTCTGAGCTAATATTTAAAGCGTTACTGCCTTGGCCAAATGGGGTAAATGCATAATCGGGTATTGATACCACAATTAATTTAGACGCATCACCGCCTACCAATGAAATAGCAGTATTAACCAGTTCTACAAATTCAGTTTCATAGAGTGAAAAGGGTTTGTTTTGATATTGATTATTCACCCCAATTAAAAGCGTGACTAAATCAAAATCATTTGGAGGATCAGCTGAAGAAATGGCATTTTTTAGGTTGGAGGTGGTCCAACCTGTTTGGGCAATGATTTCTAAGTTAAAAGTATCCTGTTCTGTGTAACGCGCTTGCAAGCTATCTTTTAACTGTGCTGGAAACCTACAATCTTCACACACACTTTGCCCAATAGTGTAACTATCGCCTAGTGCAATGAGTTTAAAGTTATTTGACTCTTCTTGATTTTCAGTATCGCTTTCTCCAGTTTCGGGTTCTGTAGAAGAATTGCAAGCATAAAATGTGAGCCCTACTAGAACTGCGAATGCTGTTATTTTTAAACTTTTGATCATTGTTTTTAATCTATTTAAAGGCATTTAATCCCGTGATATCAAATCCAGTAATTAATAAATGAATATCGTGGGTTCCTTCGTATGTTATCACACTTTCTAAATTCATGGAATGACGCATAATGCTGTATTCACCACTAATGCCCATACCACCTAACATTTGTCGGGCTTCGCGTGCAATTTTTATAGCCATGTCCACATTGTTTCGTTTTGCCATTGAGATTTGTGCCGTTGTGGCACGGTCTTCATTTCTCAATACTCCCAAGCGCCATGTTAATAATTGTGCTTTAGTAATTTCGGTAATCATCTCCGAAAGTTTCTTTTGTTGCAACTGAAATTGACCGATTGGTTTTCCAAATTGAATGCGTTCTTTACTATATCTCAAGGCGGTATCATAACAATCCATTGCAGCACCAATAGCACCCCAAGCAATTCCGTAACGTGCTGAATCCAAACAGCCGAGTGGGGCTCCAAGTCCAGATTTATTGGGTAATAAGTTTTCTTTTGGAATTTTAACATTATCAAAAATAAGCTCTCCTGTAGAACTTGCTCGTAGGGACCATTTATTATGAGTTTCAGGAGTTGTAAATCCTTCCATCCCACGTTCTACAATCAGTCCATGAATACGACCTTCTTCATTTTTTGCCCACACCACTGCGAGGTTTGCAATTGGAGAGTTTGAAATCCACATCTTTGCACCATTCAAAAGGTAATGGTCGCCCATGTCTTTAAAATTAGTGGTCATGCCACCAGGGTTACTTCCGTGGTCAGGTTCAGTCAATCCAAAACAACCTATCCATTCGCCACTGGCTAGTTTTGGCAAGTATTTTTGACGTTGAGCTTCATTTCCGTATTTCCATATAGGATACATGACTAATGACGATTGCACGGATGCGGTACTTCGCACACCAGAATCACCACGTTCTATTTCTTGCATGATTAAACCATAGGAAATTTGATCCAAACCAGCGCCACCATATTCTGTGGGTATGTAAGGGCCAAAAGCACCAATTTCTGCTAAACCTCCAATAATTTGAGTTGGAAATTCTGCGCGCTGTGCATAATCTTCTATGATAGGGGAGACATCTCTTTTCACCCAGTCACGGGCTGCACTTCTTACGAGCTTGTGCTCTTCAGAAAGTAAATCATCTAAAATGTAATAGTCAGGTGCTTCGAATAAATCTGCTTTCATCAATACTTTTTGTTTTTAATTCAATTTAATATAATCAAAAATGAGAATTAGATAATATTATGACAAAAATACTTATTCCTCTTGAAAACTCTACAATTTTAAATAAAAATCTTTGGTAAGGGATGTATATTCTTTTGTGTACTGATGACGCGCAATTTCTATGACGAGTTCGCGAGTTTCAACAGCCTGTTTTTTAAATGTAAAACAAATGATGCTCCGCTTTAATGGGCTTGATTTTTGTCCTCTTATTGTTAAAATTTTTAAAGGGAATAAACCCTCATTAGCTGCCAATTCAATAAACGAAGTTTCTTCGCTAAAAGGGATGATCACATTAAAATGTCCTCTAGGGGATAATAATTGAGCTACGGATTTTAGTAGTGTATGAAAAGGCATTGCATCTTCAAAGCGTGCCTGATTTCGGATTTTATTTTCTGTCTTAAAGGTCTCTGTATAAAATGGCGGGTTGGAGATAATCAAATCGTACTGATCTTCGATTTCTTCTGTAAATTCATCAAGTGATGCATGGTAACAAAACAAACGATCGCCCCAATCGGAAGCTTCAAAATTACCAACACATTGCTCGTAGGCGGCATCGTCAATTTCGATCGCGTCGATAAGTTCTGCGCCACTTCGCTGTGCCATCATCAATGCTAAAATGCCTGTTCCAGCACCAATGTCTAAGATGGAGTTGGGCTGAATATCCAAGTCAGTCCACGCACCTAACAAGACAGCATCTGTTCCAATTTTCATGGCACAGTGTTCTTGGGATACACTAAACTGTTTGAACCGAAAGGGCTTCGACATTATTCTAAGTATAATTCTATCAAGCCAGTTGGGGTGTTGACTGTAATGGTTTTGGAATCGCGATCTAGATTTGTAATAAAGTCATCATTCATAGGAATCAATATTTCAATTCCATTGCGATCGACTTCAAACAGAGCTTGAGCCGTGGAATCATTCACTCCTTTGACCGTGCCAACAGGGCCAAAACTCTCATCATTTAGTTGATAGCCGATAATTTCATGAAAATAAAATTTATTACCCTCTAGTTTTGGAAGCATATCTAAAGGCAGATAAAGAGCACATTTCATCAAGGCATCGGCATCAGCTTCATCTGTAATATCCTCAAACTTAAGTCGAAGTAAATCCGATTTATGAAGTTGAGATTTTTCAATAAAAAAAGGAATCAAAGTGCCATTTACTTCAACGAAAATAGCATCTAAGTTCTCATATATGTCGGGTTGGTCGGTGTCTAGTTTTGCGAGGAGCTCCCCCTTAAAACTGTACTTTTTCACGATTTTCCCTAAATAAAAACAGTCTTCTTTTGTCATGATTTAATACATAAAAAAACCTGGCAAATTTGCCAGGTTTTAAAGGTATAAAAAAATTTTATTTTTTTATTTTTCTTCCGTAGCTGGTGCTTCTGGAGTTGCTTCTTCTTCAGCTGGTGCTTCTGGAGCCGCTTCTTCTGCAGCAGCCTCAACAGCTGGAGCTTCTTCCGCAACAACTTCTTCTACAACTTCTTCAACAACTTCAGGAGTCGCCTCTTCAGCTTCGGCAGCAACTTCTTCGACAACTGGAGCTGCCTCTTCGATTACTTCTTCTACAACAGGAGCTGCAGCAGCAATTCGTGCTTCATTAGTCGCTTTTTCAGCTTCAAACTGTTTTACAGCTTCCGCTTCTTTAGCTTTTACTAAATCACTTTTCTTAGCGTCCACTTTGGCATTCTTTTCTTCTAACCAAGCTTGAAATTTAGCTTCTGCTTGTTCTTCGGTCAAAGCGCCTTTACGAACTCCACCAACAAGGTGGTTTTTCAACATCGCACCTCTGTATGATAAAATTGACTTTGCAGTATCTGTTGGTTGTGCTCCGTTTTGAAGCCATTTTACAGTCCCGTCAATATCAAGTTCAATTTGTGCTGGGTTGAAGTTTGGATTGTAAGTCCCTAATTTTTCAAGGTATTTACCGTCTCTTTTTGAACGTGCATCAGCTGCTACGATCCAATAAAAAGGTTTTCCTTTTTTACCGTGTCTTTGTAATCTAATTTTTACTGGCATAATAATTAATTTGTGAGGTTCTCGACCTCGGTTATTAATGAGAGCGCAAATATACTATATTTTTACTTTCTACAATCTTTTGTTTATTTTTTTTATACTTTTGAGTTCCGATACAATAGTAGCTGCTATGGAATTAATTCCGTCACCTAAAAATAAACAGCTTTAGTTATGAAAAAATTACTCTCGTCACTTCTTATAATTCTGACCCTTTTTGGGTGTCAAGATAACATACAATCGAGTCTACCAGCTTTTCAAGGCTTGAAAAACGGCGATTTTACATGGCGATCTTCTTCGTCATCTGTGGTGGTGGATGCCGCAGGTGCTTTGACATTTACCGGAACAGATGGATATGGAACGCTCACGATTAAAGTCCCTACAGTGGCTCTAGGATCGTTTGTTTTAGGAGAAAATTCAACTTCTTTGGTGACGTATTCCGAAGATCAATTCTTATACTCAACCAATAACAATGGAACCGCAAGCATCGTGTATGTGAGTGATGGTAAAATTACTATTGACGAACTCGATTCGGTAAACGGAACGGTTACAGGGTCCTTTTATTTTAATGCCTACACCGCTTACGGCGAACGTGTGATGAATTTCTCAGAAGGGGTTATTTATAAATTACCAGTTACAGAAGGAACGCTTTAGGGGGATGTGATTGCTACATCCTTTTTCTCTTTAGCTTTATAAGTTCGTGAAAGGCTGCCTCACTTACTTAATTTGAGTATCCGAAATGCACCTTGAATTACCAATACAAAAACAATTGCTCCAATCATCAAATCCGGTATATTGGAACTCAAATAGTTCACTAAAACCCCTGCAATGATGACTCCAAGATTAATGATTACGTCGTTTGAAGTAAAAATCATACTCGCCTTCATGTGTGCCTCTTCCTTGCTTTTTGACTTTTGTAAAATGTAAAGACATGCTCCGTTAGCGATAAGTGCAAACATCGAAATGACAATCATTGTCGAAAAATCAGGAAGTTTCTCGTTTCCAAAAAACCTTCTTAGAATTTCTACAAACCCAATAATTGCAAGTGTTATTTGGAAATATCCTGCAAGTTTGGCAATCTGTTTTTTTTTGAGGAGTGTTCCACCTACTGCAAACAAACTCATTCCGTACACAAAACTGTCTGCAAGCATATCTAAACTGTCGGCAACAAGTCCCATAGATTTTGAGATAATTCCTGTTGTCATTTCAATAAGAAAAAAGACAAAATTGATTGCTAGTACCGACCAAAGAAGTTTTTTCTGGTTTGCATTTTCTGTAAACTCTGTTTGGTCGGTCTGTTCTGTTGAGATTTTTTTTCCGCCCAAATTCAGTTCGATTACTGACTTCTCGATGTGATCAATTGTACCGCTGTGAAAAACGGTCAACATCCGATTCGGAATATCAAAGTCTAAATTCGAAACACTTGCAATTCCGTCCAACTTCATTCGGATCAGAGTTTCTTCCGAAGAACAGTCCATTTTGGGAATTTTAAATATCGTTTTGTGCATTTAACCTGTTGTTTTTCGAATATTACCCACAATGTTGTTGTATGTAATTTAGCGACGTTGGTTAGCACTAAATTAAAAAATAATATCCGAACCTACTAGCCGGCTAGAATTTGTTCATAATTAATAGTGGTTAGGGGTGTCCGAACCCCTAAATAGTTTTATATTTAGGGTTCTGTTTTATCGCTCATAACACACCTATGTATTTAATTTTTGATACCGAAACTACCGGCTTACCAAAGCGTTGGAGTGCACCCATTACCGACGTTGACAACTGGCCGCGTTGTATTCAGATCGCTTGGCAACTGCATGACGAGCTCGGAAACTGTATCGAGCATCAAGATTATCTCATACGCCCCGACGGATTTAATATCCCTTACGATGCCGAAAAAATTCACGGCATCTCCACAGAACTAGCAAACGAACAAGGGTTGGCACTATCCGAAGTATTGGAATTATTCAATAGCGCACTTTCAAAAACCACTTTTGTGGTCGGTCAAAATCTAGGTTTTGATTTGAATATTATGGGCTGTGAATTTCACCGAATGCAAGTCGCGTCGCCATTAGGTGAGCTGCCTGTTTTAGATACCTGTACCGAAAAAACCGCGTCCATGTGTCAGATACCTGGAGGTAGAGGTGGGAAGTTCAAGTTGCCAACGCTGACGGAGCTGCACCAGTTTTTGTTTCAAAAACCCTTTGGAGAGGCACACAATGCCACAGCCGATGTAGAAGCCACCACCCGTTGTTTTTTGGAGTTGATCCGACGTCAAGAATTCACCATTGATCAATTGCAAGCTTCCAACGATTACTACGAACGCTTTCAGTCCGAAAACTCAGAGCAGATCACGCCGATTGGTTTAAAGCATGTCAACCTCAAACAAGCATCCGCTAAAATTGCGGCGCGTATCCAACAAGAAAAAGAGTCGATAACACCCCAGAAAATCACCACAGAAGTTCCGGACATCCTTAATGATGTGGAAGTGGTGCATCTGCATAACCATTCTCAATTTTCCGTCTTACAATCGACCATAAGTATCAAGAATTTAGTTGCTGCGGCTTCTGATAACCAGATGCCAGCTGTCGCCCTTACCGATCATGGAAATATGATGGGTGCCTTTCATTTTGTCAAAGAAATAGGCAATTATAACAGAGCCATTCGTCAAAAAAATAAAGAATCCGAAGCAGCCAATGAGCCCGCGGATGCACAAGAAATTAAAGGAATTGTAGGTTGTGAGTTTTTTGTTTGTGAAGATCATACCAATAAATCTCAAAAAGACAATGGCTACCAAGTCGTCTTTTTAGCAAAGTCTAAAGAAGGCTACCACAACCTAGTAAAAATGTCGTCTAAAGCTTATACCGACGGTTTTTATTATTTACCACGGATCGACCGTGCCATCGTCGAAACCTATAAAGACGATCTAATCGTTCTGACCGGAAATTTATATGGGGAAGTGCCTTCCAAAATATTAAACGTTGGCGAGCGTCAAGCCGAAGAAGCCCTCTTGTGGTGGAAAGACCTCTTTGGTGCGGATTTGTATGTAGAGCTCATGCGTCACAAGCAAGAAGATGAAGACCGTGTCAACCCAGTGTTGATTCGTTTGGCACAAAAACATGCAGTCAAATTAGTCGCCACCAACAATACTTATTACATCAATCAAGAAGATGCCAATGCACACGATATTTTGTTGTGTGTAAAGGATGGCGAAAAACAATCTACACCTATAGGTCGTGGACGAGGATACCGTTACGGACTGCCAAACCAAGAGTATTATTTCAAATCATCTGAGGAAATGAAGTCGCTTTTTAAAGATGTTCCTGAAGCAATTCTAAACATTCAGGAAGTGGTTGATAAAATTGAGCCTTTTGAATTGGCACGGGACGTACTCCTTCCAAAGTTTGATATTCCTGAAGAATTTATAAACCCAGCGGATGAAGTGGATGACAGTAACTTGGGTGAAAATGCCTATTTAAGACATTTGACTTATCAGGGTGCTGAGAAGCGTTATGGTGAACTCACAGACGCCATAAAAGAACGTATCGATTTTGAGCTTAAAACCATTGAAAACACTGGATATCCAGGGTATTTTCTCATTGTAGAAGATTTTATTCGGGTGGCACGTTCTATGGATGTATCAGTAGGGCCTGGCCGTGGATCGGCAGCTGGTTCTGTGGTTGCCTATTGCCTTTGGATCACCAATATTGATCCCATCAAATACGATTTACTTTTTGAGCGTTTCTTAAATCCCGATCGTGTCAGTATGCCGGATATCGATATTGATTTTGACGATGAAGGACGGGGACGTGTCATGGATTATGTCATCCAAAAATATGGATCGAGTCAAGTAGCACAAATTATTACCTACGGGACCATGGCAGCCAAATCCTCTATTAGAGATACTGCCAGAGTCCTAGATTTACCTTTAGGAGATGCCGATCGCATTGCGAAGTTGATTCCTAATATGGCCAAACTGAATAAGATTTTTAACACTCCCGAAAAGGAGTTAAAAGCAAAATTCAGATCTGAAGATATGGAGCTGATCAATCAGTTGCTTAACTTGTCCGAAGGAGACGATTTGGAAGCCGAAACCATCAATCAAGCGCAGGTGCTAGAAGGCTCGCTTAGAAACACAGGAATTCACGCCTGTGGGGTGATTATTACTCCTGGAGATATTACCAATTATGTGCCCATAGCTACGGCCAAAGATTCCGATCTTTATGTGACACAGTTTGACAATTCTGTGGTCGAAGATGCAGGACTGTTAAAAATGGATTTTTTAGGCTTAAAAACTCTAACACTGATAAAAGACACCGTTAAAATTGTCAAAGCAAAACACGACATCACACTGGATCCCGATCATTTTCCGTTGGATGACGAATTGACTTACGAATTATTCCAAAGAGGGGAGACTGTCGGGGTATTTCAGTACGAATCTCCAGGGATGCAGAAACACATGCGGGACTTGAAACCCACCGTTTTCGCCGATTTAATTGCCATGAATGCCTTGTACCGTCCGGGACCAATCGAATATATTCCTAGTTTTATTCGTCGGAAACAAGGCGATGAAGAGATCAGTTATGACCTTCCAGAAATGGAAGAATACCTCAAAGAAACCTACGGAATTACAGTCTACCAAGAGCAAGTAATGCTCTTGTCGCAAAAACTAGCTGACTTTACCAAAGGTGAAGCCGATGTCTTGCGTAAGGCGATGGGTAAAAAGCAAATTTCGGTACTCGATAAAATGAAACCCAAGTTTATAAACCAAGCAGCCGCCAAAGGGATGGCAGCAGATAAGCTTGAGAAAATTTGGACGGATTGGGAAAAATTTGCCAGTTATGCCTTTAATAAATCCCACTCCACTTGTTATGCGTGGATTGCCTATCAAACAGCTTACTTAAAAGCACATTACCCTGCGGAGTATATGGCAGCAGTCTTGTCCAATAACATGAACGACATCAAGCAAGTGACTTTCTTTATGGAAGAATGCAAGCGCATGAAATTAAATGTGTTGGGACCCGATGTGAATGAAAGTTATTATAAGTTTTCGGTCAACAAAAACAATGCCGTTCGCTTTGGAATGGGTGCTATAAAAGGTGTGGGTCATGGCGCAGTAAAAACCATTGTAGAAGAACGCAAAAATGAAGGCCCTTACAAGTCCATTTTTGATTTGGCAAAACGCATTGATTTAAGAGCAGCCAATAAAAAAGCATTTGAAAACTTGGCCAATGCGGGTGGCTTTGATTGTTTTCCACATACCCACCGAGCACAATATTTTCAGGACGAAGGGGATGGAGTGACCTTTTTAGAAAAAACCATTAAATATGCCAACCGTTACCAAGAAAATAAAAACTCGGCGCAAGTCAGTTTGTTTGGAGAATCGAGTGATGTACAGATCCAAGAACCCGAAATTCCGCCTTGTGAAACTTGGGGAACTATGGAGAAACTTGCTCGTGAAAAAGAAGTGGTTGGGATTTATATTTCTGGGCATCCTTTGGACGATTTCAAACTCGAAATGCAAAATTTCTGTAACGGAGACATTTCGGTGTTCCACGACATGCCAAGTTTTATAAACAAAGAAATTTCATTTGGGGGCGTGGTCACCGATGTGCAACACCGTGTGAGTAAACAAGGCAAAGGTTGGGGCACATTTGTCATAGAAGATTATATGAACAGCCATGAATTTCGAATATTTGGGGAAGAGTATTTGAAATTTAAACACTTTTTGATGCACAATAATTTTGTATTTGTTCGTGCCTTGATTCGTGAGGGATGGACCAACCGTGATACGGGTGCCAAAGGCGATCCACGATTGCAATTCAATAGCTTTCAGTTGCTCCATGACATCATGGAATCCTATGCTAAAAAACTATCCATCCAATTAAATATCAAAGAAATTTCCGAAGAAAAAATACAAAGCATCAAAGAGCTTTTACAGATGCATTCAGGAAACCACAACCTAAAATTTGTCATTTATGACGATGAGGAAGAATTGAAATTGGAGATGAGCAGCCGCCTGCTGAAAATTAAAATATCTCAAGAATTGTTGGAAGAACTGAAAGCGCAAGAGGTGTTTTATAAATTAAATTAAAGACGTATAACAACCGTCAATCCGATCATAAGTAAAACAAATCGTTATCGATTTAGATTCAAAGTTTTTTAATTATTTTTGCATTGTGCAATAGCAATCAATTAGGATGTTATGATAAAAGGGTTGTTGATACTTTTTACCGTTTTTGCAGTGGTCGCCTTGCTAAACTTTTCGTCACTTAAGTTGATGAAATTAGAAGCGGTTAAAAAAGCAAAATTTAGAAAAGTATTTTTTTATTTTTATGGATTGTTTTTAATATTTAGTGGCGTACTAAATATGTTTGAAAAATCAGAATTCAACATTATTTTCTTTATGGAAATTCTTGTCGGGCTTATTTTTCTTATTGCAAATTATCTAGGGAAATTGGAAGAAAAAAAACCTAATTAAGGAAAAATGCTTAAATGCATTACATCGAATATAAATACTCGAAAATAAATATAATTATAAACATTTAAAATAAAAAAAATGGCATTAGAAATCACAGACGCAAATTTTGAAGAAACAGTCTTAAAAAGCACAAAACCTGTATTGGTTGATTTTTGGGCAGCATGGTGCGGTCCTTGTAGAATGGTAGGGCCTATCATTGAAGAAGTTAGTGTAGAATATGCTGACAAAGCCGTTGTAGGAAAAGTGGATGTAGATGCAAATCAAGAGTTTGCAGCGAAATATGGCGTGCGTAACATTCCAACGGTGTTGGTGTTTCAAAACGGTGAAGTCGTAGGACGTCAAGTAGGCGTGTCTCCAAAAAATGTTTACACAGAAGCGATTGATGCTCTGTTGTAATCAGATCTTTTAAAAAGAAGTTTAAAAAGGTTTGTCTTATTGGCAAACCTTTTTTAGTTTAGGACCTATGGATATCGAAAAGGAATTACAACAAGCCTCTGGGTTTTTAAACTTTGATTTATTGGCCAAATCCATTGTAGAAGGTTTCATTTCTGGGATGCATAAAAGCCCTTTTCATGGGTTTTCGGCAGAATTTGCAGAGCATAAAATTTACAACAATGGTGAGAGTACACGTCACATCGATTGGA
The DNA here is from genome assembly GCA_018673215.1 of Formosa sp. Lineage (GTDB taxonomy): Bacteria > Bacteroidota > Bacteroidia > Flavobacteriales > Flavobacteriaceae > Hel1-33-131. The sequence continues at coordinate 5,711 of JABHDE010000029.1, read as the reverse complement.
AATTGTTTGCCAAAACAGACAAGCTATACACCAAACGCTATGACGAAGAAACCAACTTGCGTTGTCATTTGATTATCGACAATAGCAGTTCCATGCACTATCCAAAACGGGAACAATACTCTATTGACAGTCTAAATAAAGTTAGTTTTTCAGCTCTCGCCGCTGCAGCCATGATGCAACTCCTAAAAAAACAACGCGATGCGGTGGGTCTGAGCGTCTATTCAGATGCGATTGACTACTATGCCCCAGAAAAAGGAAGTGAACGCCACCATCAAATGCTGATGGACCGTTTGAACACTACGGTGAGCAGTCCTCAAAAGGGAGTAGGCACCAAAACATACGAGGTCTTGCATCAAATAGCCGAAAAGCTTCACCGTCGTTCCTTGATTTTTTTGTTAACAGATATGTTTCAGTCCGATCAGGAGCAAGAACAACTGTTTGAGGCATTACGCCATTTAAAGTATAATAAGCATGAATTGGTGTTATTTCATGTTTATGACAAAGCCACAGAATATAATTTCAAATTTGAGAATACACCCAAACGTTTTGTAGATGTGGAAACCGCTGAGTCCGTGGATTTGTATCCAGAATCAGCTCAAGATAATTTTGAGGTTGCTATAGCGTCCTATTTCAAAGACTTACGTTTGAAGTGTGGACAGTATAAAATCAATTATGTAGGGGTAGATATTCAAGAAGGATTCAATAAAATCTTGACCACGTATATGGTCGAACGTCAGAAATTTAGTTAATTTTCATTTTAGGTGAAAATAAATTCAAAAATAGTTGTGAAATGAAAAATGCAGTGTATATTTGCAACCGCATTAACGCAACGGTTTGGTAGTTCAGTTGGTTAGAATACCTGCCTGTCACGCAGGGGGTCGCGGGTTCGAGTCCCGTCCAGACCGCTAAGTATCTTTTAAAAGATGCATATAGTAAATAAGACGTTGTGTCGAGATAATCAAATGATTATCCGTGGTTTGTGACAAAACCAGTGAGAAGCTTTCCTTAAACGGAGGGCTTTTTTTATTTTCAGACCTCTTTGGTTCCGTGTTCACAAATAGATCATTCAAAATTTATACCGAAACCTTTTAGGGTGATAACTCAAAAATGATAAAACTCGAAAACGTGATACGCTTGAAAAAAAAAGAGACTGTCCAAAAAGACAGTCTCAAGTATGTAATGAATATGTTTTAAACTTATTCTTTAGTCAAATCAAATACTTGACCTCCAATATCTAATTTAAAACCAGTTTTCTCGGCATTAAATTGAATACTGAGTCCAGCTTCTTCCATAGAAAATTCACCACCACCTTCACTTTCTAGAGGTAAGGCTGGTTGGTCTTCTGCTTCAAGAACCAGAGTTCCATTGTTTTCGGAAACGGTAATTTTCATTGGAAATGCAGGTGATGAGTAGACCCCAAGATAATCGGTTAAAACTTCAACATTTCCAGTTCCATCCGATGCTCTCCATTTATTGTTACTTGAATCTACATCTGGTAATGCATAATCAGGATCAATAACCACTTTAGCTAATTCTTCGGTAGTATCCACTTTAAATTCCCAAGTTACATTGCGTTTCCATATTTCAACCGGCAATTTTTTTCGAGTTACTTTTCCGCTCTTTGTTTTGATTTCAATCACCACAGGCATTGGCATTTTCTCTAAATTTTCGATCGTTATAATAGCGCCTTGTGCAGGGTCGTTTTTCACATATTTCACACCGGTAACTGCTTGGTCTAATTTCCAGCTATTGATGAACCATCCTCTCCAAAACCATCTTAGGTCCTCTCCAGCTACGTTTTCCATAGTTCTAAAGAAATCGTCAGGAGTTGGGTGTTTGTATGCCCATCGGTTGATGTAGGCAGTAAGAGCTTCATCAAAACGTTCAGGGCCTAGGATTTGTTCGCGCAGCAATGTCAACCCAGTACTTGGCTTGTAATAGGCTAAGACTCCTAAGTTTCTTTCTTTTAAATTGTCTGGTGAAGTGTATATAGGTTCGAGTCTGTCATTGACAAACACACTAGACATACTGTGCATGTTAGATTTCCTTTCTTTGTATTCTCCATCATTAAATGCTTCAGTACTTAAGGAATTAATAAAGGTATTAAATCCTTCGTCCATCCAAGCATGTAAACGCTCGTTAGATCCCACTATCATTGGAAACCAAATATGTCCGAATTCATGATCGGTTACGCCCCATAAGCGCTCTGTTTTGGATTCATAATTACAAAATACAATCCCTGGATATTCCATACCACCTTCGTTTCCAGCAACATTAATGGCTGCAGGGTAAGGGTATTCAAGCCATTTTTCGGAGTAATGCTCAACAGAAGCTTTGGTGTATTCAGTAGAACGCGACCAACCATCTTGTCCCACACTTTCAACAGGGTAAGCAGACATAGCAATTGATTTTTTTCCGCTAGGTAAGTTGATTCGAGCCGCATCCAAAATAAAGGCTGCTGAAGATGCCCATGCGACATCTCTCGAATTTTCAATTCTAAACTTCCAAGTTAATGTAGGAGTACTTGTGGGTCGTGAGCTCGGTTGTGTCACTTCCGATTCAGATCGAATCATCACCGTTTCGTCACTGCTTTCTGCTCTTTTCAATCTATTTTGCTGTTCAGTAGTATAGACTTCGGAGGGGTTCAAAAGCGCTCCTGAACACACCACCAAGTGACTGGCAGGTGCTGTAATATTAACGTCAAAAGTTCCGTATTCTAAATAGAACTCTCCAGCTCCTAAGTATGGAAGGGTGTTCCACCCACTGATATCGTCATAAACACTCATTCGAGGATACCATTGAGCTAGGGTAAAAATACGACCATTTTTGGTTTCTAAAACACCCATACGATCCGATCCATAATCGGGTGATGTGAATGAGAAATCAATTTTAATTCCAACAGTACCACCATTTGCTTCCAAAGCAGAAGGAAGGTTGACTTTCATGCGAGTATCTATAATGGAATATGTAGTATTTACTTCTCTGGAACGACGACCTTTTTTGTAAATAAGTGTGATTGTATTGATACCATATCCTCCATCAAAGTTTTGACCCTTATCACCATTTCGGCTCCCACGAAGAGGAACAATCGCCTTTCCACGAGAATCAAGTTTAAATAAATTTTGATCCAACTGCATCCATAAAAAATCCAATGCATCTGGACTGTTGTTGGTATAGGTGATGGTTTCTGATCCAGAAATTTCTTTCGTGGTTTCGTTTAAGTTAACATCGATTACATAATCGGCACTGTTTTGCCAATAGGCATGCCCAGGCTTTCCGCTTGCAGAGCGTGTTTTCGACCCGTTTTTACTATAAAAATCATGCCCAAAAGCATCATTATAGTTGTAGTTAGAAGGTTCTTTTTCTTGTGCAATCAGGGAAGATGATAAGAAAAATAAACCACAAAATAGAATAGAAATGTACTTGTTCATAGTGATAGAGTTTGTTTTATTAAAGCGTGAAATTAATGTAATTTATAAAATATTGATTAAAAGTTTTGTTAAAAGCGGTTTGGCATTAAAATACATCCGATTTAGGACCCCAAAGAATTAAAATAAAGAGACCTAAATAGATGAGGGCCACCACAAATTTAATAAATGCAGAGGTTAAAAACCCCAACAAACTTCCAAATGCAGCTTTTAGAGCCGTTTTAGAATCGGCTTTGTTTACCAGTTCGCCAACGAAAGCACCTACAAACGGTCCTATTATGATGCCGCCAGGAATTGGAGCAAAGAGCCCTATGATGAGCCCCACAGAAGTTCCAATCATTCCTGCTTTTGTTCCGCCAAATTTTTTTGTACCAAGGGCCGGAATAATGTAATCTAAAATCCAAATTAATACAGCGATAATCAGTGTCATGATGAGAGTAGGTAAACCGACCTCAATTTCGGGCATCAAGTACAACACCAAAAGACCCACCCAACTTGTAATAGGTCCTGGTAAAACAGGTAAAAAGCTTCCAATGATTCCAAGAACCATTAAGAAGGCAGCGATTATGATTAAAAAGATATCCATAGGTTTTGTTTATTAGACTCTAAGAGTCCCTCAATGTTACAAAATTTAACAGTTTGTTAAAAGAAATTAAAAGTCAATTTGTACACAAAAAAGTTATTTTTGCAATAAATTTTAGATTATGGAATCTCTTTCTGAACTTATTAGGTTAATAACACTTGAAAAAATTAACGATCATACCTTTATTGGTAAAAATTACCAAGCGCCATGGGGTCGTGTTTTTGGGGGACAAGTATTGGCACAATCCCTACACGCTGCCTATGAAACGGTCCCTGAAGATCGATACGCACATTCCATGCACGGCTATTTTATATTGGGCGGAAATATTGATGTTCCAATCAAATATGAAGTGGATGTAATAAGAGACGGTGGTAGTTTTACAACCCGACGTGTAGTTGCTTTTCAAAATGAAAAGGCAATCTTTAATATGTCTGCATCCTTTCAGTTAAAGCAAGAAGGAGTGGACCATCAAATTTCGATGCCCAATGTGTTTCCACCTGAGGAATTGATGAATAGCCATAAACAAATTGAACAGTTTAAGGAGGTCATTCCAGATACTTACAGACGTTACAAGTCTTTTTTGCCAAAAGTATTTGAATTTAAACCTGTGGACAATATGCTTACCAAGTTGCTCAAAAACAGTCCGCCATTTGACAATATATGGTTCAAGACCTGCGAAGAACTTGCGAGTAACATTCCACTTCAACATCAGTTGTTGGCTTATGCCTCGGATTATAATATTTTACGTCCCGCATCCATGCCACATCGTGAGTTTTTAAACTCAAAAGAAGTGTTTTATACAAGTTTAGATCATGCCTTATGGTTTCACCGCGATTTTGATATCAGCGAATGGTTGTTGTATGCAATAGACAGTCCGAGTGCGTCCAACTCTAGAGGGTTTTCTAGAGGTAGTATTTTTGATTCTAAAGGAAATTTAATTGCTTCGGTTGCACAAGAAGGGTTGATGCGTATTTTGGATGAAGGCGCTAAACTAGGAACTATTTAGTGTATAAAGTTTTAATTATCTCTTTTTTGAACGTCTCAAAATCGACGTTTTTTTTCACCAATTGTAAAGAGAAGTTTACCAGTTCGGGAACCACTTTTGTTTCAAAACCAAGGCCAATCGCTATTTTACTAAGCATAGAAACTTCCCTAGATTTCTTAATGTCATCTGCATATACCATGCGCGATAAGTCGTACAAACACTCCAAACGTTGTTTTTTAGAGACTGATGGATTGATCGGATGAGATTTGTAACGTTTCAAAATACGATCATAGGTCTCTTTCGAAAGATTTAAGAGATGAGCAAGACGATCTAAAAAGGCTTTTTCTTCTTGACTTAAGGCATCGTCACTGAGAGCAACTTTAACAATGGAAGCAAAATGATCTTGATTTCGAGTGGTAAATCCACTATTAAATAAATTTGAAAAGGACATAGGTTTGTAAATTTAGGTACACAAACCTACATATTTTTTTTATACTTCATGTGGAATTTAAAAAAGGATTAACTCGTAATAAAAATTAAATTCAAAGACTATTATTATATCTTTGCAAAAATTTTTTAATTGAGTAAAACCATCCTTTCTCAAAAGTTTGAACAGTCTTTGATTCATCAAAATCTGTGTACAGCTGTATCCAAATCTAAAGAAAAAATACATTTGAAAGGTGCTTTAGGCTCGTCATTTTCATTCTCTGTTTCT
>JABHDE010000026.1 GCA_018673215.1 Formosa sp. | reverse complement strand
GAATGATTCAGCAACTTTTTAAATTGGTATTGGTATTGATTTCACTGAGCGGTATCTATGGTGTTTTTTTACACCTGCAAGCTAATTTTGAATTTGAACAAGAAATCCATCCATCCGCGAGTACCTGGAGCCTTTTTTCGGAGAGTATTTCGGGAGCTATTCCGGCCCTTGCTCCGTTGAGCTTAATTATTTTAGCCCTAATTGGTTACGCTTATTTAACCCTTATAAATCAAAAAAAATGAAAAAATTACTTACACTTTTAGTAGCAGCAATAGTCGTTGTTGCTTGTAATAAAACCAAAAAATCAGACGGTGAAGCGCAGGCAGCCATGATTCAATCCGCCAAAGAAAAAGAAAGTGAAAAGGTTGAAAACGTGACATCTACAGTAGTTTTCAATGCCAACCTGGCAACGGAGGCAGAGTTGGCTTCATTAGGACTCAGCGAGGAACTGGTCGCTAAAATTATAGCAAAAAGACCTTTTATATCGATGCTAGCGTTGGACGCAATGATGGATCCAACTTTGAAAGAAGGAGTCTATCAATACTTATTTGTTCCCTTTAATTTGAACACGACCGCCGAGAAAGATTTTAAAATGATTCCTGGAGTTGGTAACCGAATGGCCCACGAATTTGAAGAATACAGACCTTATACAAGTATCAAGCAATTTAAGCGTGAAATGGCAAAATACGTAGACGAAAATGAGATTTCACGCTACTTAAACTATGTATTTGTTCCAGTAGAGTTAAACACAACTGCAGAAGATGATATCGAGTCGCTTCCTGGCGTTGGAAAACGAATGACTCACGAATTTATGGAATACAGACCCTATAAAAACCTAGAACAATTTAGAAAAGAAATTGGTAAATATGTGGACGACAAAGAACTATTGAGATTAGAGCGCCTGGTTTATTTGAAAGAATAGTAGTTTTAGAAATAATTTTATATGACTTCTGTTATCATACAGAAGTCATATAAAATAGTTCATTAAAGGGCTTATAGTTGTTTGTTCCAGAGTTTTTGAGTTCCCATTTTGTCCAGCTCCTTCGATGCTAATAAACTAAAATCTGCAATTAATTTGAAGCTATATCTGGTGCTGATAGTTTTCCCCAAGTCTCTTCCAGTATTTTTATTTTATCAACTGCCCCAACTTGTTTTAGAATATTCATTACACTATTGTAGGCAGAATTCATAGCCCCTACAATCCAACCATGATGCACAGATACACATTCGCCGGCAATATTGAGGGCTCCGTTAAATTCGGGAGTTAATAAATCTGGATACATATATTTAAATTGTCCAGGTAAGAATAAGGCAAATGCTCCTCCACCTGCGTATTCATTCCAAAACCAGGTTTTCGTTGTTTTTTCGGGATAATAGCCATCAAAATAATCATAAATATTAATTTCAGGGTACATAAATTGAATCCCTTTTAGGCATTCATTTACGCGTTCTTCATCGCTCAATGCTCCAAGTCTTTCTGCATCTTGAGCCCAAGTATAAATTTGGAGCACACCTTCTTCACTGTCATATCCGTAGGATGGATAAACAATTTGTCTAATTGGATGATCGGTGCTGGATACTCCGAGGCCTTTGTGTTCTCTTTTTCCTAATTCTATCCAAAATTGATGATTAAACCGAATCATTGCTTTAAACGAGGGCATATAGTTCAATTCACGTATCGCTTTAGCTTTTGAGAACGAAAGTTGATCAAAAAATGAGGTTTTTAATGCTCCATTTAAATAAGCTCCCATGGGCAAGGTGCTGATGACAAATGGATAATTTTTTTCAATAGGTTTCATTTCTTTTCCAGAAGTTGATGTTTTTTCGACCGCTACTTTCATACCCCCATACCCTTTGTATAACGTTGAATCATATTCAACTTTCACCACTTTGTGGTTTAAAAATACACGTTGTTTTTTGATGGAGGGATTTCCTTTTTTTGGGACTGTTGATTTAACTTTTGGTACGGAGGGTGGTGCTTGAGCATCAGGTGTTAAGTTCGGAGGTGAATAGCCAAAATTTCCCTCTGCATTGGGTAACATACCAAGTTGTACTTGAGCAATCTGTCCATCAGTTGGGAGCACTCCATCTTTTAAATTTAAAATAGTTCTACAAGCCTCTGGTAAACGTTGCATTCCTTTATCTACCGTGAGCATGTAAATAGACGAGTCTTCAGGATCGTAGGGGTTTTTACTTCCATTCCAGTCGTATTGCGCTAAAACCATTTCAACAAAAGAGACTGAAAACATCCCTGTACCTGCATTAAGAGTCTCTAAAAAACTTACGACATCATAAGAAAGATGATCTGTTTTAGCGCCCATTTCTGGTTGGTAATATTCTTCTAGTTCTCCTAAGGTAAATGAATTTGTTAAATAGCCCCACATAGAATAGTTATCGTATTCCATTAATGTGTTGAACCCATCAGTAAACGATACGTCAATGGCTTTAAGAAATCGACCGATGACCTTTTCTAGAATTTTGTTTATGGGAAGGTAAGGCGCTCCCTTTTTTGGTTGGACAGCTGTTATCCAGATACTTTCGATATCCCCACCAGCCTCAACTCCAAAATTTAAATCATTTAAACTCGCATTTTGAACCTCTAAGGGAAATTTCATATTATTGTAACGAAGCCTTTGAACAGGAGAATCATAATAAAACTTTCGCCAATGGACCGATTGATCAGTCAAATCATTTCTGTCTAAAACAGTATTTAATGCTAGCGATAAATGCTGAACCGATAACATATCTGAAGAAAATTGAGGAAGTCTCATTCCTCCAATTTCACCATACAACCCTTTTTTATCGGTATCATTTTCATCATAATCTTCAGAATACCATGTTTTTAAACGACCACCAACCCTAGTTGATTTTTCAAATAGTTCAAATTCAACACCAATGGATTGAAGCATGAGGCCGGCATATAAACCTGCAACTCCTCCACCAATAATACCCACCACAGGTGCTGTTGCTTTTTCTGTGATTTGTGATTTTAACGCTGTATGAATCTCTCTATTTTGAAGGCGTTCTAGTTCTTTTGTATATTCTTGTCCATGATTAGTTATAATCCAATCAGCATAGGCTTTCCGGACCGATTTGGATGCTTTGTCGTTTTCTGATTCACAAGAGTAGAAAAAACAAATGCTGATTATTAAAAACAAGAGGGTACCTATTTTATTTTTCATAAGAATTATTTTAGTTGTTCAAATATAAAAATAGGAATCTTTAATTAATTCTGAGTTTTACTTTCCATATTTTATTGGAAGCTTGAGATTTACCCTTGCCATAGCCCCCAGGATTGTTAACAAAGGATTCAATTCCTCCACAAAAAACACCAATCTCAATTTCTTCATTTCTTTTGAGTTTAGTAATATCAAATACATCGAGTGTAGCCCCTTCCAATCTATTTTTTGGATGGAGTACCATAAATGCTTCAGCACCAAAGAAATTCTCAGAAGGAATAGGAGGCTGAGCCATAGTTGAATAGGTACTTTGATTCTTATTAAAGGTTCTTGTTATGGTGGAAATTCTGTTGGTAAAAACATCTTTATTTTCAGAGCCAATTCCTCCAATTATAGTAGTATAAACAGTATTAGTATTGCTATCGACTACGACAAAGCTTGGAGCCGAGTAAAAGTTGGCATACTGCTCAAAACTGGAATCTATTAAATAGGTTCCATTTTTGTATATATATATGGGCCACTTCCAAGACCCATTAGGGTCCACACTTTTTATTTTATTATCAGGGGATGTAAATACACCGGCATACATCGCTAATCCCTCTTCCCATTTGTCATGAGTGTCTAAATAAACACTTGGGGTTACCGGTAAATCTCTTCTTCTAAATTGAGTAGAATCGTCTGCGAATCCATCTGATATTTTCGTATAATTGGTTAGTTCGAGCCTATTATCGCTTTCTGATAGTTGAAAACGGTGAATGGAATTAAGATATTCTTGGCTTGTAGGAGTGATGGTATTATCTTTTTTTATAGAAAACATGCCTTTGTAAACGTGACCACCCGCTAGATAAAAGTAATCGTCTAGTTTATAAAGTTCTCCACCGGTAGCTCGAGCAGCTTCATCATAGCCATAAATGATATTTTGATTGACCTCTTCATCAGAAGCTTTATGGACAATTGATGAAATCAATCCTTCCACATCTATCCGAGCAATATCAGCATAGGTTTCGTATCTTTCAAATAAATTTTCGTAGGGTATAGAGTCGTTTTCACCATAACCTCCCGTAAGATACAAGTAGTTTTTATCTTGAAACGATTGTAAGTTGGTCGCTTTAAAAAGTAAAGAACCCGGAGCTTTTATTCTGTCAACTGGATAAGAATATCGTTTATCTTGAGCATAATCATACACCCAAATGGTATCGTTAAAATTTCGTATTGGAAAGGACTTTTCCTCATAATTATCACCACCAAAATTATGCATTCCATTGGTTCTACCTCCGATGATGAGCCATTGGTTAGCATCGGAACTTTCTGCTAATACAAATGATTGTAAATTGGGGAAATGATATTTGTCTTTAACTTCTTCCAGTGAAACGATGAAGGATTTAGTTGAAAAACTTCCTCTGTAATGTGAACAGGAAGCAAGTGTAAAAATAAAAATAGCAAGGGTGAAATAATAGAATGGTTTCATGATTTTGTTTTAAGTTTTTTGGTGGTATTAGTTTAGTATTAGGGACTAAAGAGACACTAATAAGTTTCATTAAGAGCTAATTCAAAATCCAAATTTATCAGCTCTTATTTTTTTATAATTTTTTTGATAGGTTTCTATAATAGCCTCCTTTGGTTCAATTTTTAGTGACTTGCCCCAAGCTTTGGTGTTTTTAGTTTCGTTAAAAGAAACATTGTTGAGTGTCCAAAATTGTAACTCGTAGATGATAGGATATAAATCAATCCCTCGATCTGTTAAATAATATTCTTTTATTTTTTTGTCTCTTATGTTTCTCTTGTAGTTTATCACCTCTAAACTTCTAAGTTTTTTTAACCGATCTACTAAAATATTGGAGGAAATTTGTTCGTCATTATTGAGAAATTGTGAAAAGGTATTTTTTCCTCTAAAGAGATCGCGAACAATGATGAGTGACCAACGGTCTCCTAGAAGGTCAAGAGACACTTTACAGGCGCAAACAGCTTCTGCATGATAATGAGTATAGTTAATTTTATTCATCTCAATAAAATCATAGTTTAGCAAAAGTAATGAATTATTTTTAACATTTTATTTATTTATTTATCTTGCATGGAGTCTAATATAAATCAAAATGAAGAAAAGAGAATTTTTGAAAAGCATATCCATTGCTGCTATGGGTATCCCCTTTATTAATACATCCATTGCTTCAATTTTTGGGGCTAATAATAAGCTTACCTCAAAACAAATTGTTAAAGCGGCTATATATCCTCCAATAGGTGTAATGCGAGTTGGAAATAGTATAGATGAATTTTTTATTGGCCCTTTGGTCGATGAACCTAAAGTAAAAAAAGATAGTTATGCTTACAGAGATCAAACAGGTGCTTTAAAGCGCCAGGCTGCACAATTCAGAATTTACGGATTGAATGCAGCAGGAGAGGCTGTAAAAGAGTTAACTATGGAAAATTCGTCAATAACGTGGTGTTCACAATTAGCTAATCAAAAGTCTTCCTGGTATCAATTTCAAATTGCTATGGATATACCAGATGCTTTATCACCAGAAATACCACCTTCACTCCTAAGAAATATTAACACAAAAAACCGAAAAAATCTTATTATAAACGGTCAATCTCATAAAATTTCTAAAACTAATGTAACCAAAGGAAAGGTTTTTGAAGGCACTTTTTTTACAAAACCAGTTTATTTAGGTGAAATGAGAACAGATAAAATAGGGCGACTTTTGATGTTAGGTGGGCGTGGAGTTTCTGCTAGCAACGATGGAAATATTGCAATTACTTTTGCTAATAATGAAGGTTGGCATGATGATATTTCTGATGGTCCTGTTACCGCTGAGGTCAATTATAAAGGGCAAGTACTTGAAGTAGACCCTGCTTGGGTAATTTGTGCCCCACCGGATTATGCTCCTATGCAAAAGTCGGTAAGAACAATGTGGGATTTAATGCGGAGTGTAGCGGTTGAAGCCAAGATGATGGATGCTCCAGAGAAACCGTCTTTTAAAAAGGATATACTACCTATTTTTGAACGAATGACAAATTTACAATGGGTAAATGCTGGATTTGCAGCTGCATTTGGATGGGGAGGAAAATTTAATTACACCAGCCTAGAGTGGATTGAAAAATTAAATGATCCTTCTGCAGCAAACATAGAAATGCGCCGAACTATTTCTAATAATTTTCGTCGATATGAAGACTCGGGGGCTGAAGCTCCACAATTGTGGCCATGGATTTATGGTGATGCAGTATCAATTCCAACGAAAGGATCAGTTAGACAACACGCTACCCTTTCTAAACTACAGCTTTCGTTTTTAGATCAGTGGGTGGATGGAGATTTTCATTCAGATTTTAATGGTTTTGAGGATAACTCATCAAAAACTATCGACGATTACCCCATACATGAACAGCCAGATATGCTTACAAAAGCAGCCATGGATTTTTGTTTAGCAGATGCTTTTCATCCTGGTTGTGAAATGACTTGGCCAGTTAGAAGTTCTGGAATGTATATGGCTCCTTTTAGACTTAAACATGCTCCAAAAATGCCTAAAACAGACTATAATTATTATGGGTCTACCTTAGACAGAAGTGTTTTGGGAATGTCTTCTGGACCACTTCTAGGTGGACAGGTTGCAGGAGGTATAACCCGTTGGATGGCGGTACCTTGGCAGACCGATACAGCAAGTTGCCGGGACGGTTATTCTACGGATTATGATCCTTACTTGCCGACCTTTTGGCCGGCGAGAGTTCCGAATAATATTTTAGGTAAAAAGCAATACGATCGAGTTCTTGATTCAAATTTATCGGAAGAAGATCGGAGAATAGCATTTTCTGACCGCTATTTTTGGCTTGATGACCTTCCATTAAATGGAGAAGTACCGTCGCAAACAAATCAAATTAATGCGATGATAAATTATTTTGATAAGTTAGCTGTGGTGCAATACAGAGAGGGCGTCCAAGCTAGTTTGAATTTTCCTCCAAACATGCAAATTGGAGTAGTTCCTAGCCCAATGCAAGAAGCATTTCTCTTAACGGCAACTCTAAAAGAAGTGAATACGTTATTAAATACTGAGGAATTAAATGAGGAAGAGCGGCAACTCCTTGAAAAAGCACTAAGTCATTGTTCTGAAAAAGGGTTACTTGATGAGCTTTTATTGATGACAAAGGCAAAAGATCAATTACTTCAATTAATTGCAAATGAAGTTACCGAAAATACCCAAATTATGAAACCTGTCAACAGCCTATTGGGCTTAATCGCTTCAAAAATGCACAAAGCTTCAGGAGTAAAAACATCCGATCACCTCCGAAAAGAACGTTCTGAAACTGGAGTTCCAGAGCGATTGATTCGTTTTCAACGTTATATCCCAGAATAGAATTTGTCCAACTTAAAAACAGACATTTTGATAGTAGGAGGAGGCATCGCTGGTTGTATTGCGGCCATTTCTTTAATAGAATTTTACGAAGTAACTTTGATTGATAAGCTAGCTATACCTAAAGAAAAAATTGGTGAATCTTTAGCTCCTGCTGCGCAACGAATCCTAAAAAAACTAAATTTATTAGATGATTTAGAACAGGAAACAGATTTTTTGTACAAAAAAAATATGGGAATGCAATCTTATTGGGGAAGTAATCAGGCACATATTATGGATCATATGAGAAATCCTGATGGTTTTGTTCTTAATTTAAACAGAAAAGCATTCGAAGAATTTTTACGCAACGCCGCTGAAAAACGTGGTGTTCAATGCCTTTGGAATACAAAATTACAACGCAGTTCGTTGGAGTCTGAATGGAACATTCAAATTAAATCAAATGACTCAAAAAAAGAACCCTTAAACATTAAAGCTTCATACGTAATTGATGCCAGCGGAAGACGGTCTCATTTTGCAAGAGGTTTTGGAATCAAGCGGCAAATAGTAGACAAATTAATGGCATGTTGGATTTCATTACCAAATAAAGAAGAAAATACGATGAGTACAATTACCGCAAGTGAAAACGGTTGGTGGTATAGTGCTATTGTTCCAAACAATAAGCGTATTATAGCGTTTCATACAGATTCAGATTTAATTGACAGAAATCGGTTTAATACATTAGAATCATTTTTAGATTTGGCTCGAGAGAATAAGGAAATTTCTCGTTTAATAACAGTAGATCAAAGTACCATAAAATTACATGGCACTGTTGCTGCAAACTCCACGTTATTAGAGCAAGTTTCAGGATCGAGATGGGCTGCGATAGGGGATGCCGCTATTAGCTTTGACCCACTTTCATCTCAAGGTATGTTTAATGCTATGGCTAGCGCTATGCAATTAAAAGAATTGATTGGAGAATTCGGATTTAGTGATGAACTTATAAAAAAGCATCTGCAACAAACACATCAAATTTGGAACCATTATTTAGATCATAAACATATTTTCTATCAAGCTGAAAAACGATGGGAAAATACTGAATTTTGGAAAAGAAGACATTTGTAACTTTCATAAGATATTACGAACAAAAATAACCAATAAATTTTTTGGGAATAACGCCCTAGAGCAAAGAGGAATGAAGTCGAACTAACTTAAGAAGAATTTACGTGTTTTTGAAGTAACTTTATAAATTAATTATCAAATTTCTTCAATAAAGCAGGTAAATAGAAGATGTCTGTAATTAAAGCAATCGCTACCGTCACCGCACAAAGCAATCCAAAATCTCTGACGGATGGTACAGCGCTTGAGGCTATAATTAAAAAACCTGCAACCAATGCAATTGTAGTTGAAAATAAAGCACCTCCTGTATAATGCATCGCACGATTCATACGCTCTTCAGCTGAGCCCTGAACTTGTTTGCTTTTTCTATATTTATAAACCAAATGAATAGTGTCATCCATTGCAATCCCTAACATTATCGGGGTAATCATTGCTGTTGTAACATCAAGCGGGATATCTAAAAGGGTCATCAAAATCGCTAAAATTGTTAGCGGTAGTAAGTTAGGAATCAAGACTAAAATGGTAGTGCGTAGGTTTTTTATAAAAATTAGCAAGCACATAAATGCCACAAAAAAAGCTGCAAAAAAGGATTTGAATTGAGTTTCTAGAATAAAACTATTCAGCTGAGCAAAAACGACAGCAAATCCATTAATCTTAAGTTTGTAATCGTTCGTGTTAAAAGAAGATTCAAAAGCTATTTTTATGTCATCCAATACTTGATTGAGTTGTGATGTACGACCTTCCATTAGCGTTAAGGTAAAACCTGCGGTCGTCAAATCTTCGGAGAATAATTTAAAAAAACTATTGTCTTTTATATCAACTCCAGAAAGTGCACTTTTCAACTTCTTTTCAGATACAATCGATCGAAATAAAACGGGAATGCGTTTTTCTAAAAACTGTGAGATATTAACCACCGAAACAGGATTAGAAATAAAT
>JABHDE010000033.1 GCA_018673215.1 Formosa sp. | reverse complement strand
GTTATTGCAATGGGGCTCACCTCTTTCCATCCCGAACAGAGAAGTTAAGCCCATTAGCGCCGATGGTACTACACTAGTGGAAGAGTAGGTCACCGCCTTTTTTAAAAATCCCTCACAGAAATGTGAGGGATTTTTTTGTTTTTACTTAAAAGCAAATAATTAGAATACAGAATTAATTAAGACCATTCTTCGTTTCATACAAGATATCCCATCGCCCACGTATTCCAAATAAATGGCACGCTCAGAGTCGTGTTGGCTAAACAAATCCCGGTTCTGGTTTTGGTAGCAGGTGGTGATCAGTTTTTTTAAGCCTAAATCTTCAAAATTGTAAGAGAAGTAATGGAAGAAATTACTCATGCGTGGGTCATCGCAATTGCAATAGACCACCTTGTTTTTGAAGTGATGGCGGTAGTGTTTGAGTTCGTTTTCTATGTCTGTCAGTTGGGTATAGAACTCGTCTTTTTTGGCGTTTTTCGCTTGGTGTAGGTTACTATTTTGGGCAGTTTTGGGCATTGATAGGTTTGTTGGGTTACTAAAAATTATAGTAATCCAAGACCTTACTTAGTGTGTCTATTGGTTTTGTGTAGTATCAGATTTGGGATCTAAGACTGGTATAAATGTAGTAAAAAATATTAGATGTTTCCCACAAACTCTGCAAACACTTTTTTGTGCAACTCTAAATCCATTTGAGGCGAGAGTGACCCTCGTACAATATAATCTTTGTCGCCTTCTTTGGTGGTCCCTTGTGTGGAGGTGGCAGGAATGGTCCAATAGCACCCCTGTAGCTGTCCATAACTCACACAGAACTTACTTTCGTTGGGGATCTTAGAGATCATTAAATTAATTAATTTAAGATTTAAGGCTCTCTTGTAGGTTTCTCTTTCTGCATCCGTAGTGCCTTTGGTGGGGAGGTCTAAAGAAAATACAGAAGGGGTAAAGCCTTGCGCTGCCAAATCTTCAGAAACAAAATTGAGTTTTGCGCTTGGCAAAGTCTCCTTAATGAAGTTGACAAAGTCGCGCGTATTTTGATAGGCGTTCTGAATGCGTTGATTCATGGATGGTAATTGGGTGGCCAATATTTCATATTGAAGCGCTGTCGCTTCGTTATCACAAAGTTGGAGGTGCAGTTCTATCTTGTTCATCAAGGCTTCGGATTTTTTATTGCCTACCACATAGCCCGCCGTACATTTTCCACCACTCGGGAATTTGGATCCACTGGCATAGGATAAGGTGCGAACGGAGGAAAGCAAGTCATCTTCCCCTAAAAAGAGAACGTTTGGACAAAAGGTTTGGTCCAAAATAAACACAGGGTCTATTGCAATTTCTCCTTTCTCTGTTTTACGAACGGCACTTAATGCATTTTTTAATTGGATCAAATCAGGCACTTCCACTCTGGGGTTGGTAGGAATTTCTGCAATGATGTATGGGATGGCATCTTCGCTCGCAATTTTAGCTAAGATGGTTTCCATACTTTGCACCATTTCGTTGTCGCCATCTACGGGCAAATCGACTACTTCCACATTTTCAATACAAGCTGCCACACGTCGGGCTTGGTCGTTGGTACCGCCATAACAGTTGGGAGGCACAATAAATTTGATCGCTTTTTCGGGGTGCTTTTCTTGAGCATCGTGAATGAGCCCCATCATAATCGCATATTGAACCGAAAGCCCACTAGAGCCCACCAGGGGTTTTGTAGGACTGTTTGTAATCGTTTTAATAGCTTCTAAAACCTGTGCTTTGTTGGTTTTTAGAGTGCTATTTGTTTCATCTGAAGTAGATCCCACTAGGGTTGATAATGTTTTCAAGCAATTGACAGGGGTCATAGCAATGGTTTCTCTTCGTCGTACATGCTGAATGTCGGAGATATAGTTTTTATTTTGATTTCCGATTACGAATAATACACTCCCAAGTTCTGAATGGGTTTGCAAGTAAAAATCGATGTTTGGATAATGCTCAACTTTCCAAAGCTCTTTTTGTTGTGAGATAAAAATCGTACTGCCCTCAAATTCGGGAATAGCTTCAATATTTTCAACTTGCTTTAATTCAAATTTATAGCCATAAACACATTTTAAGGTTTCTGCATCAAAAGCATCTGGTAATTTTCCTGTATAAACAATTTGGGTGTTTTTACCGTTCAATAAATTGGTTCTTAAAATCGCCAAAACAGGAACGGTCTGCGATGAAAAACTGATAACGTTTTCTGGGTTGAGTTGATTCAAATTGGCGAGGGTCCATTCTAAGATACACGACAAAGGATGTCCTAAACGGATGTAGTCGTAAGCGGTGGGCAAGGCATGGAGTGCCGATACGTCTGAATTATGGTTTTTAAATAGGGTTTCAAACTGTTCTAAAAACTGAGTTTTAGCAGCGCTTTCATCGTAAATATCCAGCCTATGGGTGGTTAAATTCAACCAGTCGGGTGGGAGATTTTCTAAAACCTCTTTTATATATGTTGGTATGTTATTCTCTTCCATAATTTCCCCTTCAAATAGGGAAGCAAGATACATTAATCCAATTTATTTTTGAAAGGGATCCCATGAAATTTCAAAACGCTAGTTCTCTTGTTTATGGAACATAAAAACCCCCAAAGCTGTAGACTCTACGTTTTTTCTAAAACCATAGTTGTTCTAAGTTAATGTGTATGAGTTATTTTTCGGTTCCACGTAAGATTTTTTCCATTTTACGGCCTCGAGCCAGTTCGTCCACGAGCTTGTCTAAATACCTTACTTTTTGTGTTAAAGGATTCTCTATTTCTTCAATTCTGTAACCGCAAATAACACCTGTAATTAGGGATGCATTTGGGTTTAAAGTAGCGTTATTAAAGAAGTCTTCGAAAGAGACTTTTTCTTTGATTTGTGCTTCTATTTGGGTTTCACTATACCCGGTCAACCAAAAAATCACCTGATTTAATTCTTCTTTAGTTCTCTGCTTTTTTTCAACCTTTGTGACATAATGTGGGTAAACAGATGCAAATCTCATTTTTGCAATGCGCTCATCGTGATGACTTGTTGTACTCATATCGTTTATTTTATAAATTAGTTTTTATAGTCAAGTGTGGAGGATTTTGAACTGTTTATCAAGACCAAGGCAGTCTTATTCACTAGTTAAATGCCATTGGTTACAAAACCCAGTAATTGATGCAAAATCATGAATTTTTGTATGTAAAACACATAGAGGTAAACGAGTTTTCTTACTCTATAATTTCGTAATCAATACTCAGTTTTCGTAAGGATCTTAGAGCAGAAGCAGTGTTTTTGTCTTCGACCTCAATATCTACGAAATCTCCTTCAAGGAGAATCTCTGTAAGTTCATTTGCCAATGAGTTACTGATATTAGATGAAATGTCTGCAATACAATTGGCAATGGTTCTTCGGTCGGGTCTTTGAGCATCACAGGATAATAAGTTTAGTTTCATCTTTGTTGTTGTTGTTGCGGGATTGAACGCCTACTAAATTACGTAATTATTTTTAATTCTTTATGTAGGGTTTTCGTTTTAACTTCTTAAAATGTATGGGTTCAGAACCTGTCATTAAATCCGCGATAACTTTGGTTTTTGGGAATTGCTCCAGAATTATTTTGAGAAATACTGTAATTGGGATGCAGAGAATCATTCCGGGAACGCCCCAAAGAAATCCCCAAAACATAAGCATTACTAAAATAGTAATTACATTAATTGAAAATGATTTACCCATAAAAATAGGTTCTAAAACACCACCCATGATGAGCTGAACTAGGGTTATGGTAAGAATAAAAAACAATAATATGCCTGTAGGGTCCAATTCGATAAATGCAAATAACGATAAACTTACTACTGAAATTACAGAGCCTATCATTTGAACAAAATTAATCGAAAAGGCAAATAACCCCCAAAAAATTGGAAAACTCACTCCAAAGGCATAGCACGCAAGCGAAAACCCTAGACCTGTAAATAAACTGATGATAAATTTAACTTTGATAAATTTTATCAAGTCTTTTTCAATGCGCATAAAAACCTTAACAGATGAGAACTGTTGACGAAGCACAAGCATGTGTAATAATTTTTGAATATTTAATGATTCAGATAGCAACAATATCACAAAGAAAAGAGTCATTAAAAACATAGTTAACGTGTTGCTTATTAAATCGATCGTTGAGCCAAATGTTTTATTTAAATCAATTTCTTGAATATAATGTAGAAGGATACTTTTACCTTCTACGCGCTCAACTCCTAAGTAATTTTCTAAAGGATACATTAAGTGCTCCAATTTGGATTCAGTAGTTTCAATCATATTTTCCGAGGCTAAAATCTCCTGACTTGAGAGCTGAATGACTTCAAGAGTCAACTTAAAAAATACACTTATGATGAGAACAACGATTAATATGCTAATCGCTTTTGGAGTATTTTTCTTTCCTAGCCATCGAATTAAAGGCCAAAAAAACAATGCTATAAACATTGAGAAAACGAGTGGAATAAATATAAAAGACAACAGTTTAAGGATGTAAAAAACTACTGGCAGGGCTATTATTAACAACAAAATATTTGTGGTTCTTGTCTGGTTCATTATGGGGGGGTCTTTATTCGAGAATAAATATAATAAAAAATAAGTAAGGTTGGTCACGCACCTTTTAATTATTAACAACTAATCTTTAAGCACCGCTCTCGAAATCACCATTTTTTGAATTTCTGAAGTCCCTTCATAGATCTGAGTTATCTTAGCGTCACGCATCAGACGTTCCACATGATAGTCTTTTACAAACCCATTTCCTCCGTGAATCTGTACTGCCTCCACCGTGTGCTCCATAGCAACTTTAGAAGCAAATAATTTTGCCATTGCACTAGAGGTGTCGTATGGAACTCCTTGGTCTTTTTCCCAAGCAGCCTTCATTACCATATGACGTGCCGCTTCAATATCTGTTGCCATGTCTGCCAACTTAAAAGCAATTGCTTGGTGGTTACAAATTTCAGTGCCAAAAGCCTTGCGTTGTTTGGAATACGCTAATGCCAATTCATAAGCACCCGAAGCAATCCCTAAAGCCTGAGACGCAATTCCAATACGGCCACCAGACAGTGTTTTCATGGCAAACTTAAACCCAAACCCATCTACCCCAATACGGTTTTCTACAGGTACTTTTACATCGTTAAATTGTAGCGTATGGGTGTCACTCCCTCGAATCCCTAGCTTGTCCTCTTTAGGTCCAATCTCAAAACCAGGCATCCCTTTTTCGATGATAAAGGCATTGATTCCTTTAGACCCTTTACTGCGATCTGTTTGTGCAATCACAATATATACATCCGAGCGTCCCCCGTTAGTAATCCAGTTTTTAGTACCATTAATCAAATAATGATCCCCTTTGTCAATAGCGGTCGTTTGTTGAGAAGTGGCATCACTACCAGCTTCGGGTTCACTTAAGCAAAAGGCACCTATATGTTCACCTGTCGCCAATTTTGGAAGGTATTTTTCTTTCTGAGCTTCTGAGCCATAAGCCTCAATCCCGTAACATACCAACGAATTATTTACGGATACAATCACCGAGGCCGACGCATCTACTTTTGAAAGTTCTTCCATAATTAATACATATGAAATGGTATCCATACCACTTCCTCCATATTTAGGGTCGACCATGATCCCCATAAAACCGAGTGCTCCCATTTTTTTTACTAAATTGTCTGGAAATTCTTGGATGGTATCACGTTCGATAACCCCTGGGCGTAGTTCTGTTTGTGCAAAATCACGAGCCGCTTCACGAATCATACGATGTTCTTCAGATAATAAGAAATTCATAATAATTATATTTGGTTTTCAAATATATAAAAATTTACTATGCATGCATAGTAGATGATCATAAATATAGGCATGAGGAATTCAAATTTAAAAAATAAATCAGAATATTATATTCTTGGAGTGATGTCAGGGACTTCGCTGGACGGGATTGATTTATGCTTGTCAAGCTTTCAATTTGTAACTTCTTGGAAGTTTCAGATAATATCTGCTAAAACAGTTGAATACTCCAAGGTTTGGAAATATCGACTCAGGAACGCCATTGATTTAAACCCGTTAGATTTAGAAAAATTAAATCAAGATTATACTCAATTTTTAGCTGAAGTTATTCAATCTTTTATGGAATCTTGTTCTGATATTGTATTAGATGCCGTTTGCAGTCATGGTCATACCGTATTTCACGAACCTGCCCATGGCAAAACCCTTCAAATTGGGAACTTAGCTGTTTTAGCAAACTATTTAAACAAAACACTGGTTTGTGATTTTCGTACACAAGACGTTGCTTTAGGGGGGCAGGGTGCACCTTTAGTGCCTATTGGCGATGCCCTTTTATTTTCAGAGTATGATTATTGTCTGAACTTAGGAGGTTTTGCAAATATTTCTTTTGAGCATAATTCCAAACGTATGGCATTCGATATATGTCCTGTAAACATAATACTCAACCACTTCGTGGCATTATTAGGAAAGGAATACGATTCC
The DNA here is from genome assembly GCA_018673215.1 of Formosa sp. Classification (GTDB taxonomy): domain Bacteria; phylum Bacteroidota; class Bacteroidia; order Flavobacteriales; family Flavobacteriaceae; genus Hel1-33-131. The sequence goes on along the minus strand of JABHDE010000033.1, from coordinate 63,901 downwards.
GAAGGTCAAATTGCCTCAACAGGGTCGGTTTGTATCTCTTTGTTGGAGGAGCTAAACGACTTAGAATTTTATAAACAACTGCCCCCAAAGTCACTAGGGTTGGAGTGGGTACAAAGCCATATTTTTCAACTCATAGAAACCTATAATTTAGAACCAGCTTCACTGTTAAGAACCCTAGTTGAACACTGTGCGATACAGCTTTCGATTGTTCTCAACCAAAATCATTTAAAAAAGGGATTGATCACGGGCGGTGGTGTGTTTAATTCCTTTCTCATGCAACGTTTGTCAGAACTAACTAAGTGTGATTTACAACCTGCAAATCCTATGATTATTGAGTTCAAGGAAGCTTTAATATTTGGGTTTTTAGGGGTTCTCAAATTACGAAATGAGCCGAACTGTCTTCAGTCTGTTACAGGAGCCTCCAGAGACCACAGCAGTGGGGTTATTTATTTACCTGAAAAAAAAGATTAAACTGACAAAAAGCTTATTTAGTTTTTTATATTTGCTCAGCAGTTTTCACAAATGAAAATTGTGTAAAAAACCAGAGTAACTTTTATATATGGAAGCAGTTATAATTATTGTATTTGTATCGGGCTATTTAGCCATCACCCTAGAACATAGCTTAAAAATAGACAAATTAATTCCAGCCTTGGTCATGATGGCCTTTAGTTGGGCGTTAATTTCCTTTGGTATCGACGATTTCGATACCTGGTTTGATTCGGGAAAGCATGCACTTCTTAGTAATTTTGAAGCCTTTGGTCATTCCGAAAAAATGCACATTCTCGAAGAAACATTATTGCATCATTTAGGGAAAACTGCAGAAATCCTCGTCTTTTTAATTGGTGCGATGACCATCGTTGAAATTATTGCCTATTTCAATGGGTTCTCGACCATAAAGAATTTTATAAGAACCAAAAAGAAAACAAATTTACTCTGGATTTTTGCGCTCTTAGCGTTTGTTTTATCTGCGATTATCGATAACTTAACAGCAACGATTGTCTTAATTTCATTGCTTCAAAAAATAATTCAAGACCGAAAAATACGCCTTTGGTTCGCAGGACTTATTGTCGTTGCAGCCAATGCAGGTGGAGCTTTTTCTCCAATTGGAGATGTTACTACTACCATGTTATGGATTGCCAACAAAGTAAGCACAGGCCACTTGTTTGGTTATTTGTTATTACCATCTATTGTATGTATGTTGGTACCAACATACATCGCTTCCCAGTTGTCTGTTTTTAAAGGCTCTTTAGAATTGGAGACCAACGCTTCAGAACCTTCAGGACGTTTTAGCGGAACCATGCTCTATTTAGGTCTAGCTGCAATTGTTTTTGTGCCTATCTTTAAAATGGTGACCCACTTACCACCTTATGTTGGAATGATGTTATCGTTAGGGATTGTCGCTATATTTGCAGAAATATACAGCTCTTCAAAGTTTAGTATGACTGGGTTAGATAAAGACTCATCCGATCATCACTCACATATAAGCCCTGTCCACCAATCTTTGTCAAAAATAGAATTGCCAAGCATCTTATTTTTCTTAGGAATTTTGATGGCAGTCGCGGCATTGGAATCTTTAGGAGTTTTATTTGGTTTTGCAGATTGGCTTAAAGAGTCTACTCCTGCTTTAGGTACAGAAATTGATAGCGCTGGAATTTCCGATTTAGTTGTATTGCTGTTAGGTGTTGGCTCTGCGGTGATTGATAATGTTCCGTTAGTAGCAGCTTCTTTGGGTATGTTTTCTCAACCTATGGATGACCAACTTTGGCATTTCATTGCCTATTCTGCAGGAACGGGAGGAAGTATGCTAATCATTGGATCGGCAGCTGGGGTTGTGGCGATGGGAATGGAGAAAATTAACTTTTTTTGGTACTTAAAAAAAATCTCTTGGCTGGCCTTCATAGGCTTTTTAGCAGGAGCAGCTACATTCCTCTATACAAGAACCCTTTTTTAAAATACTTTATTTCACTTTTTAACGTTTTAAATTCAAAAGCAATACTTAACAGATATGATCACTAGCAGTATTCAAGACGAAATGCCCATCCAATTGGATTCAGAATCGGTTGAAAAAACATTATCCATAATTGAATTAATTAAAAGTGGAGGCCTGGCCGGACAGCTAATCATAGCCCTTTTATCCGTACTCTTGGTAGTGGCTCTGTACATCTATTTTGAGCGCTTATTCACCATCAAAGCAGCTTCTAAAGTTGACCCCAATTTTATGAATCAAATAAAAGACCATGTGATTAACGGAAACATGGAGGCTGCCAAAGCAGTCTGTGCGCAAGTTAATTCTCCAGTTTCAAGATTAATTGATAAAGGGATTTCTCGTATTGGACGTCCACTCGCTGATATCAATTCAGCCATTGAAAACGCAGGGAAATTAGAAGTCTACAGCCTAGAAAAAAACGTTAGTATCCTTGCAACCATTTCTGGAGCAGCACCCATGATTGGGTTTTTAGGAACCGTGATTGGGATGATTTTATCCATTTTTGAAATTGCCAATTCTGGGGGTCAAATAGATATAAAACTTTTGGCAGATGGGCTTTATACCGCCATGACTACCACAGTTGCTGGTTTAGTTGTCGGAATTGTGGCCTACATCGCTTTTAATCATTTAGTCGGACGCACCAACAAAGTGGTCTATCAAATGGAAGCCAATTCGGTAGAGTTTTTAGACTTACTCAACGAACCTATTTAGGATGAATATTAGAGGTCGAAATAAAATCAGTCCAGAGTTTAATATGTCGTCCATGACGGATATTGTATTTCTGTTGTTGATTTTTTTTATGATTGCATCGACTTTAGTCACTACTAATGCGATTGATATTTTACTCCCAAAAGCTAGTGGAAAAACAGAAAATAAAAAATCGGTTGCTGTCAGCATAAAAAAAGACTTGTCATTTTTTATAGATCAATCAAAAGTGGAGGCTCAAAACTTAGAATCAGAACTCCTTCAATTACTCCAAAAAGAAACCGCACCAACTATTGTATTGCGGGCAGAAAAATCCGTTCCTGTGGACTATGTGGTCAAAGTGATGGACATTGCCAATCGGAACAAATTCAAAATCATACTTGCCGTAAATCCGAATTAAGATGGGCTATTTTAAAACCAAACATCAAAAACATTCTGCACGACTGACTACCCTCATCATGCTGTTGTTGATCCTGCTCCTATTTATAGTGGGCCCCGGATATATGGATCCGCCTTTAGAATATGGTGTTGCCGTTAACTTTGGAACTACAGATAAAGGTAGCGGAATTATACAACCCAAAAAACCGTTGGCGTCGCAATCCACCCCCGTTTCTGAACCCGTCGTAGAACCCGTAAAAGCAGCAGTACCTGTTGAGTCCAGCGAACCAGCCGCAGCTGAAGAGGTGCTTACCGCAGAAGATATAGAATCCATTGCCATCAAAAAAGCAGAAGCCGAAACCGCTAAGTTGAAAGCGGATTCAGATGCCAAAGAGAAGGCAGAAGCAGAGGCCACCGCAAAAGCGCAAGCGGATACAAAGGCAAAAGCAGATGCTGAAGCGAAAGCAGAGGAAGAGCGTCTCAAAAAAGAAGCCGATTTAAAAGCTAAAAAGAAACAAGAATTAGATGCGCTCATGGGGGGTATTGGATCAGATGATGGTACGGATATAGGCTCAGAAGGTGATGATGATACCCCAGGCGATAAAGGTCAACTGAATGGTAATCCCTATGCACCCAGTTATTTTGGATCCCCAGGCAGTGGAAATGGGGGCGTAGGCTATGGCCTGAACGGTCGTGGTCGTCCGTCCAAATCGAAAGTGATTCCTGACTGTGACGAAGAAGGCACAGTAGTGGTTGAAATTCATGTGAATCAAAATGGGAATGTGGTCAAAGCCATCCCAGGCAAACGTGGCACGACGGGCGATATCTGTTTGTATGAGGCTGCAAAAAAAACAGCCCTTACACACAAATGGCCTGCAGATTCCAAAGCACCTGCCAAACAAATTGGTTTTGTGATTGTTGATTTTAGCGTACGCCAATAAATGAATTATTCAGAAACCACTCAATGGCTCTTTTCTCAATTGCCCCTCTATCAGAATGTGGGGAAATCGGCCTATAAAGCCGATTTAAGTCAAACCCTGAAACTCGCCAAACAGCTCAGCCATCCAGAACATCAATTCAAATCCATTCATGTTGGAGGTACCAACGGAAAAGGCTCCACTGCGCATATGCTAGCCTCTGTAATGCAAGAAGCAGGGTATAAGGTTGGGCTATATACATCGCCCCATTTAAAAGACTACCGCGAACGTATTCGTATTAATGGAGAAATGATCAGCGAAGATTTTGTGGTGGATTTTGTGGCGCATAACAAATCCTTTTTTGAAAGCAATGCCTTGTCATTTTTTGAAATGTCGGTGGGGATGGCATTTGCCTATTTTGCACAAGAACAAGTTGATATAGCTATGGTTGAGGTGGGTCTTGGAGGTCGCTTAGATTCTACTAACATCCTAAATCCGGAAGTGTCGGTGATTACCAATATTGGATTGGACCATACTCAATTTTTAGGCACAACCTTAGAAGCCATCGCAGGGGAGAAGGCAGGAATTATTAAACCAAAGACCCCCATCGTGATAGGCGAAACACAGTCAGAAACAGAAGTTGTTTTTAGAACCAAGGCCACCAAAGAACAAGCACCAATTTATTTTGCCGATCAACGTATAGAATCTATACTACCCACAAGTTTAAAAGGTATTTATCAAATCCATAATGTACGGACGGTACTTCAAACTATTGAAATTTTAAACAGTGGGGCGTTTACAATCCCCATAAAAGCAGTACAACAGGGTCTTTTAAAAGTCACCGAAAACACGGGGCTTCAGGGGCGTTGGGAGGTGTTGGGCACAGCGCCAAAAATCATTTGCGATACAGCACACAATAGGGAAGGGCTGCGTTTGGTGTTTAAACAGATAAAATCTCAAAAATTTCAACGCATGCATGTGGTGTTGGGCATGGTGAATGATAAAGATGTTCAATCACTTTTAGAGCTGTTTCCAAAGCAGGCACAGTATTACTTTTGTAAACCCAATGTTCCTAGAGGGTTAGTGGCGTCTCAACTTGCACAGATCTTCACTCAATATGGTTTTGAAGGAAGTATCTATCCGTCTGTAAAAGACGCTTTAAAAGCTGCCAAACAAAGCGCGTCCCACGATGATTTGATCTATGTTGGCGGGAGTACTTTTGTGGTGGCGGAAATAATTTAACTTTTTATAAAAAACCTTTTGTGAATTGAAAAACTAGACTATATTTGCAGTCCTAGAAATAGGGCGCGTAGCTCAGTTGGTTCAGAGCACCTGGTTTACACCCAGGGGGTCAGGGGTTCGAATCCCTTCGCGCCCACAGAAACAAAAAAATCCACTCAATTGAGTGGATTTTTTTGTTTCTTTAAAAATGAAATTAATTATCTCGCTTTACATGAATTATTCCAGTAATTGTATGTGGAACTCCTTGATAATCTTCGTAAGCACCTCCAAAATTAATGTCAATATATTCTCCAGTAGTGTTACCGTATGAAGTTAGATTAAATATAATTTGGTTGTTTTCTTCACTAATATCTTGGCATTCTACAAACGCCATTCCCGCTGAGGGCGTATTTGAATTCCATACATTTCCATATTCATAAGCGCCTTCAAAATTTACGTAATTATCATTTAATGCTCCGGAAAGATAGATGCATGTATTTTGATTGCTGCCTCCAATATCTAGTGTATATAAACCAGAGAAATCACTTTGATATGTAGTACAGCTTACGTTAAAGACGATTTGTTCAACTTCCCCATCATCTATACTAAATTGAATAAATTCTTCTACACTATCACAGGCTGATAAGGTTCCTAAGTCCGTTTCAGGACTTGTCAATGTGTAATTAATTTCAGAGGTTGTTTGAAGTGTATCATAATCATAACCCGTAATACTAATGGAAGCATTTTCATTACAACTAAGGACATTGATTTCGAACACACCGTCTGTGACTAAACTATAAAACCATTGACCATCTTCAATTCTACCTTGAACATACCCATTAACAACCGCATCTCCATCACAGTTGTTAAAAATTCCTGTAATGGTTTCTAAATAGTCTTCAACTATTGGTGCGTCAAGCACGACGTTAAGCGTCGTGTTTTGATTGAATGGACCAACTGTTTCGGATGAATTAGGAATTTCTGGATTATTACAAATGTTATATAAAAAGTATTGTAAATTCAAAGTTTGGTTAGCTGGGATAATACCACAAACTTCTCCAGAATCATTCGTATATCCGTAACCCGTTCCGTTGAACTCACTTTCAATACGAACCTGTATATTACTTAATGGAGTATTGTTAGTATCAGTTATGTTCATGCATATATTGACATATTCTGTAGGAATGTCACAATTCCAAAAAGAGAAATGACTGACCGTTCCAACGTATTTTGTACCTTGAAGCGTGGCACTGCCTTCTTCAACCCAATAGCCGTTTTCTTCATCAAAATACCATAGCGGAATTTCATTAGGCGCCCCTGCTAAGGTTTCAGGGTCTAATGGGACAGATATGGTTGCAGTGGTTCCCTCAGAAAGGTTTAATTTTTCTCCAGTATCGCTGCGCAGTTCTACAGCTACCATTCCAAGTGTTTCCAGCATTCTCGCTTCATTTTGCAAATTTTCTGCCAATAGCATTCCTGGCATTTGTTGTTGCATATCGTCATCAGTAGGGTTTAGCAAGTGTAGAGTCACCTGTACATCCCCAGTGTAGTCGCTACCATCAGAATTACTGTAGGATCCAGAAAGATCCACAGCAGCACCATTGCTTAAACTAACCGTTACAGCAGTTCCAGAGCTCACAGTTTGAGTCACTGTTTGTGGTAATAACATGATTTGAATTTTATTAATGCCTGCGGTCGGTACTACAGACCTTGAGCCGTGCAGGAAGCCTGCTTTTTCTACTTTAACGTAAGCAAACTTTTCATAGATTTCTGCATTTCTTATAATAAAAATACCGTTCACGTCGGTATCAGTTGTACTGTTACCAATTTGAACCATAGCTCCAGTCACAGGGTTGTTTTGTAAATCGACTACACGTCCCATAAAATCGCTGTCTGTGAGATTTCCAAAGTTTTCTAACAATGTAGTGGGGGGTGATGTTGTGTTTGGAGTTACCGAGTCACCAGGTGCTTCGTTACTACAGCTTATAAAACAAAAGAAGGTTAAGATTATTAATAAATTTCTAAATTCCGCTAATTTTTTAAATGGTATCATAGCTTGATTAAATTGGTTAATAATTAAATAAATATACACTTTTTTTTAAATAATTGGGATATAGATATTTGTATAAAAAAAAACCACTCATTTGAGTGGTTTTTTTATACAGTATTTTAACCTTTATTAAACCAACATCGTCACAGGGTTCTCTACATAGCCTTTAAGGGTTTGTAAGAATTGTGCTCCTGTTGCACCATCCACCGTTCGGTGATCGCAAGCAAGGGTAAGTTTGATGGTGTTTCCAACCACAACTTGTCCGTTTTTAACCACTGGTTTTTGAACAATGGCCCCTACCGATAGAATCGCTGAGTTGGGTTGATTGATAATTGAGGTAAAACTTTCTATTCCAAACATCCCTAAGTTGGATACCGTAAAAGTACTTCCGTCCATTTCTTGAGGGGTTAGTTTTTTGTTTCGGGCTCGACCCGCAAAATCTCTAACGGCAGCGCCAATTTGCGGCAAGCTTTGCTCATTTGCAAAACGCACTACAGGAACGACCAAACCATCTTCTACAGCTACAGCTACGCCCACATGGACGTGGTTGTTTAGCTTCATACGATCTGCAAACCATTGAGAATTTACTTGTGGATGCTGGCGTAAGGCCAATGCACAGGCTTTTACAATGATATCGTTGAAAGATATTTTAGTGTCGGGTACGGTATTGTATTGCGTTCTAAATGCCATGGCATTGTCCATGTCAAACTCTACATTCAAATAATAATGAGGTGCAGAGAATTTAGATTCGCCCAAGCGTTTCGCAATGGTTTTACGCATTTGCGAATTTTTAATTTCTTCAAAATCTTCTTGACCTGTGGGTACAAATTTTGCTGCACTAACAGAATTTGCTACAGCAGGGGTAAAGTTTTCTACATCGCGTTTGATGATCCGTCCGTTTTCGCCACTTCCAACCAATTGGTTCAAGGCGATTCCTTTATCTTCTGCCATTTTTCGGGCTAGTGGCGAAATGTGTAAACGTCCTGTTGTATTAGACACTGGTGCTGCGGCTACTGGTGTAGCTACAGTTACGGTTTCTGCTTTTGGCGCTTCTTTCGCAACCGTTGGGGCAGCTTTTGGTGTTTCTTTTGGTGCTGGTTCTGCAGCGGTTGTTGTGCCGGCAGAAAAGTTAGCAGCAACTCCAGAAACATCCGTTCCTGCAGGGCCAATAATCGCTAGAAGATCATCTACATTTGCAGATTCTCCTTCTTTTAAGCCAATGTATAATAAAGTCCCCTCGTTAAAGGATTCAAATTCCATTGTTGCCTTATCGGTTTCGATTTCCGCTAAAATATCACCTTCTTCAACAGTATCTCCTATATTTTTCAACCAGCTAGCAACGGTTCCTTCTTCCATGGTATCGCTTAAGCGTGGCATGGTTATGACAATAACTCCTTCTGGAATCTCAGTCGAATTTGTTTCAGCGACTGGTTCCGCTTCCGCTTCCACAACGTCTTCAGTAGTTTCGTCAGCTGTAGTCGTTTCTACGGCTGCAGATGGATTTGTTAATAGTGCTGAAATATCTTCGCCTTCGTCTCCAATAATGGCCAGAAGTTCATCGACCATGGTCGTTTCACCTTCTTGAACACCAATATGAAGTAAAGTCCCTTCATTAAAGGATTCAAATTCCATGGTTGCTTTATCGGTTTCGATTTCAGCGAGTATATCACCTTCTTCAACTTTGTCTCCTACTTTTTTCAACCAGCTTGCCACGGTTCCTTCTTCCATGGTGTCGCTTAGTCGGGGCATATTAACTATGATAGCCATAACTTATAATTTATGTTGTAAAAATGGATAATCTTCTTGTTCGTAAACGACGTCGTACATGACATTTTTTTCTGGGTATGGAGATTCATCTGCGAATTTCTCACATTCAGCAACCAAGTCTTTGACACGCTTATCGATGACTTTAATATCGTCTTCTGTTGCATATTCTTCACGAAGAATGACATCTAAGACTTGAGTAATAGGATCAATTTTTTTGTATTCTTTGACTTCATCTTTGGTTCTGTAGTGCTGTGCATCACTCATAGAATGTCCTCTGTAACGGTAAGTTTTCATTTCTAAGAAAGTTGGACCATCTCCGCGTCTCGCACGTTGGATCGCTTCGTCAAATGCTTCAGCTACTTTGATAGGGTTCATTCCATCTACAGGACCACAAGGCATTTCATATCCGAGTCCTAATTTCCAAATATCGGAATGGTTGGCTGTTCGGTCGACAGAAGTTCCCATGGCATATCCGTTGTTTTCACATACAAAAACGACAGGTAATTTCCAGTTCATAGACATGTTAAAGGTTTCGTGTAAGGATCCTTGGCGGGCAGCACCATCTCCAAAATAACAAAGCGTCACTGCGCCAGTTTCATTATATTTATCTCCAAATGCCATTCCAGCTCCTAAAGGAATTTGTCCTCCAACGATTCCATGACCCCCATAAAATCCTTTTTCTTTTGAAAAAATATGCATAGAGCCTCCCAGTCCTTGAGAGGTTCCAGTTGCTTTTCCAAAAAGTTCTGCCATAACTCTACGTGGATCAACGCCCATACCTATGGGTTGTACGTGATTTCGGTAGGCCGTAATCATTTTGTCTTTAGATAAATCCATCGCATGTAAAGCGCCTGCAAGCACGGCTTCTTGTCCGTTGTACAAGTGGAGAAATCCTCTTACTTTTTGTTGGATGTATACGGCTGCAAGTTTGTCTTCAAACTTTCGCCAGAGCATCATGTTTTCATACCAATTAAGGTAGACTTCTTTAGTTATCTTCTGCATGCGTTTACAGTAATTATTTTTAATGTAAACACAAAAGTAATACTTTGATTGATAACCTAAAAAGAGTAGGGGTTAATTTTTTAAAAAAACGTTATAGTACGGTTTTGTCAAAGATCCAAGGAAGGATGTTTTCAACTGATTTTGAGACGGCTACCTGTCCAGAAGTCCCCATAAAATAGAGTTCCATAGGAGATTTTTGTTTTACTTCATATTCTGATAGCGCTTGTCTGCATGCCCCACAAGGGGGGATGGGTTTGGTGGTTGGATTGAGAGTAGATCCCGCCACAATGGCCATCCGAAGTATTTTTTGATTCGGAAATTCCGCACCTGCGTAGTAAACAGCAGTGCGTTCGGCACAGATTCCAGAAGGATAGGAGGCGTTTTCTTGGTTGTTTCCAGAAATAATTTCTCCATTTTCTAATTCTAAAGCTGCTCCGACCAAAAATTCTGAATAAGGGGCATAGGCTTTTTTACGGGCTTCTGCTGCTTTTTTTATAAGGGATTGAATGGAGGGTGCTAATTCTTCAATTGCATCATAAACTTCAAAAGTGGTCTCAATTTTTACTTCTTTCATAGGAATTATAGACACAAAAACTATTGCATTGTGCAATAGTTTTTATTAATGTTTTATTTAAGCGATTGCTTAATATTCACTGTATTCTCCGTCTCCGAAATTAAGGGATAAAGAAAAACGTAAGGTATTTTCTAAAGGGCTTTGCACTTTAGAAGCGGAGAATAAATAGGATAAATCAATGTCAATCGTACTGTATTTGAAACCTGCACCCATGGCAAAAAATTTACGAGCTCCTTTGAATTCATTTTCATTGAAATAACCGAGTCTTAGAGCAAAAGAATCTTGGTATAAGTATTCGGCTCCTATAGCCCAAGTAAATTCATCCAATTCTTCACTAAACCCACCTGGGGCATCGTTAAACGATTGAAACACCCCAGACATGAACCCTACATCTGGATCTTGACCTTCAACAATAACATTGTCAGTTTCGCTAATCAACGTGTCTTCTTCAGCTTCGTAAGTTCCGTTTCCATTGAGGTCTTCAAACACGGTTTCGGTTCCTAGAATTGGAGGCGTTGGCACCAAAAGTTTAGTGACTTCAGCGGTTACATTAATTCTGTTGTATTGGTCAAAAATAAAATCAAATCCACCACCCAATCTTAAGTTGGTTGGTAGAAAATTTTCTCTTCCACCTTCGTCATATTTAATTTTTGGACCTAAATTTTGAATGGCAAACCCCCCTCTCCAACGGCCGTTAAAGTCATTATATGCTTCTTCTTCACTTTGGTAATATCCTGCGATGTCCACTCCAAAGGAACTTGCTGCTTTGGCATTGACGTCGATGGCTTGAATTTTTAGATCTGAGCGTAAATAGCGTAAGGCTACTGCCATTGAAAACTGGTCTGAAAGTCTTAGAGAATAAGAAGCATCGAAAGTTAATTCATTTGGTTTTTCTATTAAAGGATCCGAAAATTCATCTTCACGGAGTTCAATTTCTCCCAAAGAAAAGTATTTTAGACTGGCTGCAAATGCACTTCGTTCATTAATTCTATTGAAATAAGTGATATTTCCTAAAAAGATGTCATTGACTAGTTTGCTTAGGTATGGCGTATAGCTAAACCCAACTCCAGATTTTGTTTCCGAAAAGGCATATTTGGAAGGATTCCATTGTTGAGAATAGGTATCTACCGAGGTGGCAACTCCCATATCCCCCATACCTGCAGCGCGGGCATCGGAAGCGATTAAAACAAATGGAACTCCCGTGGTAATGACTCTTGAGTCGTCCGGACTTGGAGTGATGATTGTGGTAGTTTGAGCAGACGCTTTAATTGAAAATAGGGTTATAAAAAACAGCATACAAATCGATGATATTTTTTGGCTTTTTTTGATTGAAATCATTTTAGTTGATTGGTGTTTTGAATTAACAAATATAATGTATTATTGAAGGATTACAAGTTTTTCGATTTTTTCTGATTGCATTCCTGTACTTGTTGATCGCACTTTTAATTTATAGACATAAACGCCTTTTCCAATTTTGCTGCCAAAATCGTCGGTGCCATCCCAAGTGATGTCTCGAGAGACAGAACTTGTTATATTGGAACCTGCATTGGTTTGCCCATTAATAGTTTTTATCAATTTCCCAGAAACGGTGAATATTTGAATAGAAACGTCTAATACATCCGAACTATTGTGGTTGAACCAAAATTCTGTATAATTCACAAACGGATTGGGGTAATTCAATACATTGGTAAGTTCCAAACTCACGTCTTTGTCAAATACTATAAATTGAATGTCTTGAGTAGAAGCATTGTTATAGACATCCCATGCTTTGAGTGTCAGGGTGTGTAATCCTGGGCTCAAATCTCTCAGTGGATAACTCAAAGATCCTCTTTGATAATCATCAATTGCTGCAATGTAATAGTCGTTTAGTTTGTAAACATTGGTTTCATCACCGTCTAAAATGGCAGTAATATCATGTCCAATTCCACTGGCGGTATTGATGCCGTTTTCGTCGTATAAATTTGCTAAAAGCGTTGGGTTTTCATTAGTGATTCCTACTGAAACAAAATTTTCATCATTGATATATAAATTGATGGTTGGGCCTGTATTATCTTCAGGTGCATTGAGATTGACGCCTCCAATTTTAATATCGTAATTATATCCTCGATTGTCTGATAAAGGGCTTTCAGATTTAGAGTATAAGCTAATTTTCCCGTTTCCTTCCGTGACGGTAATATCTCTAGGGACAATAAATTCAAATCCAAATTGACCGTTAGTTACACTTGCCTGCCCTCTAAAAATTACTTCTCCCAAAGCATCAAAGTCCATCACTATGAGGTTGCCTGCTGCATCTCTTGTGCCATCGTTTGCGAGTGTTGATCGCTGGACATTTTTGTCATAAATAGTTGCGGTTAAAATTCCGTTGTAGTTGGTCAAAACTGTTCCTTGAGTGTCGGTTACTGTCCCTTCAATTTTGGCATTACTTAAGGCCGATAGGACCTGTGTAGTAGTAGTGACCTCTTCATTATTTATTTTAGTAACTCTTATGTCTGGCTTAGCTATAGGGAGTTTGATAGCGGGGTCTCCGATACTAAATACCAGTCGACGTTGAGATTGACTTGAGATTGCAGGGTCGTTTTTAGTGCGTCTCAATGCTTCACCAATACTCATGGTTTGGTCACTTCCGTATGAAAATAAATATTGACTTAAGGTTTTATTAAAAGTGGTACCTACAAATACATAAATTTTTCGTGTGGTGGTAATTAAACTAATGGCTCCTCCTTTTTTGTTCCAAAATAAATACTCCCCAGCGGTTTCTCTTAGGGGGTTGTCAAATTTGGTGTATTCACATGTAACAGTGACAAAGCAGTTAAGTTTGCTAGGGTTGTTAAGCTCTTGAGCGTTTATTTTATCAAAAATACGTTCTGCAGCCAGGCCGTCTTCTCCCCCGTGTCCAAAATAATTAACGACAAGGGCGCCAACTTCCAAGGCATCAAAAATAGCTTTGTTTACCAAGGTGTAGCGGGCACCCCCTGATGAGGTTTCTTGAACGAAGGAATCTGCATGAATTTTTTGAACATTCATAAAAGGTTTTTCTGTTTTTACATCCTCTGCTATGATTTCAGTTGTGGATTGAATGATGCGGTCCGATTCCTCATCTACATCGTCCGAAATGAGTAAAAAATTATTCCGCCAACTTCCATATGTTTCGGGCATGTAATAGGACTCTACTTTATCTACCATTTCTTTGGCTCGTTGGGTATTTTCGGCCAAAATTCGACCCACAGCGATGTCAAGTTTGTTGTTGTTTGACATATTGCCTTCATTGGAGTCCATCATTCCAAAATAGTCATCAGAAATAAATGAAGTAATCAAACTGAAACTTTCTGTTGAATACCATGAAGGAACAATATTGGTATTGTTTGAAGTTCGTTCTTTATAATCAAAAGATGCGTCTCCAAATAAGCATAAGTATTTTAGTTTTTTAGAAGGTGCGCTGGCATTGTCATACACATATTTTACAAAATTTCGAATACCTCCAATATCTTGCATCCCTGAGCTGAATTCTTGATAGATGGACTCTAAAGTGATTACTTTAACATTAAGATTGTTTTGAGTCCGATTGATTTGAGCAAGACGTTCTGCTTGCGCTTGTAAAAAATTGGGCGTAATGATTAAATAATCGACGTCTTTAAATTCTCCTTGAGCATCCAAAAATACTGTTCCTTTAATGTCTTGATTTGGAACATAAGTATTATTGGTTTTTCTGGGAACATAAAAATCAGGTCCAACAGCTTGATAGGTTTTTAGGGTTCCTAAACTAGTTTTGAAACTAAATTCCGACTCCGCATCTGTATTGTTATAAAATTGAATTTGATAAGGGTTAGTGATGTCCCAAACTTGAGAGATGGAAGCCGCATTTGAAATTTCAAATTGACCAATTCCTAATTGGGTGGAACTGCCATTGTGTTTGAACTCAAATTGAGTTCCAAGACTTGTTAGAGTACATTCTGCCTCTATAGATATATAATCCAAATAAGCTCTCGCAGAAGGATTGCCGTTATTGTTGTAAGATAATCCCACATTGATTGTTGCGGAATTAGATGCAATAGTTCCATTAAAGGAATCCGACCTTGCGAGATTGTCTTTGTCTATGGGTGAAAATGTCAAATTATCAACATTAGCGCCATTTACCTTAAGTTCCATCGAAGTATCTGATTCGGAAGTTGCAGCGGTATAAACTTTCAATGCAACTGGGCTGCTTGTAATTAAATTTGGAAATTCGAAACTAAATGCCCTCTCATTTTCTACATAAAAACGATGACCAAACCAACGCCTTCCCATTTTGGCAATATTATAAGTGTCGGATTCTACAAATTTATAGTTATGAAAAGTGTTGTAAATGATATCTGCATTTCCAGGAGGTTCTATCGCTGTGGACATTCTAGCGCCATTTCCAGGACTGATATTAACATAGTAATAACTTTTATCACTGTAAGGATTGATGTGTGAATTGTTGTCAGAATTGAATTTTTTAGGTCCAATGGCATACATTAAAATATAATCACTGTCATTAAAAGCACCGTCTTCTTCGCCAATCACTTGGATGGTATTTTCTATCAAGTCATTGGAAACAGTCTCTGAATTTAGTAAAGGAAGTGATTTCCCTCCGTGTCCATAAATTTTAATATTTTTTGGATTTATAGAACTTGTATTGATCCCCAAGCTATTTAAAAAGTTTTTATTTAGTTTGTGAACGCCCGTAGTATCGATGGCAAATCGATACCAATTTCCAGATTTTAAATTTGAGCTTGTAAGAGAATTTGTTCTTGTGGCTCTTCTGCTTTGTGTATTGGATTTATAAGAAATTGAAAATCGAATGATTTTTTTAAGTATTCCATTGTCATAAAAAATAGGAGAAATTTCAACATGGCCTTTAGAGGCGTTTCTGTAAACAGCATTTGTGAGCTTCAGCTTAGGTGAGTTAGGAATGCTAGAGACAGGAAGTTGTTTTAAATCACTTTTTGAAATCTCAATACTTTCAATAGACTCTAGTTTGGCTGAACGTTCATCTAATCGTCCAATTGCATTCCATTGTGCTGAAAAAGTAATCCCGTTTTTATGAGAAAAATTGTAATTTTTAGAATCAAAAAAAGGGAGTTCAATGGAGCTATTAGTTGTTTTTAAATTGGTTGCCTCCATCCAATTAATATCAAAACTTTGAGTTTGAGAGGTTCCAAAATAAAAACTAAATAAGGCTACAAAAGGGATCAGTCTTTTCATAGTAAAGAAACGCAATGTTTTGATCATTAGTATCGATAAATAAAAGCTAATTTCAAAATTACAATAATAAATCATAAAACTCAGCGTTTTTAATCAAAGTAACACAAATAAAAAAATCAAAAAAATAGATTAAATCCCTTTAGTTTTTTATTGCATAATAATCTATAATTACTATATTGCGGGACTTAATTCAATTGCGTTTTACCAATTATAAGTTGAATATGAAAAACAACATAACAGCACGCTTACTCATTTTAGTAACGTTATCTATATCTTTAGTAGGATGTAGCAAATCATCAAAATCAGGTAATATTTCAAGGGCTACAGGTTGGAAGATTAATGCCAAGGAAGGTGGTTTTCAATATAATACAAATTTTAAGGAGCAAGAAACCGCACCAGGTTTGGTCTTCGTTGAAGGTGGAACCTTTACCATGGGAAAAGTTCAAGACGATGTTATGCACGATTGGAATAATTCTCCAAATCAGCAGCATGTTCAGTCGTTTTATATGGACGAAACCGAAGTTACCAATATTATGTATTTGGAATACTTAGATTGGATCAAGCGTGTATATCCACCTAGTGAACCAAAATTTAAAGCTATTTATAACGGTGCTGTTCCAGATACTCTCGTGTGGAGAAACCGTTTGGGCTTGAGTGAAATGATGGTCGAAAATTACCTTCGCCATCCTGCTTTTAAAGATTATCCAGTAGTAGGAGTAAGTTGGATACAGGCTGTTGAATTTGCGAATTGGAGATCGGATCGTTTTGCAGAAATGGGCTTGCAAGATGAAGGATATTTGGAAAAAAACTCTCATATTCCTGGTGAATTAGTGACTGCAACTAGTAATTTCAATATTGATACTTATATAAATGCACCCAAAGAAACCTACAAAGATAGTTTAGGAGTTCATCTTGGTGGAAGGGGAAAAAGAGGAAACGATTCCATTGTTAGTTATGCTACCCGAGAAACAGGCGCAATAGCCTTAAAATACCGTCTTCCAACAGAAGCGGAGTGGGAATATGCAGCATTGGGACTTTCGGAGCTTAGAAGTTATAACGTTTACAGAGGGCGTAAAAAATACCCTTGGGATGGACAGTATTCTCGATCTGGAGATCGTAAAACTAGAGGGGATCAATTAGCAAACTTCAAGCAAGGAAAAGGAGATTATGGTGGAATCGCAGGATGGTCTGACGATGGCGCCGATATTACAAATGAAGTGATGTCCTACGAACCAAATGATTTTGGAATCTATGATATGGCCGGAAATGTTGCCGAATGGGTTGCCGATGTTTACAGACCTGTTGTAGACGATGAATTTAGTGACTTTGGATACTACAGAGGAAATGTCTACACCAAAAACGCTATTGGAGAAGATGGTGGAGTGAAGGTGATCGGAATTGATGATATTGAATACGACACCCTTTCAAATGGAAAAGTAATTGCCACAGGGCTCCCAGGTCAAATCAGTCAAGTACCCGTTGATGAAGATGAAACTTATTTGCGTACCAACTTTGATGAAAGTAACAACATTAATTACCGTGATGGTGATATAAGGTCTTCACGATTCTTTAATGATTTTGAAGAAGATGATTCTGATAATGATGCCGTGACACGAAAAATGTACAACTCCCCAAATCATAAGGTGTCTAATACGGATTCAGGGATAGACAGACAATATGACAAGTCTGACGCGAGAACTTCGCTTATCAATGATCAAGTAAGAGTTTATAAAGGAGGTTCTTGGAAAGACAGAGAGTATTGGCTCGACCCAGCACAAAGACGTTATTATCCAGAAGATATGGCGACAGACTATATCGGTTTTAGATGTGCAATGTCTAGAGTAGGATCCAAATCGCTTTCGAAAAAGAAACGAAAAAATTAATAATATTAGCTTACAAATTCTTAAACCCTATCAATTTTAATTGCTAGGGTTTTTTTTGTTATTTTTAGGACATGGAATTACACCAAATTCATCAATTATTTTTAGAGTCTTCTGGAGTTTCCACGGATACAAGAAGTATCAAACAAGACTCCTTGTTTTTTGCCTTAAAAGGCGTTAATTTTAACGGAAATACTTTTGCATACCAAGCCCTCGAAAAAGGAGCTCGCTATGCTATTGTAGATGAAGTACAGCATTCCTCAAATGATCGATTCGTTTTGGTTGCAGACGTCTTAGAAACGCTACAAGCATTGGCGCACTTTCATAGAAACTATCTCGGGTTGCCTATCATTGCACTAACAGGCAGCAACGGCAAAACGACTACTAAAGAGCTGATACATGCCGTGTTGAAACCTCACTTTACAACTGCAGCAACTGTAGGGAATTTGAATAATCATATCGGGGTGCCTCTTACCCTTTTAAGCATGACAACCGAGACCGAAATTGGGATTGTTGAGATGGGGGCAAACCATGCTAAGGAAATCGCATTTCTATGTGAAATTGCACAACCTAACATGGGGTATATCACCAATTTTGGCAAAGCACATTTAGAGGGCTTTGGATCCGAAGAAGGCGTTGTAAAAGCTAAAAGTGAATTATACGATTATTTGAAAACACATTCTAGATTAATTATTTTAAACTATCAAGATACACAGCAAATAGCACAAGTGGGAGACTATGACAATACTTACACTTTTTCGGAATCGTCCAAAACAGCCGTGAATGTAAAACTAACAACAACACAACCATTTTTGAGTGTGTCACTTAATAATACAGAAATTCAAACCCATCTTACAGGAATATATAATTTTCAGAATATAGCAGCCGCCTTAACCATAGGTAGCTATTTTGAGTTGACCCCATTGCAGCTCAAAAAGGGAATTGAGGCCTATGTGCCAGCGAACAACCGCTCGCAAATTATTCAGCAGCATTCCAATGAAATTTTATTAGATGCTTACAATGCCAATCCAAGTAGTATGGAGGTAGCCTTGGATAATTTTATAGCGGTTCAAAATCAAAATAAACTCGCCATTCTAGGAGATATGTTTGAGTTAGGTACGACGAGCGCCAAAGAACATTCAGTGCTTATAAATAAAGCAACTCTAATCAATGGTTGTAAGTTTTATTTTGTAGGATCTCATTTTTTTTCCCAAAAAATACCACATCCAAATTTTAAGTTCTTTAAAACTTTCAAAGAGCTTCAATTGCATTTAGAGCGAACAACTATTTCAAATACAAGTATTTTAATTAAAGGATCGCGTGGCATGGCTTTGGAGCGTGTATTGAAGATGATTTAAGTTTAAAATTTTTATTAAAAAATAAAAATTATTGATTTTATTGTATATTTGAGTCAAATTATATTCCATTTAAGTTATGAAAAAGTTTATTTTATTATTTATGATGATCACGTTGTTTACATGTGATAATGAATCTGTTAACGATGCCACAACCCCGGAGTCTCAAAATACTGCCGAACAAGATCAAGAACAGGTTGAAGCCAGTGTAGAAATGCTTATGAATTGCCTTGAGGTTCTTGAAACAGGAGATTTTTCAAATTTATTAATCGAAATTTACGACAATGCTGAAGCGGATACTACAGATTTTCATCAAATTATGATGGACGCAGTAGAAAATATTCCAAATTACCAACCTTTAATTGATTCAGATTACCCGAATGAGCCTTTTAATATTCAAAATTATTTTGGGACCTACGAATACAACAGTCTCTTAGAAACCTGGACTACAGAAGCTTCAAATTCAACAATGAAAATGATGTTTCCAATGTTTACTAATTCCAATTCAAATGATACGTCAATTACCGTGTCTGGAGTTACAGAAGAGCTTTTAAACATTGAAGACCCAGTGTATATCCCAACAACTTTGAGTGTAGAGATGTCTCACAACGACCAAAGGATGCTTGCTTTTAATATTGAGAATGTAAGCTATACGATGTCTGGTGAAATTCCAGTACCAAATGATGTAAATTTTAATATTTATATGAACCCATTTACTCACGATTTTTCTATTGATAAAATTAGTGATGATAAATTTTCTTTTGGATACGCTCTTAGTAGTGATGAAGACGGCTGTGTCAATCAGTTTGAAGCCTCCATCAAATTGTTGTCTACTGATTATGAGAACTTAGAAGATACAGATATTGATTATATATCTGGAAGTTTTACATCTAATTCTATGAAGGTGGAGTTTAATATTGATGCAGAGTATTTATTTGCTTTAGACGACCCGACAACAATTCAGATCAATAATTTTGTAGATGTAAACGTAATTGTTGACGAAGTTATGCTAGGTGAAATTGAACTTCAAGAAGATGCAGATGAAGAGTATTCTTTACATATGATTTTTGTTGATGGAACATCTGTTAACGTTGAAAATTTCATTGGGATTGGGGTAGACGGTGAAGAGTTCATTCAGACACTTGAAGGTATTTTCGCCCGTTTCATTGATAGATTAGACGATGAATAATAGACTCTCTAGTTTCATTTTATTCATCTTTGGATTTTTAAGTTTTGGGTCCCAGCTTTATGCTCAAGAGGAACTTAAAAATCAGATATCTCTAAATGCAGACGATTTAATTCCTGCTGTATTTTCTTCAAATTCAAATGATTTCAATCTTGGCTACAGAAGGATGAAATCTGAAAGAAAACACCTACGATTTGGTTTGAAGTATTTTTACGAAGAAGACAATCGGTTGACTGTCGGAATTAAACCAGGAATAGATTTTAAATTAAAATCCAGCTCTAAGCGATGGAGATTTTATTATGGACTCGACTTGGCTTTTAATTATTCTGACAGCTATCAAGCAGAAAGAAAAAATTATGAATCCTCATTAATCGGTTTTTTTAGAATTGAGCTAGTTTTAGGGAAACACTTCTCAATCTCTACAGAACCAGGACTGTTTTTTAAACTACAAAATATTAAAGATTACGACGGAAGTCCAATAGATAATAGCAATGAAATTTTTAGCTCTGGGATCAAAAATCTAGGAGTGATAAATCTCAATTTCTCATTTTAACAAAAAACCACTCAATTTTGAGTGGTTTTTTCGTGGGTCATACTGGATTCGAACCAGTGACTTCTACCCTGTCAAGGTAACACTCTGAACCAACTGAGTTAATGACCCGCTTTTTTTAATCAAGAGTAAAAATACTAATATCTTTTAATTATGTATCTTTATTTTTTGAGATATTACGTTATTAACCAAAATTTAGTTCCTTGATGCTTTTAAACAATCAAACATTCCCCAACTATACTATCAAATTCATGTCGGATGAATGGATCGTCAATAATTGTGCTGTTTTAGTAATTGTTGTTTTCGTTTTAGGACTGGGTCGTTTTTTGTCGAGACAACAGAACGTTAGAGTGACCTATCTTATAGGAGGGATTTTATTTTTCTCTTCTGTTGTTACCCCTTTACGCACAGCCTTTAATGGACACTGGAATATAGTTACAGATTTACCATTTCACTTATGTGGTATCTCTGGTTTAATTTGTTCGTTCCTTCCCTTCTTAAAACGTAAACAGGCGTTATTTGACTTTGTGTTCTATACAGGCGTTATTGGAGGTATTATGTCGGTTTTAACTCCACAAATGAACGGGTTTGACGGCAGTATTTTTTCATATTCAGAGTATTACGTTAGACATGTGTTGATCTTTTTACTGCCTTTATACATGCTTCAAAATTTAAACATGAGGCCTTCAAAATATTCAGTTTTCACCTCCTTCATTGTTCTGAACGTATTGTTAGTAATCATCATGCCATTAAATTTTTATTTAGGTTCCAATTATATGTATTTGGCAGAACCACCACAGGCCGAAAACCCGTTAATCATAGGCGTATGGCCCTATTATTTGTTGTGGTTTGAGTTGTTTATCATCATATTAATGTCTGTTTTTTATATGCTGTCCACTTTAAAACTGAGCATAAAAAGAACTAACTAAATGTAATTATACACAGGACTTTAGTACCTTCGTATTTATAACATAGATTCAAAATTTACAGTTATGAAACCAATAAAAACAGTTATAATCACAGGAACCAGTCGTGGCATTGGTTTTGAACTCGTGCATCTTTTTGCAAATGCAGGCTACGATGTTTTGGCTCTATCGAGAAATGCGAAACCCGTTTCAAATTTAAATTTTGAGAATATTAAGGCCTTGTCGTTTGACTTGAGTAAACCCGAAGATTATGATAGAGTGGAAGACTTTGTGAAAAAGGAATGGAAACAGGTTGATGTTTTGATAAACAATGCAGGAACCCTCTTAAATAAGCCATTTGCTGA
This sequence comes from Formosa sp., assembly GCA_018673215.1. Taxonomy (GTDB): domain Bacteria; phylum Bacteroidota; class Bacteroidia; order Flavobacteriales; family Flavobacteriaceae; genus Hel1-33-131. The sequence continues at coordinate 41,836 of JABHDE010000033.1, read as the reverse complement.
CACCACTTTTGAGGATTTTCAACAAGTCTATACGACCAATGTTTTTGGGGTTGCCGAACTCACTCGACGTATCATACCATTCATGCCTTCAAAAGGACATGTGGTCACCATCAGTTCTATGGGCGGTGTACAAGGTTCTGTGAAATTTCCAGGACTTTCCGCTTATAGCTCCAGTAAAGGAGCTGTGATAACTCTGACTGAACTTTTAGCAGAAGAATATAAGGAAACAGGGCCATCCTTTAATGTGCTGGCGCTAGGAGCTGTCCAAACCGAAATGCTAGAAGAAGCATTTCCAGGATATCAAGCCCCGACAACTGCATCTGAAATGGCCAACTATATTTTTGAATTCGCTAAAAATAGTCAGCAATTTTATAACGGTAAATTATTGCAAATATCAAGTTCTACGCCCTAGCCTGATTTTTAGAGTGATTTAAAAATAAATCGAAGGGTTTAACAGCCTATTAACGGTTTTAAAATAAAATAATTCTTTACTTTTGTAGTTCGATTAAAACCGCAATTTATGTTCAATAATTTAAGTGAAAAATTAGATAAAGCCCTTCATGTTCTCAAAGGACACGGGCGCATCTCAGAAATCAATGTTGCCGAAACACTCAAAGAAGTACGTCGCGCGTTGTTGGATGCTGATGTGAATTATAAAATTGCCAAAGAATTTACTAATCGCGTTAAGGAAAAAGCACTTGGTCAAAACGTTTTAACTACGCTACAGCCGGGCCAATTGATGGTCAAAATTGTAAAAGATGAATTGACCACTTTAATGGGGGGCGATGTCGAAGGAATTAATATATCAGCCAATCCAAGTGTCATTTTAATGTCTGGTTTACAAGGGTCGGGTAAAACGACCTTTTCTGGAAAACTTGCCAATTATCTCAAAACAAAAAAATCTAAAAAACCAATGCTTGTCGCCTGTGATGTGTACCGTCCAGCGGCCATCGATCAGTTGCACATTGTTGCAGAACAAGTGGGTGTTGAAGTGTATAGCGATCTAGGAAATAACGATCCAGTAGCCATAGCCAAAGCGGGTCTAGCCGATGCTAAAGCCAAAGGATGTAATGTCGTTATTATAGATACTGCTGGGCGTTTAGCCGTCGATGAAGCCATGATGACTGAAATTGCTAATATTCATAAAGCTATTAAGCCGCAAGAAACCTTATTTGTGGTGGATGCAATGACGGGGCAAGATGCTGTTAATACTGCCAAATCTTTTAATGACATTCTAAATTTTGATGGTGTTATTCTTACCAAATTAGATGGAGATACAAGAGGTGGAGCTGCCATATCCATAAAATCAGTGGTCAATAAACCTATTAAGTTTATTGGTACAGGTGAAAAAATGGAAGCCATAGATGTGTTCTACCCAGCACGTATGGCAGAGCGAATTTTAGGCATGGGAGATGTCGTCTCTTTAGTCGAGCGTGCCCAAGAACAATTTGATGAGCAAGAAGCGCGTAAAATCCAAAAGAAAATAGCCAAAAACCAATTTGGGTTTGATGACTTTTTATCTCAAATTCAGCAGGTTAAGAAAATGGGAAATATGAAAGACCTTATGGGGATGATTCCGGGGGCTGGAAAAATGATGAAAGATATTGATGTCGACGATGATGCATTTAAACATATAGAAGCTATTATTCATTCAATGACCCCAGAAGAACGATCTAAGCCTACACTTTTAAACGCCAGTCGTAAAAAACGGATTGGAGCTGGCTCTGGAACGTCTATACAACAAGTGAATCAATTGATGAAGCAGTTCAATCAAATGAGTAAAATGATGAAGATGATGCAAGGCGGAGGCGGTAGAAAAATGATGCAAATGATGAAAAATATGCCTAGATAGGTGTGAATTAACGACAAGATAACAATGACTTTATTAGACGGGAAACAAACAAGTGCAGATATAAAAGTTGAAATCGCTTCGGCGGTTTCAGAAATAATAAGTCAAGGAAAACGCGCCCCACATTTGGCAGCTGTTCTCGTGGGAACAAACGGAGCAAGTATGACCTATGTAGGTGCTAAAGTTAAAGCCTGCGAACTCGTAGGGTTTGATTCTACACTGATTGATTTGCCAGAAACGACAACCGAGGAATCCTTATTAGCCCAAATTCAGTCTTTGAATGACAATCCAGCAATTGATGGATTTATTGTACAACTTCCGTTGCCAAAGCATATAGACGAACAAAAAGTATTGATGGCAGTCCACCCGGATAAAGATGTGGATGGTTTTCATCCTATGAATGTCGGGCGTATGGCGTTGGATTTACCAACCTTTTTACCCGCTACCCCCTATGGAATTATGGAGCTTTTAGAACGTTATAAAGTGCCCACTTCAGGAAAGCAAGTGGTAGTCATTGGGAGAAGTCACATTGTAGGGCGTCCGATGAGTATTTTAATGAGTCAAAAACGTCCTGCAGGTGATGCAACTGTAACCATAGCCCATAGCCGAACAACCAATTTAGCCGAACTCACTTTAAAAGCAGATATCGTGGTTGCTGCCTTGGGAATACCAGAATTTTTAACCGCCGAAATGGTCAAGCCAGGAGCCGTTATTATTGATGTGGGAATTACCAGAGTCCCAGACGAAACAAAGAAAAGAGGGTATCGAATTGCTGGAGATGTACATTTTGAAAGTGTTGCTGAAAAAGCAAGTTATATCACGCCAGTACCTGGTGGAGTAGGGCCAATGACCATAGCGATGTTACTCAAAAACACACTGCTCGCTTGCGAGCGCCACGCTGCCAATTTATCTATTTAGCAAAAATCTGAGTCGGATCTTTAAAAGCTTTAAATTCTAAAGCATTTCCTGCGGGGTCATAAAAAAACATCGTGGCTTGTTCACCAAGCTGTCCCTCAAAACGGATATAGGGCTCAATAATGAAATCTATCTTTTGTGATTTTAAATGTTCAGAGAAGCTATCAAATTTTTCCCATGGAAGGATTACCCCAAAATGAGGAACAGGAACTTGCTTTCCATCCACTTTATTGATGTGAAGATCCGTTTCTTTTTCCTTTGGTTTGAAATGAATGACGAGCTGATGTCCAAAAAAATTAAAATCAACCCAATGATCGCTATGACGGCCTTCTTCACATCCTAAAACTTCTCTATAAAATTCACGACAGGTTTCTAAATTCCAAACAGGAATGGCTAAGTGAAAAGGAGATAAACTGTTCATTAGAGTGTTTTTTTTGAGTCTTTAAGCGTTTCATTTAAAGTGATTAATTCTTCGCGAGTTAAATCGCGGTATGTCCCAATATCGCATTTCAAATGAATGTTCATGATGCGGGTACGTTTCAGTGATAGTACTTCGTAATTTAGGTACTCGCACATGCGACGAATTTGGCGGTTTAAGCCCTGAGTAAGAATGATTTTAAATTCATAGGTGCTCAGTTTTTGAACCTTACATTTTTTAGTCACGGTTTCTAAAATAGGAATGCCGCCTGACATGCGTTGAATAAACGTTTGAGAAATCGGTTTGTCAACAGAAACTATGTACTCTTTTTCATGATTGTTACTCGCTCTAAGAATTTTATTAACGATATCGCCGTCATCAGTTAATAAAATCAAGCCCTCACTGTCTTTGTCCAAGCGTCCAATTGGAAAAATTCGACTTGGGTACTTGATGTAATCAATGATATTGTCTTTTTCAACGCTCGTATCGGTCGTACAGACGATTCCTACAGGTTTATTGAATGCGATGTAGGTTCTTTTTTTCGCTTCGTTCAAAATGGTTTTTCCATCCACTTTAACCTCGTCACCATTTAAAACCTTTGTCCCCATTTCCGGAACGACCCCGTTGATGGTCACCCGGCCCTCGTTAATCAGTTTGTCGGCCGCACGCCGCGAGCAATATCCAGCTTCGCTTAAATATTTATTCAGTCTTGTTGAAGATGGTTCCATGTGGCAAATTTACAAAAGTTTACTGTCTCAAAAATTTAATTAATTCATCGTATACAAAATCACCTTTAAGCGAATGACCAAGACCTTCTGTTGAAATCAGTTTGGCGTTTTTAAATTGAGCGTTTATATCAAGCGCATCTTGATGTGGGATGATGCGATCTCTCTTATCATGAATTAGCAAGCCTTTTATATCGATGTCTTTTGCGAAGTCTGCTGTAGAAAAATAATGAGGAGGGTGTCCAAACTTAAGTTCAATATATGTATCAATTCCTTCCGATACATTTTTGCTGTAGCCCATCATTTCTTTGTAGCGTTTCATGATGCCTTTGAATCCTGAAGGGGCCCCAAGAAGTACAAGTTTTTTACCATCCGCATAGGTTTGTTTTTTAAGAAAAACAACCAAAGCCATCCCACCAACAGAGTGTCCAATAAATGCTGTAGGTTTAAATTTTTCACTTACAACATTTATAAATTCTGAATATAGAATTGCATTAAAAGTAGCGCTTCCAGACCCGCCGTGAGCAGGGCCGTCTAAAGCAATCACATTGTACCCTTCTTTATGAAGTTTTTGAATCTTATCCCGCCAGCGTCCTGAATTACTTTCCCATCCGTGCGCTAGTAACACCGTTTCTTTGTTGCCTTCCCATTGGTAGGTTTGAATGGGCAGTTTGTTGAAATGTAAGGTTGTTTTGGACGTCGCAGTTTCTAAAAATGAATTTATGTGTGGAGTCAGTTGTCCTTTTCTTGGCTTTGAAAATAAATTTAAAGCTAGTTTGGAGGCGTATACCGAATTAAAAACTCCAATGAAATTTATAAGGTTCCCTATAATTTTGGGTAAGATTTTGTTTGTCATTGCTCTTCTCTGTGTACGTTTTCCATTGAAAATGCAGGCGTACAAATCGCTAGATATTCGCAAGGGGTCTCAAAAGGGTTTGAATATTGAACTCGTGTATTTTTTTCAATTTTAATCGATTGTCCTTTTTCTAAAATAATTGTTTCGCTTTCAATAATGAATTGTTTTTTTCCTTGTATGATATAGGTGTATTCATCAAATTCAGGAGTCTGAAAAGGTTCGCTCCAGCCCGGAGGAGCTACCATGTGGGCTATGCTTAGGGCATCGTTGCCGTCTGTTGCGTTTCCAAAATGTTCTTCAATCCTTTTGCCATCTATTGTTGGAACGATGAAAGGCGTTTTCTGAATTTTATAAGCTGCCATACTTTAATACCATTGTAAGTAAAAGTCCTTGATTTTAGCTGTTTCGGGAATGGAAATAGCTTCTATTTTTTGAGTCATATCATAGCGCATTTCTTCGGGTAATTCCGTTTTGTTAAGAGTGAAATAGGCATTGATTTCATCCACAGAAATAATCAAACTTCTCAACGTGTTTTGAATGCTCGAAATGGTGTATTTTGAGTTGATGTCTTTAAAAGTACTCAGCGTATTTAGTCCGTCTTTGTTCTTAAAACGCGGATCCATGACACGCACCGTTCGGATGGTGGACAGTGAATCTAAGGAATAATTAGGGTCTAATTCTAACAATAAAACTCCCGTTCCTTTTTCAAAAATACGGATGCTGTTAGTACTGCCTGTAAATTCATCACCCCCAATATATTTGCTGATAGAATCGTTTGTAAATACCACATTGAGGGCATTCACTTTTGTGGAGTCGGTGAGCATTCCAACGCTGTGGTTTGTAATGGCGAAGGGATCTATTTTTGTTTCACAAGCCACAAAAAGGCCTAGAAGTAATCCGATCAATAAATAGTTTTTCTTGTTAGATTTTGTATTGTTCAAAGCTAATTTTTTTAATTTCCAGTAAAAATAAATGAAGTTTTATGACTTAAACCAAAAACAGTGAACTATTTTTGCTCATTATGTTAAAAACTGAAATCACATCGCTTGTTAACGCTGGTAAAATGTTGCCCCTTATGGAGGCGTTCTATACCATCCAAGGAGAAGGCTTTCACAAAGGAACTGCTGCCTATTTTATTAGAATAGGGGGCTGTGATGTGGGCTGTCATTGGTGCGATGTCAAAGAAAGCTGGAATGCTGATTTACACCCGCCCACTGCTATTTCGGATATTGCAAACGATGCAGCTAAGGAAAGTCAAACCATTGTAGTGACAGGCGGTGAGCCCTTGATGTGGGACATGAACCCATTGACTACCGAATTAAAATCAAATGGCATGCAAACCCATATTGAAACCTCTGGGGCATATAAACTTAGTGGCGATTGGGATTGGATTTGCTTGTCACCTAAAAAATTAAAAGGTCCTTTAGACGAAGTGTATCAAAAAGCACACGAGCTTAAAGTGATTGTTTACAACCTTGATGATTTAAAGTATGCAGAAGAACAGGCCGCCAAAGTAAACCCCAACTGTATTTTATACCTCCAACCCGAGTGGAGCAAGCGCGACAAAGTCACGCCTTTTATTGTGGATTACGTCATGAAAGACCCCAAATGGAAGGTATCTCTTCAAACACATAAGTATTTGAATATTCCTTAATTAAAAATTAAATTCCAGCTTATTTTGTAAAAGGTACGGCCACTCTAACGGTTCCCCAGCCTAAGTGCATATGTATGCCTTCATCTGATTTTTCAAAAGCAATAGAAAATGCTTCTAAAGACTCTTCACTTTTTGAAACGGGAACATTGATACGTGCAACATCATTTTTTTCGTTGTAGAAATAACTTCCCCAAACATTTATGTCTGTACTGACAATCGCAGTCCATTCTGTCTCTCCTGGAATGAGGTAAAAGGTATACGTGCCAGCTTTAATTTTAGTAGTCCCTAGCATCATATCTGTGTATAATGTTAACTCAGCAGCTTCATTTGCCCCAGTCCTCCATACGTTTCCTTTGGGAGCTAATTCAGCAACCGAACGCCCTTTCAATTGCGGACGACTGTATGTTATTTTAACAAGTTTGTTGGATTCTTTGTAAGAAACTGGAAAGGATGCGGCGTCCATAGGACTTTTGTCTAGCCCTTTAAATTCCTGAGCATTTACATTCAATGATACTAACATTAAAAATGTAAATACGATTGAGGTCATAAAATTTGATTTTTTCATAATAGTTGAGATTTGTTAGTTTTGGTTAAAATTACTTTTTAATACCCTAAATAGTGGTAAATAAATGCTAAAGTTTATATGTTTAAAGTTTAAATCATTTCTCTTGCTGCCGCTCGAAATCTTTGATTTCACGCATCAGAGGGACTTTTTAAAGACGGATACATTTTTTACTAATTACAAGCAAATGACTTGATTTATATCACTTTTTGGCTGGATTAGAACATATAAAGTTACATTTATATACTAATTACTAATATTTAGTTTTAAATTAAAATCATTATAGCTATTCTTATTTATAATATATAATGATATCTGCATATTTGCAGTCTAATAAATAAGAAACTATTATGTGTGGAATTGTTTGTGCATTTGATTTAAAACAAAAATCAGAAATTTTAAGACCTCAAGTCCTTGAGATGTCCAAAAAAATAAGACACCGTGGACCTGACTGGAGCGGTATTTATAGCGATGAAAAAACCGTCATGGCACATGAGCGTTTGGCTATTGTAGATCCTGCATCTGGGCAACAACCGTTATTTAGTGAAGATAAAAAACTCATATTGGCTGCTAACGGAGAAATATACAATCACAGGGAATTGCGTAAACAATTTGAAGGAACATATAATTTTCAAACAGCATCCGATTGTGAGATTATTCTGGCATTGTATAAAGAAAAAGGCGTTGATTTTGTAGACGACCTCAATGGAATTTTTGGTTTTGCACTCTATGATGTAGAAAAAGACAGCTATTTTATCGCCAGAGATCATATGGGTATTATTCCTTTGTATATTGGGTGGGATCAAAACGGAACCTTTTATGTGGCTTCAGAATTAAAAGCCCTCGAAGGTGTTTGTACTAAAATTGAATTATTTCCTCCAGGACATTATATGTCCAGTACCGATGGTGCGTTTGTGAAATGGTACAATAGAGAGTGGACAGACTACGATGCTGTAAAAGATAATGAAACAAGTATAGCTGAGGTTAAAAAAGCATTGGAAGATGCGGTTCACAGACAATTAATGAGTGATGTTCCTTACGGAGTTTTACTATCAGGAGGGTTAGATTCCTCAGTCACTTCTGCCATTGCTAAAAAATATGCGCAGAAACGAGTAGAATCTGACGACACTTCTGATGCTTGGTATCCTCAATTGCATTCGTTTTCTGTTGGGTTAGAGGGGTCTCCAGATTTAGCGGCAGCTCAAAAAGTTGCGGATTATATTGGAACCATACACCACGAAATAAAATTCACCATTCAAGAAGGTTTGGATGCTATAAAAGATGTGATTTACAACATAGAAACCTATGACATTACCACCATTCGCTCGTCAACTCCAATGTATTTGATGGCAAGAGTTATTAAATCTATGGGGATTAAAATGGTGCTTTCTGGTGAAGGAGCAGATGAGATTTTTGGCGGTTATTTATACTTTCACAAAGCGCCAAATGCAGAAGAGTTTCATGATGAAACAGTGCGTAAATTAGATAAATTACACATGTACGATTGTTTGAGAGCTAATAAAAGCTTGATGGCTTGGGGGATTGAAGGGCGCGTCCCATTTTTAGACAAAGAGTTCATGGATGTGGCAATGCGTATCAACCCACAAGACAAAATGATTAATGGTGAGCGCATGGAAAAATGGGTCATTAGAAAAGCATTTGAAGACATGTTACCAGAAAGTGTCGCTTGGAGACAAAAAGAACAATTTTCTGATGGCGTTGGTTACAGTTGGATCGACACGCTTAAAGAAGTTGTTGATAAAGAGGTGTCTGATGAGCAGTTGGCAAATGCTAAATTTAGATTCCCAATTCAAACTCCGCAAAACAAAGAAGAGTTTTATTACCGTTCTATTTTCGAAGAACATTTTCCAAGCGATGCCGCTGCTTTGAGTGTACCTCAAGAGGCAAGTGTGGCTTGTAGCACAGCGATTGCTCTAGAATGGGACGAAGCGTTTAAAAACATGAACGAACCTTCTGGAAGAGCGATTGCAAAAGTGCACGACAAGGCTTACGACTAGAAAATTTTAAAACCCAAATAACAGCTTCTAAAGCCTTTGTTTGGAATTTTTGTTTTATCGATAAATTAGAATGCCCTTAAATCAAATTTAAGGGCATTTTTAGTGGATTTAAGGACGTTTCTAAAAAACAGCCGATTGTTAATAATTCCCCTTAAAAGCCTTTAAATTCCTTAGAAGATTAATTATCTTTGTTAGCATTAGTCCGTTTTTTACGGCACTTATATTAAATCAAATAACACAATCAACATAATGAGCGAAGAAGTTAATAAAGGGAGTTATTCAGCAGATAGTATTCAGGCCTTGGAAGGCATGGAGCACGTACGCATGCGTCCATCCATGTATATCGGAGATGTAGGCTTGAGAGGGTTGCACCACTTGGTGTATGAGGTAATTGACAACTCAATCGATGAAGCTTTGGCAGGGCACTGTGATAAAATCACCGTGATCATTAATGAAGATAATTCCATCACAACCGAAGATAATGGTCGTGGTATTCCTGTAGACATACACAAAAAAGAAGGCGTTTCTGCTTTAGAAGTGGTGATGACTAAGATTGGTGCTGGAGGTAAATTTGATAAAGACTCTTATAAGGTGTCCGGTGGTTTACACGGGGTAGGTGTGAGTTGTGTGAATGCCCTTTCTGAGCATCTAAAAGCAACCGTTTTTAGAGATGGAAAAATTTATGAGCAAGAATACGAGCGCGGAAAAGCAATGTATCCTGTAAAGCAAGTTGGTGAAACAGACCGTAGAGGAACCACAGTAACATTTAAGCCCGATTCTCAAATATTTACGCAGACACTCATATACGTTTATGAAACCTTAGCAAACCGTTTAAGAGAGTTGGCCTTTTTAAATAAAGGGATTACAATTGTTCTTGTTGACGAAAGGGAAAAAGACGAAAAAGGTGAGTTTTTGGGTGAAACCTTCCATTCTACCGAAGGACTTTCTGAGTTTATAAAGTATTTGGACAGCAATCGTGATCCGATCATGAAAAAAGTCATTGCTTTTGAGGGAGAAAAAAATGGAGTCCCTGTTGAAGTTGCAATGATTTATAACACCTCGTATTCTGAAAATTTACACTCCTATGTAAACAATATTAATACGCATGAAGGAGGTACCCATTTATCTGGTTTCCGCCGTGGATTGACACATACCTTAAAAAAATATGCCGATGAGTCCGGAATGTTAGACAAGTTAAAGTTTGACATTGCAGGCGATGATTTCCGTGAAGGATTGACCGCTATTGTTTCTGTAAAAGTACAAGAACCTCAATTTGAGGGGCAAACTAAAACCAAGCTAGGAAACAGAGAAGTATCTGCTTCGGTGAGTCAGGCAGTTTCAGAAATGCTGACAAATTATTTGGAGGAAAATCCAGATGACGCTAAAATTATTGTGCAAAAAGTCATCCTTGCAGCCCAAGCCCGTCATGCCGCCCAAAAAGCACGTGATATGGTTCAGCGAAAAACAGTGATGAGTATAGGAGGGTTGCCAGGAAAACTGAGTGATTGTTCCGAACAAGATCCTGAAAAATGTGAAATTTATCTTGTGGAGGGAGATTCAGCAGGGGGAACTGCAAAGATGGGGCGCGATAGAGCATTTCAAGCCATTTTACCATTAAGAGGTAAAATTCTGAATGTTGAAAAAGCAATGACTCACAAAGTGTTTGAAAATGAAGAAATTAAAAATATATTCACCGCTTTGGGAGTTACTATTGGAACGGAAGAAGATCCAAGAGCACTGAATCTTTCAAAACTAAGATATCATAAAATTGTCATTATGTGTGATGCCGATATTGATGGAAGTCACATTGAAACACTTATTTTGACTTTCTTCTTTAGATATATGAAAGAATTGATAGAAAACGGACATGTATACATTGCCACACCTCCTTTATTTTTAGTTAAAAAAGGAGCTAAAAAAGAATATGCATGGAACGATGAAGAACGTTTGGCATTGATGGAACAATATGGAGATGGTGCAAAAATTCAACGTTACAAAGGTCTTGGAGAAATGAATGCCGTACAACTTTGGGATACGACAATGAATCCAGAGTTTAGAACCTTACGACAAATTCAAGTTGATAATGGAACTGAAGCCGATCGTATCTTCTCAATGTTGATGGGGGATGATGTCCCACCAAGAAGAGAATTTATCGAGAAAAACGCAATTTATGCCAATATAGATGCTTAGATACTAATCCCAAATCTTATTTCATATGAAAAAATTAATTATTTCCTGTGCATTTCTTTTAGGAGTGAACCTTTCAAGTGCTCAAGACATTGGAGCTGTCGTACTTGCATCTGATGATGCAAGTACATTGTTGCAAAACTACCTAAGTCCATCGATGAAAGGTCTTATGAGTAGTATGAACGGTGGCTGGTATTCCACGGCTAAATCACATAAAAAGTTTGGGTTCGACATTACTTTTGGACTCAACGCTGCTTTTACGCCGAGTAAAGACAAGGTGTTTGAGTTTATTGCCGACGACTATAATTTTATATCCATTTCAAACGGAGAAACAAGTATTCCAACCGTTTTAGGCAAAGACAGTTCAAATACAACTTTCGATGTTTCAATCCCTTATCAAGGGGGGAGCTACAAGGCAGGATCGTTTGATTTGCCCGGTGGTGTTGCAAAGGATTTACCTGCCAATGCCATTCCAACCCCTTTTGTTCAAGTGGGTCTTGGACTGCCTTTTAAGACAACAATCAAATTAAGATATGTTCCTAAAACAGGTTTTGCCTCAAAAGTAAATGCCAATTTAATTGGAGTGGGTTTTCAGCATGATTTAACACAGTATCTTGGACCCGTTGGAAAACTTCCATTTTCCATCTCTGTTTTAGGGGCTTACACAACTTCAACGATCGACTACACAATTCAAGACGGAGATGTGTCAGATGAAATTTCTGTAACCAACGGAGGTGCTGAATTCAAATTAAATATTTGGACCGTTCAAGCATTGGGATCTCTAGATTTTCAAATTGTGACTCTATATGGGGGTGTAGGCTATAATGGTGGGACGTCAACATTTAAAGTCAATGGAGATTATGATTTAACCTATCAGATTGAATCTTCTGATGGGACCAGTCAGGGTTCTGTTGTCGAATCTGTTTCAGATCCAATCAGTTTAAAATTTAAATCTACGGGTGCACGTGCTACTTTGGGAGCGCGTTTAAACCTTCCTTTTGTTAAGATATTTGCCGATTACACCGTACAAGAATACAATACTGCATCACTTGGGGTTGCAATTAGTTTTAGATAATAATAGTAATACATAAATAAATTAAAATGAAAATAACAGTAGTTGGTGCTGGAGCAGTTGGAGCAAGTTGCGCAGAATACATCGCCATTAAAAATTTCGCTTCCGAAGTGGTCTTATTAGATATAAAAGAGGGATATGCTGAAGGAAAAGCAATGGATTTAATGCAATGTGCTTCTCTTAATGGTTTTGATACAAAAATCACGGGTTCTACCAATGATTATGCAAAGACATCAAACAGTGATATTTGTGTGATCACATCTGGAATTCCTAGAAAACCAGGGATGACTCGAGAAGAGTTGATTGGAATCAACGCAGGAATTGTCAAAACAGTTTCTACAAGTTTGGTAAAACACTCACCAAATACAGTCTTGATTGTTGTGAGTAATCCAATGGATACCATGACCTATCTTGCACATAAAGTGACTGGATTACCAAAACATAAAATCATTGGAATGGGGGGGGCTTTAGACTCTGCACGTTTTAAATACAGATTAGCGGAAGCCTTAGAGGCTCCAATAAGTGATGTAGATGGCATGGTCATTGGAGGACATAGTGATGTTGGGATGGTTCCTTTAATTTCGCATGCAACTCGAAACAGTATTAAAGTTTCGGAATTTATTTCTCAGGAGCGTTTAGAACAAGTAAAAGAAGACACCAAAGTTGGTGGAGCAACCTTAACAAAACTTTTAGGAACCTCTGCTTGGTATGCCCCTGGTGCCGCTGTAAGTGGACTGGTACAAGCCATAGCATGTGATCAGAAGAAAATATTCCCATGTTCTGTATTACTAGATGGTGAGTATGGATTATCTGATTTATGTATTGGTGTCCCCGTTGTTTTAGGAGCGAATGGAATCGAAAAAATCGTTGAAATTGAACTAAGCGATAGCGAAAAAGCCCATTTACATACCAGTGCCGAAGGCGTTAAAAAAACAAACTCATTACTAGACGTGTAATATATATGAGCAGGTGAATCGTGTTTTTGTCAAATATGAGATCTTAAAATACCCTTTTTATTGAAAACAAAAGAATCTATTGTCAATTCACATCCTAAATCATATATTTGCTCGTTTATAAAAATTAATGCATATTAAATTAATTCACAATGCAAAATAAAGGACTCGTAAAATTATTTGCTTTCTTATTTGGTATGGTAAGTATTTACCAACTATCATTTAGTTTCAAAGCAAACCAAATAGAAGATAATGCTAAGCAATTTGCTATTGAAAAAATAGCAGATACTGAAGCAGACTATGATGCCAAACGCGCTCAACTCCAAAGCACGTATTTAGATTCCCTGAAAAACCAAGAAGTTTATGACATTGGAATTGCACAGTATGACTTTGATGAAGTGAATGAAAAATCCATGAATCTTGGTTTGGACCTTAAAGGAGGTATCAGTGTCATTCTTCAAATTTCTGTAAAAGATATTCTAGTTGGATTGGCAAATGAAAGTAAAGACCCAGTCTTCAGAAAAGCATTGAGTGATGCCGAAGAGCTTCAAAAAGACAGTCAAAACACCTATTTAGAAGACTTTTTTGTAGCCTTTGAAGCGATTCAGGGCGGTACAAAATTGGCATCTCCAGATATTTTTGCAAATCGAACTTTGAGTGAAGAAATCACTTTCGATATGACAGACGATGAGGTCAAACCTGTATTGTCACTTAAAATTGATGAATCTATAGTTTCGGCTTTCGAAGTCCTTCGAAAACGTATTGATAAATTTGGGGTAACACAACCAAACATTCAGCGTATTGGAACTTCTGGACGTATCTTAGTTGAATTGCCAGGAGCCAAAGAAATTGAACGTGTCAAAGGATTGCTACAAAGTACCGCTCAGTTAGAGTTTTGGGACGCTTTTAAAGGAGAAGAGTTTGGAACATTTATTTTTCAAGCCAATGAAACTTTAAAAGAAATAGTAGAAACATCTACACCAGAAGTTGAATCCAGCGCCACTGAAACGACTGAAGATGCAATCTCTGATATTATTGGAGATACCGATGCAGTAACAGGTGATACGGGAGAGATAAACCCATTAATCGACTTGATTCGCGCTCCAGGATGTAGCGGAGGACCCGTTCTTGCTTCTTTTGAACTAAAAGATAAGCAATTGGTAACAGATTATTTAAACAATCCTCAAGTTCGTGCTTTATTAACTCCAGAACAACGTTATGCAAAATTTGTTTGGGGAATTCCTCAAGTTCAGCAAACGACAGGCGAAGATTCTCAAAGCATTGAATTAGTAGAATTATACGCCTTAAAAGGAAATAGAGATAATGAGCCTCCATTAAGTGGAGCCGTAATCACAGATGCCCGTCAGGCGTACCAACAAAATGGCAATCCAAGTGTGTCCATGCAAATGAACCTTAAGGGAGCCAAAGTATGGGAAGAAATGACTGGCAATGCATTTAATACTGCAGGCCAAATTGCCATTGTTTTAGACGAAATTGTGTATTCTGCACCCGGAGTAACTTCTGGGCCAATTGCAGGTGGAAACTCTGAAATATCTGGTTCGTTTACTTTGAACGAAGCAGTGGATTTAGCAAACGTATTACGTGCAGGTAAACTCCCAGCTTCTGCAGATATTGTACAAGCAGAAGAAGTAGGACCTTCATTAGGTCAAGAAGCGATTGACAGTGGAATGAAATCGTTTTTAATTGCATTAGCATTGGTGCTTTTGTGGATGGTGTTTTATTACGGAAAAGCAGGGATTTACTCTAACATTGCATTGGTGTTAAATATTATTTTAATTTTTGGAATTCTTTCCGGGCTAGGCGCTGTATTAACATTGCCTGGAATTGCCGGAATTGTTTTAACAATTGGTATTGCGGTTGATGCAAATGTTCTTATCTACGAACGAATCCGTGAAGAATTGTTTAAAGGAAAAGGTCAAAAAGAATCGATTAAAGATGGATTTAATAACGCTTTATCGTCCATTTTAGATGCCAATATTACAACAGGTCTTACTGCTTTAATATTATATGTATTTGGAACAGGACCGATTAAAGGGTTTGCAACAACACTTCTTATCGGTATTTTAACTTCTTTATTTACAGCGATTTTTATCTCAAGATTATTAATCGACTGGCATTTAAACCGCGGTGGGAAATTAGAATTCTCAACAGGAATGACCAAAGGTTTGTTCAGATCAATCAATATTGAATTCCTTAAAAAACGTAAAATAGCCTATTTAATATCTGGAACTATTATCATTGCAGGACTTGGATCGTTATTTACAACAGGACTGGACCAAGGGATTGATTTTGTTGGAGGTAGAACTTACACCGTTCGTTTTGCACAAGACATGAACACCGAAGAAGTTAAATCGGCTCTGACAGACGTTTTTAACAGTGCTGAGGTGAAGACAATCGGGAGTGCAAATCAATTAAAAATTTCTACAAAGTACAAGGTTGATGAAAACTCAGCCGAGGTAGATCAAGAAGTTCAAGAAAAACTTTACGAAGCATTGGTGCCATTTTTGCCTGATGCAACAACCTATAAGCAGTTTATTGATGCCGATAATAATATTGGTAAAATGTATGCAGGAAAAGTAAGTCCAACCATTGCAGATGATATTAAAAAATCTTCTGTTTGGGCTGTCTTAGGATCATTGATCGTTGTATTTCTTTATATTTTAATACGATTCAAAAAGTGGCAATTCTCATTAGGGGCCGTAGCTGCTGTATTTCATGATGTTTTAATTGTGTTAGGTATCTTTTCTATTGCTTGGAGGTTCTTGCCTTTCAGTATGGAAATTGATCAAGCATTTATTGCTGCAATTTTGACTGTAATCGGGTATTCATTAAATGATACTGTGGTTGTATTTGATAGAATTAGAGAATACTTAAACGAACATTCAAGTTGGAAATTTGACAAAGTTGTCAATAGCGCATTGAGCAGCACCTTAAGCCGTACTTTAAACACCTCCTTAACCACTTTAGTAGTGTTATTGGCGATGTTTACATTCGGAGCAGACTCCTTAAGAGGATTGTTGTTTGCTCTTATTGTAGGGGTGCTTGTAGGAACCTACTCTTCGTTGTTTATTGCAACGCCAATCATGAATGATACATTGAAGCGTTTAGACAAGAAAGAAGACTAAAAGCTATTAGTTATATATCAAAAAGCCGCTCATTGAGCGGCTTTTTTGGTTTTATTTCATGAGTTTAAAGCTTACAACTAGATCTCTTCCAATAGGTTTAAAAAGCGGTGTGAAATACCAAGGCGAAAAAGGAATCCTCATGCAAGTCAGAGTTAAAGAGTATTTAAAAGTATGTTCCGTAAACCCTGCTCAGTCACCCTGAAAAATAGTTTTCCCTAAGCGTTTTTGGGTTTATAAACAAACATAAAATACAGACCACAAAGTACAAAAGGAATGCTTAATACTTGGCCAGTGTTTAGACCAAGTATCCAATCTTCACGACTGTCTATTTGTGCAATTTTGAATTGTTCTACTACAACTCTCACCGACATTAAAAGCACCAAAAATAATCCAAACAAAAAGCCTGTTTGGACGCTTTTCTTTGTTTTCCAGTACAAGAAGAATAAAATGAGAAATACAAACACATATCCAAACGCTTCGTACAACTGTCCTGGGTGTCTAGGGATATTATCAAATTGTTTGAATATGATTGCTAAAGGGAAACCGTCACCAGCTGCTTTTCCAATCATTTCAGAATTAAAGAAATTACCAATTCTTATAAATACCGCTCCTAACGCACAGGCGATGACTATACGATCCAAAATCCAAAGCACTGATTTTTTTAATACTTTTTTATTGTAGAGCCACATCGAAAATATCATTCCTATGGCAGCACCATGACTTGCCAAACCTCTAAAGCCTGTAAATTCAATTCCACCACTAAAACTCCATGGGAGGAAAACGCTTAAAAAATCTTCCCTAAATAATTCAGCTTGATAAAAGATTACGTGTCCTAAACGTGCTCCAATCATAATTCCCAATACAGAATACATAAAGAGACCGTCCAGTTTATCCTCAGTCTGACCTTCGTTTTTGTAAATCTTTTTTGTCAGATACCAGCCTGCGATAAAAGCCGCCATCCACATAAGACTGTAATAGTGGATTTTAAAATCTCCAAAAAGAGCGATGCCATCAGAAGCAGGATCCCATATAATCTGTAAAAAATACATAGTTATTTATTTAGGATGTAAATATAGAAAATTGATGTGAAACTTATGGGGAACCTATTTTAATATATGACCGTATTATTTTTTTGGTACAGGATCGTGCCCTGATCCGCCCCAAGGGTGGCAACTTAAATTTCGTTTCACACTAAGGTAGCCTCCTTTAATCAGTCCGTGTGATTGCAATGCTTCTTTGGTGTAATGGGAACAGCTGGGTTGGTACCGACAGCTAGAAGGTGTTATTGGTGAAATAAAATTTTGATACAGCTTAATTAAAAACAGAAAGGGTGCAATCAAAATAGTTTTCATGACCATTAATCTAAAATAAATGAAGTGCCGTCTTTGCCATCTTTTAGTTGAATTCCAATTGCCAGTAATTCGTCTCTTATTTTGTCTGAAAGTGCAAAATCTTTTTGTGCTCTTGCATCGTTTCGCATTCGTATGAGAAGTTCGACTGTATCCCCAAGTTTTTGATCTTGTTTGTCAGAAGTTACGTTTTTAAGTCCAAGAATGTCAAATACAAAATGATGCATCACTTCTTTTAGTAAAGCTAAGCTGGAATCGCTAATGGTGGTTTTTCCATCTTTAATTTGGTTGATGTATTTCACTGCACTGAACAATTCTGCAATTAGAATAGGGGTGTTAAAATCATCATTCATTGCCGTGTAGCAATTGGACTTCCAAGCTGCAACATCAAATTCATTAGCGTCTGAAGTGGCTTCTAGTTTGTTCAATGTAGAGACAGCTTCCATGAGTTTCATAAATCCTTTCTCTGAAGCTAACAAAGCATCGTTGCTAAAATCTAATATACTTCTGTAGTGTGCTTGCATCATAAAAAATCGAACCACTGAGGCAGAAAATCCTTTGGTTAATTTATTAGTGTCTCCACTTAAAATTTCAGCAGGTAATATATTATTACCTGTCGATTTTGCCATTTTTTGTCCATTAAGAGTTAGCATATTTGCATGCATCCAATAATTAACTGGTGTGTGGTTGTGCCATGCTTTGGCCTGTGCAATCTCACATTCGTGGTGTGGGAATTTTAAGTCCATGCCGCCGCCATGAATATCAAAACTTTCTCCTAAATATTTTGTACTCATAGCAGTACATTCCAAATGCCACCCTGGAAAGCCATCGCTCCAAGGAGACGGCCATCGCATGATGTGTTTTGGTTCTGCTTTTTTCCAAAGCGCAAAATCTTGTGGGTTTTTTTTATCTGTTTGTCCTTCAAGTACTCTGGTGTTGTGAATGAGGTCTTCAATATTCCGACCACTTAAAATTCCGTATTGGTGGGATTCATTATATTTTAAAACATCAAAATAAATAGAGCCGTTGGCTTCGTAAGCAAACCCTTTTTCTAATATTGATTTGATGATTTCTATTTGTTCAACAATGTGTCCTGTAGCAGTGGGTTCAATACTTGGTGGTAAAAAATTAAAGGTATTTAGAATGGTATGAAAATCAACCGTATAGCGCTGTACCACTTCCATGGGTTCAATTTGTTCGAGACGCGCTTTTTTCGCAATGCGATCTTCTCCCTGATCGGCATCATTTTCTAAGTGTCCCGCATCAGTAATATTACGAACATATCGAACTTTATAATCGAGGTGTTTGAAATATCTGAAAATCATATCAAATGACATAAAGGTTCTGACATTACCTAAATGTACATTGCTATAAACTGTTGGGCCGCAAACATACATTCCAATGGTTCCATTGTTAATAGGAGTGAAAATCTCTTTTTTCCCTGAAAGCGAGTTGTAAATATAGAGCGTATTTGTGCTGTGTTTGCCCATGAGTTAGTGGATTAAAATTTGGTCTCTAATTGTATGTAGTCTAAAAACTCTCTTCGGGTGTCTTTTTCTTTAAATTTCCCGCCAAATTCACTTGTAACAGTGCTGCTTTCTATGTCTCTTATGCCGCGAGAATTCACACATAAATGTTTGGCATCAATGACACAAGCAACATCTTTTGTGTTTAGTACTTTCTGTAATTCTTCAACAATTTGAATGGTTAGCCGCTCTTGAACTTGTGGTCGTTTTGCAAAATGATCTACAATTCGATTCATTTTTGAAAGACCTACAACCGTTCCGTTTGAGATGTATGCTACGTGGGCTCTTCCTACAATTGGGAGGAAGTGATGTTCGCAAGTAGAGTAGAGCGTAATGTTTTTTTCGACTAACATTTCTCCATACTGATACTTGTTATCAAAGGTAGAAGCCTTTGGCTTTTTAGTGGGGTCTAGTCCTCCAAAAATCTCATTGACAAACATTTTGGCAACACGATTAGGAGTCCCTTTTAAACTGTCATCACTCAAGTCTAAGCCTAGGGTTTCCATAATATGTTGAACATCATCTTTAATGATTTCAATCTTCTCGTCGGCACTTAATTTAAAAGCATCTGCTCGCATAGGAGTTTCAGTCGAAGTGCCAATGTGATTGTCTCCAATAGTGTCAAATTTTTCAATATTATTTTTCAGTCCCATTGTATTATTACTAATAAAGTTTTCAATAATTCTCAAGTACAAAGATACTTAATTTCACTGTTGGATGCTTTTAATTTTGAATTAATAATTTCTTTTTTTCGCTAATTACATTAAAAAATATGTTAACTTTACGTCTAAAGATTGCCTTAATATCTTAAATAAACTGTCCTGCTTATCCTTCTTTTAAAAGAAGTGATGAATGTTTTTGTAAAATTAAACATTAACTCTTTTGTACACAGGATGAAAACACCTATTTTATATTTATCGTTTATTGTACTTTTTAGTTACAATTGCACTTCTCAAAACACAAGCCGTCGTTATTTGCCTCTGACTGTTGTTCAGTACCAGGATAATGTAAACACACCTTTTTCAGCAAATGAAATGTTTCAGTTGACGGAAGTTTATGGCTCATCTTTAGAAAAAGAAATTTTGAGCCGTCCCAATCGAGTCCTCTGGATGAAAAATTTACTTCGTAACCGAGTCCTAATTGAAAATAGACCAGATCCGAAAGATCAAAAAAAATGTCCTTTATTGTCGGAAGTGCCCCTATTTGATGCCTTTGTTTCAACTCTGACAAGAGATTCCATTTTTAATTCTCAAAAATTTAATCCACTTAAGTACTCATTTCCCTTTTATGCTCGAGGCGAACACATGTATCGAGTCGATGGTACTGATTACTTCATTTTAGTCAAATCACAACACTCTAGAATAGATAAGAGATGAGAAAATTAGTTTTGCTTTTCAGCATATTTTTTTCGGTTTCATTAACAGCACAAGTGTTTGTTATTGAAGATGAAGTTACGGTCAATACCTGTTCAGGAACTTTTGTAGATACAGGCGGGCAGACAGGTCCTTATTCTGGAAGTGAATCTATTACTTACACTATTTGTCCAGAAAATGAAGGCCAATTGGTGCAGTTGGATTTTACTGAATTTGCCACCCAAGCTGGTGCGGATATAATGGAAATTTATAATGCTCCAGATACACTTGACCCTACGACTTTATTTGGTAGTTTTTCAGGAACCACAGCAGCAAGCAGTCCCGGTTTTGTATCTGCGACACAAGATAATACTTCTGGTTGCATCACTATTGTGTTTACATCAAGTGGCGGTGTAAATGATACGGGTTGGGTCGCAGATATTTCATGTTTTGAACCCTGTCAGACAATTATTTCTGTAGTCGACTCTGCAAGCCCTGAACCCAATGAGAATGGCTACATTCGTGTTTGTCCAGGCGAAGAAATCAACTTAGTTGGGAGTGGTCAGTTTGGGACCAGTGGAGATGGAGCAACCTACGAATGGGATCTTGGAGATGGAACCACTCAAGCGGGTCAAACCGCGGTATTTTCTTATGATACCCCGGGCGTATATTTAGTAAACCTGAGTATTACGGATACCAATACAAGTGTTGATCCAGACGGTTGTAAAAACACAAATTTAATAAATCAAGTAATTCAAGTGGCGCTGCCCACAGATCTGACGGGAACTGAAGCAGCAGATTCAACCATTTGCTTTGGAGAATCCACTACAATTAATGGGGTTGCAAATGTAGTGCCGTATTTAAATGAGTGTACGCCACCAGAAAGTGAAGTTACCTTTTTGCCTGATGGAAGTGGTGCAGTTTATGAAACCTCAATTATTGTAGATTGTTTTGAATCCGATCAAACGCTAGATGATATCAATCAGTTAATAGAAGTCTGTTTGGTCATGGAACACTCCTATTTAGGAGATTTAGATATAGAAATAATTTCACCTACTGGAGAACTCGTGCGGCTTCACGATCAAGGCGGCAATTCTGCGAACTTAGGGATTCCTTGGGCCACAGGAACTGTTGATGCTAACAGTACAGATTTAACTCCGGGTATAGGTTATCAGTATTGTTTCGTTCCAGGTAATGATTTTCCGACTTTAGTTGGTGGTGTTCAAACTGGTGGAACATTTCCTAATGGAAATGGACCAGCTGAGTATACAGATTCTTTTGTTCCCGAAGGGACTTACTCTTCCATAAATTCTATGAATGGTCTTATTGGGTCTTCATTAAACGGAAGTTGGACCATTCGAATTATAGATAATCTCTCTGCAGATAATGGTTATGTCTTTTCTTGGGTTTTAAATTTTGATCCTTCAATCCAACCTCCAGACCTTTCTTTTACGCCAACCTTTGTTTCAGAAGCTTGGGATGCCGATAGTACTATCACAAGTACTGATGGAAATATAATTACAGTTCAGCCTCCCACAGAAGGGGAGTTTTGCTATACATATCGTGCTTTGGATGATTTTGGATGTGAATATTCTGAGGAAGTATGTATTAGTGTTTTACCAGAACTAATATATGCTGCACCCGATGATTTATTTGTTTGTAATACTGGAACGGCCTTTGGTGTTTTTGATCTGACTGAAAATGACGCCATCATGTATGCGCCCACACCAAATCAATCCGATTTTGTGTTAACCTACCACGAGTCTCAAGTAAATGCCGATGATGATTTAAATCCAATTTCAGCTGCTGATGCTGTTGCTTTTACGGGAACTGACGGTCAACTTATTTATGCACGTTTTGAATACCTAACTTCTAAATGTTACGAGACCGTTTCGTTTACATTGAATCTTCTCGACCAACCTTTGGTTTCTCCAGTAACTGATATGGTTTCTTGCGACGACATCAGTAATGATGGTTCAGAACCATTTGATTTATCAAGTCAAACACTCGCTATTTTAGGAGCACAACTCCCAGAGAATTATTCTGTAAGTTATCACTTGAGTTTTGAGGATGCAGATACAGGTACCAACAACTTGTCGAGCCCATATGATAATATTTCTTCCCCACAACCAATCTATGTTCGTGTGGAAGCAAATGCAGGGGCAGGATGTTATATTGTAGAACCAAATCCTATATTCAATTTGGTAGTGAACCACAAAGCCACTGCTTCGGGACTTACAGATCTTCAAACTTGTGATGACGATTTAGATGGTATAATGACATTCGATCTAGAGCAGCAAACATCAATTGTTTTAGGGAGTCAAATAGCTTCAGACTTTATAGTTACATATCACAAAACCCAAGCGGATGCAGATGCTAATAGCAATTCATTAGCAAGCCCGTTTACAAACACTGTTCCAAATCAACAACCTATTTTCGTAAGAGTAGAAGAGATTGGTTTAGAGTCCTGTTTTGAAACAATTCAATTTGATATCATTGTAAATCCTTTACCCGCTACAACCACAATGACTGCCTTGGCAGTATGTGATGACGACACAGATGGGATTGGGTCTTTTACATTAACCACAAAGGACACAGAAGCTTTAAACGGACAAACAGGAATCGCTGTGAGTTACCATGAAACGCAAGACGATGCAGACACAAACGCTTCACCTTTATCCAGTCCTTATATTAACACTACAACAAACAGTCAAATAATTTTCATACGATTAGAAAACACCACAACGGGCTGTTTTAGTACCATGCCAATGGAACTACGAGTGAATCCTCTACCGATAGCCAATGCTGTAGGCACTCAAATCATATGTGATGACGATTATGATGGCTTAGCGACCTTTGATTTTACAGGTTTGGACTTGATTGTAATAGGTGCTCAAACCGGAATGGTAGTGAGCTATCACGAAACTCAAGGGGATGCAGACACCAACACAGCAGCTGTTAGCAGTCCTTATACCAGCATCACTGAAGATGCCCAAACAGTATTCATACGAATAGAAAACACCACAACGGGCTGTTTTGACACGACTTCCTTAGAGCTCTTGGTGGACCCTCTTCCGGTGGTTCCTTCGATTGTAGATTATGAATTGTGTGACGACACCAATGCGGGTGATTTACAGGAACTTTTTGATTTAAGCATTAAGGATACAGAAATTATCAACGGACAAAATGCAAGTGTCACTTACTACGAAACAGAAACCGATGCGACTAATAATGTGAATGAACTGACAGGTCTTTATCAAAACACCAGCAGTCCACAGACTCTTTATGTCGCTCTTACAGATTTAACCACAGGCTGTCGCATTACAGGAAGTTTTACTCTTATTGTAAATCCTTTACCTCAACTAGTAGCCCCAACAGAGCTAGAGATTTGTGATGATGGAACTCCAGATGGATTTACTCAGATTGACTTAACTGAAAAAGATAGTGAGATCCAGAACGGAAATTCAAATTACTTAGTGACGTATTATTTAACGCAGGCAGATGCAGATTCGGAAACAAATCCATTGTCAAGTCCCTATACAAATATTAGCAACCCTCAAACTGTTATTGCACGAGGACAAGATGTAAATACAGGATGTTATACTACTGTTGCTTTAGATTTGAAAGTATCTCCTTCTCCAGAGGCTATAATTCCACAAGATTTAACCAATTGTGACCCTGACAGCGATGGTTTTGGAGTCTTCATGTTAACCGATAGAGATCTTGAGATTGCTGGTGGAGTACCTGGTATTACAATCAGCTATCACGAGACTATGTCAGATGCCGAAAACGATGTTAATGCCTTGTCCAGCCCTTATAGCAATATACAAATCAATACACAAACGGTTTTTGCACGTATATTAAATCCTTCAATTACTACACTTTGTGCAACCGTTGTAGAATTGGTATTAGTGGTCAATCCAACCCCTCAATTATTTGATCCGATGCCTCTTGAAGTTTGTGATGATGATGCGGATGAATTTGCCCAGTTTAACTTGACATCCAAAGAAGTAGAGTTTTTAGACCAAGTCCCAGCTTCAGAAGTAACAATTAGTTATTATGAGACACAAGTTGATGCTCAAAATCAAACATCTGAAATCGGAACACCAACGGACTATACAAACCTTTCCAATCCTCAAACTGTATGGATTCGTGTTGCATACGATGATACAGGCTGTGAAAAGATTACAAGTTTAGAATTGATAGTCAATCCACTTCCAGTATTATTGGATCCCACCCCTTTGCTTTTATGTGACGACAATATACCTGGCAATGAACAGGAAGCCTTTACTTTAGAAGATAGGGAAGGACAGATTTTGAACGGCCAAACAGGACTAGACTTTAGCTACCACCTAACACAGTTAGATGCAGAAGCAAACGTCTCTCCTCTGTCTAGTCCCTATACAAATATTAGCAACCCTCAAACCGTTTTTGTGCGTGTCTCCAACCCAGTAACTGCTTGTTTTGACTTTACGACCTTGACTCTTGAAGTATTGCCAATTCCGATGCCACAAACCCCTGGAAACATCGATTTATGTGACAATAATGCAAGTGGAAATGGACAAGAAATTTTTGATTTAACACTAAATGAAACGTTTATTTTGAACGGTGAATTGGGCGTGACTCCAACCTACTATGAAACATTCACAGACGCCGAAGATGGTATTAATTCCATTGAGTTTCCAGAAAATTACACAAACACTAATATTCCCGTTCAAACTATTTATGTTCGCGTGACAAACGATACAACAGGCTGCTTCTCAATAGTAAATTTTGATGTAATTGTCAACCCAATACCACAAGCCAACCCTGTTACTACTTTGATTGCTTGCGAGCTAAACACAGACGGTATTTATGCGTTTGATTTAGAAGTTCAAACCAATTTAATTTTAGGAGCTCAAAGTGCATCCGAATTTATTGTGACGTATTATGAAACGTCAGCCGATGCAGCTCTAGGGGTAAATCCTTTGGTGAGTCCCTATATGAATACCAGCAATCCACAGACTCTTTATGTGAACGTGCTGAACACCAATACAAGCTGTCAAAACACAACTGTAGAATTTAATTTAGAAGTTCTTGAAGCTGCCCAAGCAACCTCTCCAGATGAACCTTACACAATCTGTGATGACAATGTAGAGACAGATAACGACCCCAATAATGATAGTGTATTGTTCGATTTAAGCACACAAGATGCTATTGTACTAAACGGTCAAGATCCCGCGAATTACCTAGTTCGTTATTTTGCGACTCAGTTAGATGCAGATCTGGACCAATTTGAATTGCCTAGTTTTTATCAAAATACGGAAAACCCACAAGTCATTTTTGCACGTGTTGATAATAATACCCAAATAATAGATACCACTGGAACATTGGTAGATAGTTCCGTATGTTACGAAACAGCTCCGTTGGTATTAAAGGTAAATCCGTTACCATACATTGATATTGATGATGAATATGTGTTATGTGTTGATACCAATGGCACCGAGGTTTTAGGGCCTTTAGAAATCACAACCGGTTTGTCAAATTCTGACTATATCTTTATTTGGAGAGATGATACTGGGACTGTTGTAGAAACAACCTCTAGTTATGTGCCAACTGAAGCAGGTGTTTATACTTTAGAAGTTTTTGATGCGCTTCTAGCCACCCAATGTGCGGCACCAATTGAAGTATTCACAGTGATAGAAAGCTCACCGCCAACGGTTACTGCAGTGGTAACGACTCAGGCATTTGCAGATACACATATTGTCGAAGTTACTGCAACTGGCCTAGGAGATTATGAATACAATATCGATCAAGGACCATGGCAAGACACAGGCTTATTTGTAGGTGTAAATCCAGGAGAACGGATTGTGAATGTACGGGATTTGAATGGCTGTGGGGTAGGGCAGGCAGTTGTTTACATCATTGACTATCCAAAATATTTCACACCAAATGGAGATGGATACCACGACACTTGGAACATCTTTAGCATTTCAAATCAGTTGAATGCAAAAATTCAAATATTTGATCGGTACGGTAAACTCTTAAAGGAAATACGTCCCTCTGGTGATGGTTGGGATGGCAGCTACAATGGGGCCATGTTGCCATCAAGCGATTATTGGTTTGTACTATACTACAACGAGCCCGTCACAGGTGAACCGGTGCTATTAAATGCCCATTTTTCTTTAAAAAGATAGGGAACTTGTTTAAAGATATAGAGCTTATAAACTCATGCTTAATGTGAGTGAAACATTAGAATTCGTTCGGTTTATTCTAGCGACGTCTAAATTACCTGCGTTAAAGAAACGCTGGTCCATTTTACGATTTGAATTTTCATAAGCCAGATCCAGTCGAGAACCTCCAAAATTATATCCTAGCCCAAGTGAAAATCCTTTAAGATCGCCATAAGCAGCAGTGTCCTTGTAAGGGCTTTGCTCTAGTTTATAGCCTCCACGGTAACTAAACTTCTTATGTCTTAGTTCGCCTCCAATACGGATGGTGTTAGCTGCTTTTAAAGTAGTACCGATGATTGAGTTTTGTTGAGAAAAATTACCACCAGAATTTGATCGAAATTTAGTCCCACTGTAGTCTTTTCTAGAATAATCAATACTGATCAGTCCAGTATCTCCAATAATAAAAGCGGCACTCCCCGTAATTTTAGCCGGCGTACGCAGGTAGTATTCTGGAAACACATTAATAACAGCGGGGTCAACCTCTGCTTCAAGGTTTGTGGCATCTTCAAATGTATAGAGATACTGTGTAGTTTCCTCCCTTAGTCGCAGCCAGGTAGGACTGTCGTATGTGAGTCCCAATCTTATGAAATCATTGACTTTTACAATGCTTCCAAGTTGTAGTGAAAAGCCTTCACCCGTTGTTAAAAGGGTGTTTTTAAAATCAACTTGATTTATTGTAGAGCCTGTATTAGTGTTGTCCTCATAGAAATATGTGCTTCTTTCGTAGTTTAAGAAGTGAGAATTTAAGTTGATTCCAAAATAGATATTTTTGTCATATTGAAATCCAATATTTGCAGAAAATTTACCATTGATTCCTGTTGAGGCATAGCTATATTCTTGATAGAAGTCGCCATCAGCAATATTAGAGGTGTATATGGTGTTTCCATTATCTGTGTCATCAGCAGCTTCCAAAATATAACTTTCATATCCCAAAAAAGCCTGCTGAAAACGAGACCCATAAGCAGATCCGATTTCGCCGTAAGCCTGTGTAATACTCTCTCCTTCCAGAGCTGTAATTTCATCAAGTCTAAGTCCGTTAGCATAGTCGGTAAAATAACTACCAATAGAGTTTTGCGTCGTTCCAACTGCTAAAAACTGGTTGTCATAGTTTTGAAGTTGCTCGTAAAACACACTGATTACAAATTTATTCCATCCAGATTCAAGGTCTCTATTATTAAAAACAAGGGCTGCTCCAATTTGATTCATATCAAAAGAATCGTCTCTCAGAGCTTGTGTGTTAGAGCCATAAAACACATCGTTTGACGTACTTTGAGTAGCAACTGTCATGGCGCCGTGGCTTAAATTAAAAATGGCAGAACCAGCCGGATTGATACTTACTGCCGACATGTCGCCACCAAGTGCACCAAAAGCCCCACTCATAGATTTAAATCGAGCGGTTCCTTCAGTTTCTCCTGTTGAATACCTTAAAGCATCCGTTAAGTCTTGGCCATAGGTGCTTACCATGGAGATAGTCCCCATTAAAGTTAAAACTAAATTTTTCATTTTTGTTTGTTTTGCTTTTGCCTAATTATTTCTTCTTCTTGTAGAACTGCCTCCGCTGCTGCTTCTGCTGCTACTGCTGCTTCTTGTAGTTGAACTTGACCTTGTTGTAGGTCTTGTTGTAGGCCTAGCTGTAGACCTTGTAGGTCTTGTAGAAGAGGGCCTCGAATATGTTGAAGTTCGTGTAGGTCTGGTGGTTGTATTAGGGCGAGTGTTCGGGTTTGAGGGGCGCACGCTTGAGTTGGTTCGCGCTGGTCTTGTGGTAGTAGAACGCGTTGTCGATCTACTGGGTCTTGTTGTCGATCTTGAATCCGAACCTGTAACTCTGCTTCTGGTTGCGGTACTTAAAACACTTCGACTGCTTAGGCTTGAGTTTCTATATCTTGACCTTCTTTGTCCATTGATATATGAATATGAACGGCCTCTGTAGCGATTGTAGCCATAGTTGTTGTATCTATTATTATAGTATCCGTAATTACTGTAACAACCATAGTAACAATATGGATTGTTCCACGAATTGAAATAGTTGGGTTGCCACATGAAGCCCCAATTGTTCCACCCAAAATTCCACCCCCAGTTATTCCCCCAGTTGTAGCCCCAATTATTTCCCCAGTAGGGTCCATTATCATAAACATTGATGATTATTTCGCTGCTGTTGTTTTCGCCCCAACCGGCATAATTGTTAGTGTTTTCGGAGTCGTCCTCATAAGCTCCTTCATAAGAGTCAACGTCTGTAAAAACAGTATTGTCCTCTTCAATTTGAAGTGATTTTTCTCTAAAATAATTTTTATAATAATCCGATGAATTGGATGTGTTGACTGACGTTTCAGTAACTTCTTCTACAGGGTCAGAATCTGAATAAATCCCATCGTCATAGATCCCAGAATATTGGAAAGATCCACAAGAGCTTAGGCTAAAAAGCATTCCAACTACAAAGGCTAGTGGCATTTGTTTTGTCAAAGAAGTAATAAATTTCATAAGAGTTTAAATTAAATTGTTGAACGTCACAAAAATACTTAGTTTTGTCAAACTAATTATATACAGTGCATTATTATCAATAGTTGTGCCAAATTACAAAAATATGAGTAAAAACCTTACATCAAGATCCGAAGATTATTCAAAATGGTACAATGAGCTCGTAGTGAAAGCTGATTTGGCTGAAAACTCAGCGGTCAGAGGTTGTATGGTTATCAAACCCTATGGCTATGCTATTTGGGAAAAAATGCAAGCAGAATTAGATCGCATGTTTAAAGAAACGGGACATCAAAATGCGTATTTTCCATTATTTGTCCCAAAAAGCCTTTTTGAGGCTGAAGAAAAAAATGCGGAAGGATTTGCAAAAGAATGTGCGGTAGTCACGCATTACCGTTTGCAAAATGACCCTGATAATCCAGGGAAACTTCGTGTGGATCCAAATGCAAAACTTGAGGAAGAGTTGGTGGTAAGACCCACCAGTGAAGCCATTATTTGGAATACCTTTAAAGGGTGGGTACAATCGTATAGGGATTTACCACTTTTAATTAACCAATGGGCTAATGTGGTGCGATGGGAAATGAGAACTCGTTTGTTTTTAAGAACCGCCGAATTTTTATGGCAAGAAGGGCATACCGCTCATGCAACCAAAACTGAAGCTGTCGAAGAAGCCAAACTCATGAATAGGGTCTATGCAAATTTTGCTGAGAATTTTATGGCAATTCCAGTGATTCAAGGCGTTAAAACAGAAAGTGAGCGTTTTGCGGGTGCAGAAGAAACCTATTGTATAGAAGCTTTAATGCAAGACGGAAAGGCCTTGCAAGCAGGAACTTCTCACTTTTTAGGACAGAATTTCGCAAAAGCATTTGATGTTAAATTTGCAAACAGCGAAGGAAAACAAGATTATGTTTGGGCAACCTCATGGGGGGTTTCAACACGTTTGATGGGCGCGCTCATTATGACACATAGCGATGATAAAGGCTTGGTATTGCCTCCAAACTTAGCGCCTTACCAAGTGGTCATTGTTCCTATATACAAAAGCGAAGAACAGTTGGCCGAAATCACAACAAAAGCTGAGGTAATTATGAGTGCTTTGAGAGCAGAGAATATATCTGTGAAATACGATCACAGAACCACCCAGCGCCCCGGTGCTAAATTCGCACAACACGAATTACAAGGCGTACCTTTAAGGTTGGCTATTGGACCA
This sequence comes from Formosa sp., assembly GCA_018673215.1. GTDB lineage: Bacteria > Bacteroidota > Bacteroidia > Flavobacteriales > Flavobacteriaceae > Hel1-33-131. Next base: position 11,363 of record JABHDE010000033.1, on the reverse strand, counting down.
AAAGATTTGGAAAGTGGAACAGTAGAGCTCGCACGTAGAGATACTTTGACCAAACAAGTTGTGGCTTTAGATATCTTAACAGACACAGTAAAAACTTTAATTACAGAAATTCAAACAGGCTTATTTCAAAAAGCATTGGATTTTAGAGCCGATCACATCACAAAAGTAGATTCATTTGAGGTCTTTAAAACTGTTTTAGAAGAAAAGACTGGATTTGTTTCGGCACATTGGGATGGGACTGCGGAGACAGAAAATAAGATCAAAGAACTCACAAAAGCGACAATTCGTTGTATTCCAATAGATTCTAAGCTAGAGGAAGGTGTCTGTGTATTTTCTGGGAAACCTTCCAAGCAGCGTGTCTTATTTGCAAAAGCCTATTAAGGTTAACTTTTTTTAAAAAAAGTTAGTAAGAAGTTGTAACATTTAAAAATAGTTGTATTTTTGCAACCGCATTAGAAATAATGCACGCTATTTGAAATAAAAACAGATTCATCAAGATTTTGTTTTTGGTTATAAAAAATGGCCCGTTCGTCTATCGGCTAGGACGCATGGTTTTCATCCATGTAAGAGGGGTTCGATTCCCCTACGGGCTACAATTATTTAATAATAATAAATTAAGAATTATGGCAAATCATAAGTCAGCTTTAAAAAGAATTAGAAGTAACGAGTCCAAGCGCGTGCTAAATAAGTACCAGCACAAAACGACGCGTAATGCAATTAAAAATTTGCGTGAACTAACTGATAAAAAAGAAGCACAGAAATCATTTTCAACTGTGTCTTCAATGATTGATAAGTTGGCCAAAAACAACATCATTCACAACAACAAAGCGGCAAACCTAAAGTCTGGTTTGTCAAAATTTGTTGCAGCACTTTAATACATTTACTTTGGCATCCTAGTGTAGGTTGACTTTAGTAACTCTATAAAATTAAAAAATCCTTTGAAGCCCGCTTCAAAGGATTTTTTGTGTTTTAAAATGTCTTTACAATCTTTTTGTAAAATAAAAACCCAGCTTAGCAAACTCTCTGAGTTCTTGTAACATGAAAAAAGCCTCTCGATATCGAAAGGCTTTTTTTTATGAATTAAAAATGAATAACTAATTACCCATTCATGGAGATTAGAAACTCCTCGTTGTTGCGTGTTTGTTTGAAACGGTCGTTGATAAATTCCATCGCTTCTACAGGGTTCATATCTGCAAGGTACTTTCGCATCACCCACATACGTTGGATGGTTTTTTCGTCTAATAACAGGTCGTCTCTTCGAGTACTCGATGAGGTAAGATCAATGGCTGGGAAAATACGACGGTTGGAGATCTTACGATCCAATTGAAGTTCCATATTTCCTGTTCCTTTGAATTCTTCAAAAATCACCTCGTCCATTTTAGATCCTGTTTCGGTTAATGCCGTAGCAATAATGGTAAGAGATCCTCCATTTTCTATATTTCGAGCCGCTCCAAAAAATCGTTTTGGTTTGTGAAGTGCATTCGCATCCACACCACCACTCAAAATCTTTCCAGAAGCTGGTTGCACTGTGTTGTAGGCACGTGCCAAACGTGTGATCGAATCTAAAAGAATCACCACATCATATCCGCATTCTACAAGTCGTTTTGCTTTTTCTAAAACGATGTTCGCAATTTTTACGTGTTCATGTGCTTCTTTATCAAACGTAGAAGCAATCACTTCGCCACGAACATTACGTTGCATGTCTGTGACTTCTTCAGGACGTTCGTCAATCAATAAAATCATTTGATATACTTCTGGATGGTTGGCCGCAATTCCGTTGGCAACATCTTTAAGAAGCATTGTTTTACCTGTTTTTGGTTGAGACACAATCATACCACGTTGGCCTTTTCCAATTGGAGAAAATAAGTCCATAATTCGAGTGGAAATGGTACTTTGTTTTTCGGCGATATTAAATTTTTCTTTTGGAAAAAGCGGTGTTAAGTGTTCAAATGCTACACGATCTCTAACAGCTTGTGGATCGAGACCGTTTATTTTACTGACTCTGATGAGTGGGAAATACTTTTCACCTTCTTTTGGAGGGCGTACATGTCCTAATACAGTATCTCCATTTTTCAAACCAAATAAACGGATTTGAGATTGAGATACATAAATATCATCAGGGGATGCTAAATAGTTATAATCAGAAGACCTTAAGAAACCATACCCATCTTGCATAAGGTCTAATACACCCTCACTCTCAATAATGGCGTCAAATTCAAAATCAGGCTCTTTATAACGGTTACGAGTATCTTTGTTTCCGTTATTACCTTGTTTTTGATTTGGATTCTGTTTTTGATTCGGATTTTGATTTGGGTTCTGCTTCGAATTCTGTTTTTGATTCGGATTCTGATTTGGATTTTGGTTTTTTTGTTTTTGAGGCCTAAGGTTCCCTTTAGGAGTGTCCTTTGAGTCTGTTTTGTTAGCAGGAGTTGTTTCAGTTTTTTCCGTTGTGTTCGGTTCAGCTTTTCCTTTGAGAGGTTTGTTTTCAGAAGACATATCCGTTTTTGGTGCTGGGATAGCTTTTGTTTCTGAATTAGATTCTTTAGTAGGTTTTGAAATACGTTCTCTTCTTGGTCTTGGTGGCTTATTAGTCACTGGAGGAGTCACGATTGCAGGATTGGCAGCTTGTAAATCAAGTATTTGATATACAAGGTCAATTTTTTTTAAACTTTTAAACTTAGGGACGTTGAGTTCCTTTGCAATTTCTTGCAGTTCAGGGAGTTTCTTTTCTTTTAATTGTGAAATTTCAAACATTATATATGTGAATTAATTTTAAATCCTTTAATAGATTAAAGAACTAATTATTGAAATGATTTTATGAAGAAGTAATTTTTATTGTAAATTGAGTATGGCGAATTGAGTTTAATTTCGCCGTTATATGTGCAATTATACGACTTTATTTTTAAACTTTTTATAGATGTAATAAAAAAGAAACTATTATTTTTGTGGTATATTTAATCAAATATGCTTCAAAGAATTCAAACATTATACTTATTATCTGCCGCCATTTGTTCTGGGGGGCTTTCTCAAGTTTTGCCCGTGAGAAGTACAGAGCTGAGTGCCGAATTTGCTTTTGAGTCGTTAGAGTATATGATTTTATTCTTAGCATCAGCCTTGCTGTCGTTAATATCTATTTTTTTATTTAAAACAAGGCAAACCCAATTTGTATTAGGGCGTTTAAATATTATATTAAACTTAATTTTACTAGGATTATTTATATATCGATTGCTAACTGTATCTGGAGAAACTGCGAATTCTGAGAAAGGTATTGGGTTGCTCCTTCCTATTTTATCTATCGTGTTATTGGTTTTTTCCAATAAAGCCATAAAAAAGGATGAGGCGCTTGTAAAATCAGTGGATCGGTTGAGGTAAATAACTTTAGTAGTAAGAGTGCGAAAAAAAACCTTGAGATTTCTCAGGGTTTTTTTATGCGTTTCTTTTAAATTCTATGACTTCAAGATTTTGAATCTTCTCGCCTGAAATTTCAAACCGAAGCATGGTTCTGACGGTGTGAATTCCATATGTCCCAACTGCTCCTGGGTTCATGTGTAAGAGGTTAAGTTTTTTATCATTCATCACCTTTAGTATATGCGAATGTCCACTAATAAACAGGTTGGGAGTGTGCACTTTAATCATGTCTCTTACGGCAGGGGCATAGCGCCCTGGATACCCGCCTATGTGTGTGATCCAAACTTTAACCCCTTCACATTTAAATTTTAAATGCTCTGGAAATTCCAAACGTGCTTCAGAACTGTCAATATTTCCATAAACAGCTCGTAATGGCTTTAGTTTTTTTATAGCATCCGTAACTTTCAGATCGCCAATATCGCCTGCATGCCAAACTTCGTCGGCCAGTTTCACGTGTTTTAGAATTTCTTCTCCCATATAACTATGAGTATCCGAGAGTAATAAAATTTTTGTCATTAGAAAATGTTAATGAGAAAGCTATTAATGATAAAGTCTATTTATCTTTGTCTTTATAACTACAAAAGTATCAAATTAGCTTGAGATATTTTATTGATTTATCTTATAATGGTCGTGCCTATCATGGCTGGCAAATTCAACCCGATGTTACTACGGTTCAAGCGGAGCTGAATCATGCACTCAGTACCGTCTTGAGAGCTCCTTTAGAGTCTATGGGAGCTGGGCGAACGGATACAGGAGTTCATGCAGAACAAATGATAGCCCACTTTGATATCGATACTAAAATTGACGTCAAGGACATTGTTTATAAACTCAACGTGTTTCTTCCAAAAGATATACACATTAATACGATCGACCAAGTGTATCCGAATATACATGCCCGTTTTGAAGCTTTAAGTAGAACCTATGTTTATAAGATTTCAAGAAAAAAAAATGCGTTTAAATATGAAAACGAATTTACATATACACTTCCATTAGATGTAGATTTGATGAATCAAGCAGCGAAAATTTTGTTTAAATACACCGATTTTCAATGCTTTTCAAAAGTGAAAACAGATGTAAAAACGTATGACTGTACGGTTATGGAGGCACGATGGGAAGTCAATAACAACAGTCTTAATTTTACAATTAAAGCAGACCGTTTTCTTAGGAACATGGTACGTGCTATAGTTGGTACCATGATTGAAGTGGGCGCAAAAAAAAGAACCTTAGAAGAGTTTCATGAGATTATTTCTTCAAAAAACAGATCTAATGCAGGCACATCAGCACCAGCACACGGACTTTATTTAATTAATATAGAATATCCAAAATCAATTTATGTTCACAAAGAAAGCTAAGAGCAAAGTTTTTGATGCACAGTTATTCAAAAGGTTGCTGCATTATATTAAACCTTACACTGGGTTTTTTATTCTTGCACTGACTACCGTCATTGGTTTGGCAACTTTTGGAGCCCTTCGGCCTAAAGTTTTGCAGCTGGCTATTGATCAAAATATTGAACAGAAATTTGAACCTGGTTTTCTAAACTATATGCTGATCATGCTAGGGTTGTTGGTCCTCGAAGTAACTTGTAATTTATTGTTTATTTATTATGCAAGTTGGTTGGGTCAATCTGTGGTAAGAGACATTCGTATTAAGCTTTTTAACCATATCCTTGCCTTTAAAATGAAATATTTTGACAACTCGTCAGTAGGAGTTTTAATTACTAGAACGGTGACTGATATGGAACGTATTGCTGATATTTTTGGAGAAGGGCTGTTCATGATTTTTAGTGATATTTTAAAAATGAGTGTGGTAGGAGGAGTTATGTTTTATATGAACTGGCGCCTGAGTGTCATTGTATTTTGTACGTTGCCAATCGTTTTGATCGCCACCAAGGTGTTTCAGAGATACATGAAAAAAGCATTTGAAGACGTCCGAAACGAGGTTTCAAATCTCAATTCTTTTGTTCAAGAGCGTATTACTGGAATGAAAATTGTTCAAATATTTGCTAGAGAACAAATTGAGTCTGAAAATTTTAGAGCTATCAACGAACGCCACAAAAAAGGGTGGATCAAAACAGTTTGGTATAATTCTGTATTTTTCCCAATTGCAGACCTGTTATCATCCGTAACTTTAGCAGTAGTGGTGTGGCTTGGTGGTCTTAACACGGTATTGGATCAAACGGCCTCTATTGGAGATTTAACCGCATTTATAATGATGGTGCCAATGATTTTTAGACCCCTCAATCAGATTGCCAATAAATTTAACACCCTTCAAATGGGAATGGTAGCTGCCGATCGTGTCTTTAAAGTGTTGGATACCAACTCTCATATCCAAGACCATGGAGATGATGTTCTTGAAAATGTAAAGGGGGATTTAGAATTTAAAGAGGTTAATTTTGCTTATATTGAAAATGAGCCTGTATTAAAAGGGGTGTCCTTTAAGGTAAATGCTGGCGAAACAGTTGCTATTGTTGGGGCAACGGGTGCTGGAAAATCTACTATCATAAATTTATTGAACCGTTTGTATGACATCAGCTCTGGAGTTATTACTATTGATTCGAAAGACATTAAAACAATTTCAGTTAAGGATTTAAGGCAAAATATCGCTGTGGTGCTTCAAGATGTGTTTTTGTTTGCAGATACGATACTACATAATATTACTCTCAAAAATCCAGATATTACTGAGGCGCAAGTAGAAGCTGCAGCTAAAGAAATTGGTATCCATGATTTTATCATGAGTTTGCCACAAGGGTATCATTACAATGTCAAAGAACGAGGGGTCATGCTGTCTTCTGGTCAGCGTCAGTTAATTTCTTTTTTAAGAGCCTACGTGACCAATCCCAAAATATTAATATTGGACGAAGCAACTGCTTCAATAGATTCTTATGCCGAACAAATGATTCAAAAGGCGACTCAAAAAATCACACACGGTCGTACATCAATTGTTATTGCCCATCGCTTGGCCACAGTCAAAAAAGCGGATACGATTATTGTATTGGATGCTGGCGAAATTGTTGAAATGGGAACTCACAAACAGTTGCTAAAAAACAAAGAAGGGCATTATAGAAATTTATACGATGCTCAGTTTTTAACTAAAGATAGTTAGTATTAAGATAAGTCAGACTTAATTTTCATAATCAAATCTTGAGTATCTGTATAAATGACAAACTCTCCGTTGTTTATATAAGAAAGTTGTCCAGTTTCTTCACTTACCACAAGCGCCAGTGCATCTGTTTTTTCTGAGATACCAATCGCTGCACGGTGACGAAGTCCAAAACGTGAAGGAATGTTTTTTTCGTTATTTACAGGTAGAATCACTCGGGTTGCTTTGATGATATTATTTGAAATTATAATAGCACCATCATGTAGTGGGCTGTTCTTAAAAAAGATACTCTCTAATATAGGTTGTGTAACCGAAATTTCCATCTCATCTCCAGTTTCTACTAAAAAATCTAAATTATTGTTGCGTTCAATCACAATGAGTGCCCCTGTTTCTGAACTGCCCATTTTGGTACATGCCTTTACGATGACTTCAGCGTCAGAAGTGTTATTAGTCTGTGCATTTACAAAACTAATCCGTTTCAAGAAAGAACCACTTTTACTCAAATTTGTAGAACCAATCATTAATAGAAATTTACGAATTTCAGGTTGAAATACAACAATTAGCGCAATAATTCCAACACTCATAAAGCCCCCTAGAATATTACTAAGCATACGCATTTGTAATACATCTACCAATAAGTAAAACAGGTAAAAAATAACGATCCCAAAAAAGATATTAATAGCGACTGTTCCCTTAATTAATTTGTAGATATAGTACAGTAAAAATGCGACTAAAATGATGTCGATTATATCTAATATATTGAAATTTAATAAGTCTTTGAATATGTCCACTGAGTTTGAAATTTTTAATAAATATAATGAATATTAAATGAACTCTATTTTTGAAGTGCTCCATAAAGTTGAATACATTCCATTGCTTCTTTTACATCGTGCACCCTCAAAAGTTTTGCACCCTTTTGAAGTGCTACCATATGAAGTGCCGTGCTTCCGTTTAGCGCTTGGTCTGCAGTAGTATTTAAGGTTTTATAAACCATAGATTTTCTAGAAATCCCAGCCAAAATAGGGAGGTTCAAATTTGTATAATAATCTAACATCCCTAAAAGCTCAAAGTTTTGTTCTAAAGTTTTAGAAAATCCAAACCCTAGATCTAAAATGATATCATTTATTTGATGAGTTCTAGCAAACTCAACTCGTTCTGAAAAATAGGTAAAGACTTCTTTAACCACATCTGAGTAATTCGTCATTTGTTGCATGGTTTTTGGCGTTCCTCGCATGTGCATCATTATGTAGGGAACACCAAGCGTTCCAACGGTTTCATACATTAGAGGATCTTGTTGTCCCCCAGATATATCATTGACAATTGCAGCTCCTGCTTCCACGGCGGTTTTGATCACTCGACTTCTAAAGCTGTCAATAGAGATTATACTTTTAGGAAAATTATGGACTACAGCTTTTACAATAGGAATAAGCCGTTTTAACTCTTCTTCTTCAGAAACAAAATCTGCACCTGGTCGCGAGCTGTATGCACCAATATCTATAAAAGTAGCACCTTCTTTTAATAGTTTTTCAACTTGATCCAAAATACTTTTTTCGCTTTTAAAGCGTCCACCATCATAAAATGAATCTGGAGTAATGTTTAGAATACCCATTACTTTAGGTGTATACAGATCAATTAGTTGGCCGTTACAATTGAGTGTCATAAAAAGGTCTTGTTGGTTGTTTTTGCCAAGATTTAAAACTTTAAACCATAAATCTTGATGTTTTGAATATTTTAAGCGAAATTTACGGAAAATTCGATTTATTTCATGCAAAATACTTCAAAAGAATACGATGCTGTTGTACAAGTCTGTCAAGAACTGTTCAGTAAAAAAATGAAAGACTATGGGTGCGCTTGGCGTATTCTAAGATTACCTTCTTTAACAGACCAAATTTTTATCAAGGCACAACGCATTAGAGGGCTTCAGCAAAACGCTGTTCAAAAAGTTAATGAAGGAGCTGCAAGCGAATTTGTAGGGATTATTAATTATTGTGTGATGGCCCTAATTCAGATTGAAAAGGGAATTGCTGAGCAACCTGACTTGTCATTTGATGAAGCGGTTGCTTTGTATGAAAGTAAAATTATCATCACCAAACAGTTGATGTTGGACAAAAATCATGATTATGGAGAGGCTTGGCGCGACATGCGTGTGAGTTCTTTAACGGATTTGATTTTACAAAAATTATTACGAGTCAAACAAATAGAAGACAATGCTGGTCATACTTTAGTCAGTGAAGGAATCGATGCCAACTATCAAGACATGATTAATTATGCCATTTTTGCTTTAATTCACTTAAACGAATCTTAATATGAAATTCTTAGTTCCTTTCTCGCGTATTTTTGTAGGAATTTTATTTATAATTTCAGGGTTTATAAAACTCAATGATCCTTTAGGGTTTTCGTATAAACTTCAAGAATATTTTAGTGCAGAAGTTCTTAACATCCCTTTTTTAGAGCCCTATGCACTTATTATATCTGTTTTGGTTGTGGTTTTTGAAGTGGTTCTAGGCGTGTTTTTACTAATTGGATATAAGCCAAAATTCACTGTCTGGAGCTTATTGCTTATGATAGTGTTTTTTACATTTCTAACTTTTTATTCCGCATATTTTGATAAAGTAAAGGACTGTGGGTGTTTTGGAGATGCTTTGAAGTTAACTCCCTGGGAAAGCTTTACCAAAGATGTTATTTTGTTGGTTTTTGTATTGATTTTATTTTTCGGAAAAACATATATCAACCCAATATTTAAACCTTTACCCACCACCATTATTGCACTTTTGAGTTTTTTAGCTTGCCTCGCATTTGGAAACCATGTATTAATGCATTTACCAAGCATAGATTTTAGAGCTTATAAAATAGGAGATAATCTCATCGAAAACATGAGTACTCCTAAAGATGCACCCAAAGCCATTCAAGAATTCACGTGGGTTTTTAATGTAAATGGAGAAGAGGAAATAATTGTAACCGACGGGTCTTATCCAACTATTGAAGGAGATTATGTGAGTGTCGAAACCAAAGTTATTGACGAAGGATATCAACCTTCTATTTTAGATTTTTCGATAGAATCAGAAGAAGAAGATTTAACTGACGAATTTCTTGCCCAAGACAAGTTGATCATGATTGTATGCTACAATTTAGAAACATCAGAAAAAGAAGGGCTACTGAAACTGAAAGCTTTATCTAAAAAAGCACAATCTAAAGGATATACTGTAATAGGAATAAGTGCGTCAGGAAAAGATGCAATTTCCTATGTAAATGAAACCTACGGACTTGATTTTGAGTTTTATTTGTGTGACGAAAAAGCCCTCAAAACAGTGGTTCGTTCCAATCCAGGAGTATTGGAACTAAATAGAGGGACGGTCCAACAAAAAGTACATTGGAAGGATATTGAAAACTTAGATCTTTAAGCCCTTTGTTGAGTTATATTCTAAAAAAAATACATCATTCATTTTGGACACTTTTAGGAGTTGTCACCACTATTTTTTTTCTATTTAATGTTTTACCGGGAGATCCTGCGCAAATGATGCTAGGTCAGAATGAAGACCAAACTCAATTGGCAATCGTTAAACAAAAATATGGTTTTGATCAGCCCGTACTCACACAGTACTTATATTATCTAAATGATCTCTCGCCGCTCTCATTCCATTCTAACGACTCAGACGATTACACCTTTTTAGAATCACATTCTTATAGTTATCAACCCCTTTTTAAAACCGCTAAAAATACAGTTGTTTTTAAATTTCCATACCTTAGAACATCCTTTACAAAGCAAGGAAAAGAAGTCAGTCAAATCCTAAAAGAAACCCTGCCAAACACTATTATATTAGCGGTCGCATCAATTTTTGTAGCATTGACATTAGGACTCTTTTTAGGAGTGATTTCGGCTTTATACAAGGACCACTGGGTGGATAAGACCATCTTGGTAGTTAGTACGTTTGGGATGAGTTTACCTTCTTTTTTCAGTGCTATTTTAGCTGCTTGGATTTTTGGATTTTTATTACACCACTACACTGGTTTAGAAATGACAGGCAGTCTTTATGAACTGGATGACTTCGGAGAGGTTTACCAATTAAAACTAAAAAACTTAATATTACCCGCAATGGTTTTAGGAATTCGTCCTTTAGCAGTTGTCACCCAGTTGATGCGTAATTCTTTATTGGAAGTATTTAATCAGGATTACATACGTACTGCAAGGGCTAAAGGATTGAGTGAATTTAAAATTATTCTTCATCATGCAATGAAAAATGCGCTCAACCCTGTAGTGACCGCTATTTCAGGCTGGTTTGCTTCGTTATTGGCTGGAGCCGTGTTTGTAGAATATATTTTTTCTTGGAATGGTTTGGGGAAAGAAATTGTAAATGCATTAAATACCCTAGATTTACCCGTAATTATGGGGGCTGTTTTAATAATTGCCCTTACTTTTGTACTAATTAATATTCTAGTCGATGTTATTTACACTTACTTAGACCCAAAAATTAAACTGAACCCTTAAATTGAATTTTAATATGAAAAATATTTTTTTAGCATTCCTTCTAGTTACCACATTTCTAAGTTGTCAAAATCGTATTGAAACTCAGTTTTCAGAAGCCGCTTTAAACGATGAATTTATCACGTTAAATGGCGAACCTATTTTGTTTAAAAATATTTTAGAAAATCACCAAGGCAATACTGTTTTTATAGATGTATGGGCGTCATGGTGCAAAGATTGTTTAGTGAGTTTGCCTAATGTAAAAGCATTACAAGAAGAATTTCTAGAAGTTGATTTTGTGTATTTATCTCTTGATAAAACACAAGAGGCTTGGAAAAAAGGAGTTAAAAGATTAGAAATTAAGGGCGATCATTATTTTATGCAATCTGGCTGG
>JABHDE010000046.1 GCA_018673215.1 Formosa sp. | reverse complement strand
TACAAAATGATATTCTCAAGGAATTTATGGTACGTAATACCTATATATACCCTCCAACCCCTTCAATGCAAATTATTGGTGAGATATTTGAATACTGCAGCAAAAACATGCCAAAATTCAACAGCATCAGTATCTCTGGTTACCATATGCAGGAAGCAGGTGCACCGCCAGAAATTGAACTGGCATATACGCTTGCTAATGGCTTAGAATATTTGAAAAAAGGGCTCGAAATCGGATTGGATATTGATAAATTCGCTCCACGTTTATCATTTTTTTGGGGTATTGGAATGGACCATTTTATGGAAATTGCTAAAATGCGTGCCGCTCGGGTATTATGGGCTAAGATTGTCAAACAATTTAATCCTCAAAACCCTAAGTCTATGGCTTTGAGAACCCATTGTCAAACAAGTGGCTGGAGTCTTACAGAACAAGATCCCTTTAACAATGTTGCAAGAACATGTATAGAAGCTACTTCAGCAGTGTTTGGCGGAACTCAAAGCTTACATACTAATGCACTAGATGAAGCTATTGCATTACCTACAGACTTTTCTGCACGCATCGCTAGAAACACCCAATTGTACCTTCAAAAAGAGACTCAAATCATCAAAACTGTTGATCCTTGGGCTGGCAGTTATTACGTAGAGTCATTGACACATCAAATTATTGAAAAAGCTTGGGAGATAATCCAAGATATTGAACAGCAAGGTGGAATGACTAAAGCTATTGAAGCTGGAATACCAAAGTTAAAAATTGAAGAAGAAGCCGCCAAAAAACAAGCCCACATTGACTCTGGGCAAAATATAATTGTGGGGGTCAACAAGTTTAAACTAGAAAACGAGGACCCCTTACACATATTGGAAGTCGACAATGACTTGGTAAGAAAGCAGCAAATTAATCGTTTAAAACAGATTAAAGCTAAACGAAATCAAGAGGAAGTAGATCTATGGTTGAATAAACTTAGTACTGCAGCGAGGGATAAAGGAGAAAATTTATTAGCTTTAGCAGTGGAAGCTGCAAGAGTTCGAGCAACTTTGGGCGAAATTAGTACAGCGCTTGAAACAGTATTTGGGCGGTATCAAGCAAAAATTAAATCTATTTCAGGGGTGTATAAAAAAGAATTAAAAAATGATGAGTCTTTTGAAAAAGCTAAGCTATTAGCTGATAAGTTTGCAGAGAGTGAAGGCAGGAGACCGCGCATCATGATCGCTAAAATGGGGCAAGACGGACACGACAGAGGTGCTAAAGTTGTGGCTACTGGCTATGCAGATCTTGGTTTCGATGTTGACATAGGTCCTTTGTTCCAAACGGCAGAAGAAGCAGCAAAACAAGCAGTAGAAAATGATGTACATATATTGGGTATATCTACATTAGCAGGAGGACATAAGACACTGGTCCCTAAAGTAATAAATCATTTAAGAAAAATGAACCGTGAAGATATTATGGTCATTGTTGGTGGCGTTATTCCCAAACAAGATTATCAAGTACTTTTCGATGCAGGCGCAGTTGCAATATTTGGACCTGGAACAAAAATAAGTGATGCTGCAATAGCTGTTTTGAAAATATTGATTAATTAGCTATATTTACAAGCCTTTACCTACCAATTTCTTCGTCTCAAGATTTTAAAGTGCAAGTTGATCCCCAAATCGATTATGCTGAAATCAAAAACAATTGCAATTGCAAACCAGAAAGGTGGTGTAGGTAAAACCACCACGGCTATTAACCTGGCCTCTGCCTTAGGTATTCTCAACCATAAAGTCCTCTTGATTGACGCTGATCCACAAGCTAATACAAGTTTAGGATTGGGAACAAAAATTCCGTGTGAAAAATCCTTGGTCCATCTTTTTGACGAAAAGAGCAGTGCACTACAACAAATCACGCAAACACATAGCCCCAACCTAGACCTAATCCCCAGTTCAGTGAACTTGGCGGATTTGGAAATCAATAACATAAACAAAAATGTCTTTAAGCTAAAAAAAGCGCTTGATGGAATAAAAAATAAATACGATTACCTAATAATAGACTGTTCCCCTTAACTTGGTTATATATCGGTTAACTCATTTATTGCTGCAGATTCTATTTTAATTCCTGTCCAATGCGAATATTTAGCGATGGAGGGGCTAAACAAACTATTTAAAACCATAAAAGAAATAAAAGTAAATTTTAACAAAGAGCTCGAAATAGAAGGCTTTTTGATTACTATGTACGATAAACGCTTAAAACACAATCATCACATCATAAACGAACTCAAAGCGTATTTTGATGATTTAGTTTTCAAAACTGTCATCAAAAGAAACGTAAGTTTGAGTGAAGCTCCAAGCTTCGGAACCAACATTTTTGACTATAAAATTGAAAGTATTGGCTCTGAAGATTACCTAAATCTATCCCGTGAAATAATTACAAACCGAAATAAGATGAAAAACACAACAAAAACACTCGGAAAAACAATCCAGCAAATCATGAACGACAACAAAGAAACTAATGTTGTTGAAACGTCAATACGTAAGAACCATTTAAAACACTTTGAACCTTTTGACGTAAAAAAGAAAAACTTTAATAAACTTAAAAATTTGACCAAGGAAGAGGTTATAAAACGTCTAGGACTAGTTTACAACGACATACACTCAAATATCTGGATGTACCGCGTTTCGGAAAGAGCTACGGTTTTTAGAAAGAATTTCCTATACTTAACTTTCATCAATAATCGAGTTCACTCGATAGAACTAAGACGCTTCAGACGTGGGTAAAATTCAAAGATAAAAATTGTTGAAAACCTTATAAATATTGATTTTAATTCCACGTAAATAATTGTATTTTTGAAGGTACAAAAGGTCTAAACTCCATGGGTAAAATCATAGCAATTGCAAATCAAAAAGG
>JABHDE010000052.1 GCA_018673215.1 Formosa sp. | reverse complement strand
CAGGATAATACCAATGCCTATCCAAATCCTTACACCAATACCTTGACACAAGAAACAGTGTTTGTGCGTATTGAGAATGTAAACAACTCCAGTTGTTTTGATACAACTAGTTTTGGAATTGAAGTGTTTGAAACGCCGGTACTGCCTGTAGATTATGAATATTACCTATGTGATTACACAAACCCTGGAGACTTGATGGAAACATTTGACTTGACGTCTCTTAACGGAAATATCGCAAATGGACAAGATATAACCATCACACACTATGAAAACGAGATGGATGCAGAAAATGAGACCAACCCAATTACAGGCCTCTATACCAATACCTCAACAACACAAACACTATATGTTTTAATGGTGAGTAATATATCTTCGGAATGTAGATCAATTGGACCATATACTATTGGAGTGGACCCCCTACCAAATGTTGTAGTGGATGTTCCACTAGTACAATGTGATATTGATGACGTTCAGGATGGAATTTCTATTTACAACCTAGAAGAAGCAGCTGAGAACCTTGTGGTGGGCGATGACCCAACAAATTACGCACTGACCTTTCATTTGTCACAAGCAGACTTAGATGCTGGAATAAATGCCATCAATGACCCAACTTCATATATAAACACCACCCCTCTGCAAACAATTTTTGTACGTGTAGAAAATATAGCAACATCTTGCTTTACAAGTTCTTATTTCTATTTAGAAACTATTTTCAACCCCATCCCTGAGGATGCTGGTTTAATTGTGTGTGACAACAGTGAAATGAATGGCAACGATTATGATGGACTAGGATTGTTCACGCTTAGCAATGCTAACGACTATATACTTTCCTTAATAGTTGATAATCCAAACAACGATATTACAGACCCAAATCAACTGACAATTACGTATTACAGCAGTGAAATTGATGCATTGTTAGAGCTAAATGAATTACCAGACCAATATACAAGTGAGATTCCTTATGCTCAAACATTATACATAAGAGTCGAAAGAGGGAACGATTGTTTTGGAATCAATTCAATCCAATTACAAGTCTTAACGGTTCCAGATTATAACGAAGTTCCTGATGAAATTCTCTGTACCTATACCCCTGGATCTATTACTATAGATCTTTCTGACTACGATCCAATAGTTCTTGGAACTCAAGATGCAGATTCAGTTATAATTACTTATCATACATCTCAAGAAGACTCCGATACGGGAGCAAATGCTTTAGTAAGTCCTTATACAATTTTTGACGAAATCACACTTTTTGTTCGTGAAGAAGTACAAAACAACGATCCTTTGGTGACTGCTTGTTTTATTTCGAACGTAAGCTTCACATTAACAGTAGAACCTCGACCTGAATTTGACGTTCCAATACCTTTAATTGTTTGTGATGATGATGGGGTTTTGGACGGGCTTACCAGTCTTGATATTTCAGTTCAAACAGAACTCATAAGCGCTGGAATTGCTGATAATGTTGTAAGTTATCATATTTCTCAAGAAGATGCGGATACAGGAGAGAATTCATTAGACGCCTTGTACACGACCGTGACACCAGATCTACAAACAATTTTTGTAAGAATTGAAAATGATTTGACTTCAATCACTGGATGTTATTCTACAACTCCTTTTGATTTAGTGGTTGTAAGTCCTCCAAATGCAACTACTCCAGCTAATTTTGAGTACTGTGATGAAGACGCCGATGGGTTTGGCGTATTTGATTTAGCATCACTTGATGCCGAAATTACCGGGACACTTTCAAACCTCATCATTAGCTACCATGAGACGGAAGCAGAAGCTCTCAATAATGTGAATGCAATTGTAGGAGATTATTTTAATATTGCTGCTTACCAGCAAACCATCTTTGTACGAGTTGAAGATACTACAATAACCACAGCCTGCTACACCTATTTAAACTTTCAACTCATCGTTAATGACGTGCCACAAATAGAACTTGCCCCTGAACCTTTGGAAGTTTGTGATGATGATACGGACGGGATTGCATTATTTGACCTATCACTAGCCAATAATCAAATCCTTAATGGTTTGAACCCTTTGGATTTTGAAGTTACTTATTATGAAACCTTTACAGAGGCAGAATTAAAATCAAACCCATTTAACACCACTCTAACATACACAAATACTACTCCAACGACAGAAACAATTTTTGTACGTGTAGAAAATAGAGCGACTGAATGCTACAAAGCAATCGCTTTACCGCTCATTGTAAACCCTCTACCCGTTATAGTTCAAGCGACTCCACTAGAACTATGTGACGACGGAGTGGCCGATCAGCAAACTACATTTGATCTAACAGATAAGAACTTGGAAATTACGAATGGTGATGGAAGTTTAGAAGTGTTGTATTATACCACACTTTTAGATGCTGAAGATGGGACAAATGCTATTTCAGATCCAACAACTTACACCAATACCGCTATTGGTACTGCAGCCGCAAATCCACAAACCCTTCACATACGTGTGACAGATTTAGATACAGCTTGTTACGTCCTGACCACCTTAACTATTCGTGTACTCCCTAATCCCACACCGAATCTGAATCCAGACAACTTAATTGCGTGTGATGATACGAACAGTGGCGATGGATTAGAAGTTTTTGATTTAAAAACCTATGAAACCCTTATCATCAATGGCGAATTGAATGTTTCTGCTACCTATCACGAAACTTTGGAAGATGCACTGGATGGCATTAATACCATACCAAACCCAACCAATTACATAAATACAGAAACTCCGGTACAGACCATATATGTGCGAGTCACTAACGATTTAACCGATTGTTATACCGTTTTGGACTTTGATTTAATTGTGAATCCATTACCAAATGCGACAGTCGTGGATGATCTTATTGCTTGTGAGCTCAATACAGATGATGTTTTTGATTTTGATTTAGAAACTCAAACCAATTTGATACTAGGGGGGCAAGATCCTGTATTATTTAAAGTCACCTATCATACAAGTTTGGCCGATGCAGCCTTGGGTATTAATTTTCTAGGAAGTCCGTATACCAATAGTAGTGACCCTGAAACAATTTATGTGAGTGTTGAAAACAAAGACACTGAATGCAGAAACACAACGATACAATTTAATTTAGTCGTTCACGAAGCCGCTCTAGCAAGTTCACCAATAGAAGCTTATGCTTTGTGTGATGACAATGTAGAAACGGATGGAAATCCAGCTAATGACAGCGTACAATTTGATCTATCGACGCAAGATACTTTTGTATTAAATGGTCAAGACCCCACAAATTATACAGTTCGATATTATGTCAGTCAGTCCGATGCTGACCTTGATATTAATGAGTTGCCAACCTTGTTTGAAAACAACGTGAACCCGCAAATCATATTTGCTCGTGTAGATAATGATACACTTGTTGCAGACAGTACTGGAGCCTTGGTTGATAGCTCTATATGCTTTGAGACTTCGACGGTCACTTTAGAAGTTCATCCTTTGCCTATCGTAGAAATTGATGATGAATATATACTGTGTGTCGATTTAAATGGTTCAGAAGTTTTAGCGCCTTTAGTGATTGATACTGGATTATCTAATCTAGATTATACATTTGTTTGGAGAGATGCTACTGGGATTATCGTTGGTACAAACTCAAGTTATGTCCCTGTTCAAGGTGGAGATTACACTCTTGAAGTCTTTGATGACTCCTTAATGACGGAATGTGCAGCACCCATTGAAACATTTAGGGTAATCGAAAGCACACCTCCCGATGTAACGGCACAAGTCTCTTCTGCAGCATTTGCAAATACACATATCATAGAAGCGTTTGCGACTGGGCAAGGCCAATTTGAGTACAGCCTTGATCAAGGACCATGGGGTGATTCTGGAACCTTCGTTGATGTAACGCCTGGAGAGCATACGGTAACGGTTCGTGATATCAATGGATGCGGGGAAGGCAAGGCTTTCGTCTATGTTATAGATTATCCTTTATACTTTACACCTAATGGTGATGGATATCATGACACTTGGAACATATTAAGCGTTTCCAATCAAGTAAATGCCAAAATTTATATTTTTGACCGCTTAGGTAAATTGATCAAAGAAATTTACCCCTCAGGAGCAGGTTGGGATGGAACTTATAATGGAGCGCTGTTACCATCTAGCGATTATTGGTTCACATTAAGTTATATAGACCCTACAACTGCCAACACTAAAGAATTGAGAGCACACTTTTCATTAAAACGTTAGAATGAACCTAAAATAAATAAACTATAAATTAGATTTTAAACTAAAACGAATTGATATGAATGATAATAAATTAATTAAAAATAGTCTTTTTTTAATGCTCGTGATTAGTATTAATTGTGTTGTAAATGCACAACAAAAAAGCTCAAGTGTTTTTGAAATAAAAGCAGTTAGTGTAAATAAAGAATCTGAGAAAAATCTTTCTACAAACTTTGAGGAATATTCCTTATTTACAATGGATACTGAATCCTTAAACAGACATGCCCAAGCCAATTTAAACAAAGAACTCCTTTTGGATCTTGAACTTCCAGGAATTGAGAAAATGAATATTGTTTTATGAAAAAGCAACATACTTTCTAAAGATTACAAAACAATCATAGCGACTGAATCTAAAAAAACAGTCAGTAACGAATTTAAACACATAACTTTTGAAGGAAACGTAACCAATGAGCCTAACAGCATTATACGATTGACAATTACTAAAGATATTGTTCATGGTATAATATCAACTCATACTAAAGAATATTTCATAGAACCTTTACATTTTTTAACTGGAGAGGAAAACAGAAACATTTTTGTTGTTTACGAAACTGAGGATCTCATTTTAGACGCTTCAGCAGAGTGTGGGGTTACTAAACTACAGAAAATAAGTCACTCGCTTAGAAACAATAACAGAAGTCGAGATTTAGGCGATTGTTTTAGAGTTGAAATCGTATTAGCTTCGGACGAAAGTTCAGTGTCAGCTATTGGAGGATCTTCTGCAGACATGGAAGTTTATAACATCGCACTGATGAATACTGTTGTACCATATTTTAAAGATTTTGAGTTTGACACAAATGTAGAGCTTGTACTTACCGGGCAATATATTTCAACATCAACTGCGACAGATCCTTACCTAGCAGATTGTACTAACTGTACTATTAATGAACAATTAGAGCAATTTCGTGATTGGGGAAATAATGGGGGTTTTGGAAGTATAAATTATGATCTCGCCCACAATATTACAAATCATTTCCCCCCTCCAGGTACGGTTGGTTTAGCGTATATAGGAGTGGTTGGAAGTAGTAATTTTAAGTATGGTGTGAGTAATATTGTAAACCCTACATGGTTGACTTTTATTCATGAATTAGGACACAATTTTGGAATGGACCACTCTTTTGACTTAGGACAAGGAAGCACTGGAGGGTTTATGGATTATGGAGATGGAACTTATAATGGCGCATACAGCTGGAATCCACAGTATACCTTTGCAGAATTTGAAGCTGAAATTAATAGTGCTAACATTCCTACATGCAGTAGCATTGGTGCTCCCATAGCAGATTTTCAAGCTATTGACATTTCATGTGTTGGGAATACGATAGAATTTACTAATTATTCGTTAGGGGGTGCTCAAAACTATAGTTGGTCATTCCAAGACGGAACTCCTTCTGCTTCAACAGAAATAAGTCCTTCGGTTACTTATTCTACAACTGGACAAAAATCGGTATCTCTAACAGCAAATAACATAAATGGACCTGATACCATTACTAAAAATATTATCATCACAAATGGCTCAATCGCAGCCGATTGCAGTCCCTCAGGAGCAGATCCTCAAAACAGTAATGATGGGGGTTCAACTTTTTTTCAATTAAATACCATTAGTAAAACTTCTGGAGGCTCTAGAAGCGATGGAGGGTACTACCAAGACTATACTTGCACAGATAATACAATTCTTGAACTGAATACTACTTATAATGTGAATATTTCACACCTTTATCAATCCAGTCAAACTAGTTATAATGTATTGTTTATTGACTATAACAATGATGGAGATTTTACGGATGCCAATGAAATTGCATATAGTGGTACCGATTTATCGTTTTCAATCACAACCCCTGGTTCGGCAGTTGTAGAAAATGAAATGCTTAGAGCTAGATTAAGTGTTCAAATATTTTCTAACAGCAACGATCCTTGTTATCAACCAAACCAGAATTTAGCTCAAATAGAAGATTATGGTGTCTATTTTTATAACTCAAGCACTTTTGGGAATGTGGAAACTCCTAAACTGACATTTTCTGTTTATCCAAACCCTTCCAAAGATGGTAATTTTACTGTAAACTTACCTTATCTAACAAAAGAGACACAAATTTTTATTTACAACGCTTTAGGACAGTTAGTATTCCGTTCAACCCTTGATCAAAAGGGCGAAAATAGAATACAACTAAACAGCGCTATAGCTAGTGGTGTTTATCATATAAAGCTTTCCTTAGATGATAAAATGGTGACTAAGAAGTTAATAGTTCAATAATATGACACTAAAAATATTGGATGTAATTGCATATAATATTATGAGATAAAACCCTCAATCAAAAAAGATTAAGAGTTTTATCTATATAACTCGTTTAAATTGAAATGATATAATTTTTAAGTTATGATTTGTTTACAAAAATTTTCTTAAGACTCGATTAATTAAATTTATTTATTAATTTAGCAAAGATTCCTATAACAAAATGTATCTAAAAAGCCAACTTGGTAAAAATATTGCAACATTATTGCTTTCATTAGCTTTAATACTTCCGACTGCAATTCAGTTTAGCCATATGCTTGAAGGGCATGAAGATGTTAGCTGTAACATCCAAAGTTCTCACATACATAAGTCTCAAAAAACTTGTAAAATATGTGCGTTTCATCACACATCTATTAGTTATGATATTGCTAAATATCCTGACTTAGTTTTTACACAAATTTCTGTAAAGGTGAGTACAAACTACACACCACTACAGTTATACTTTTCTAAATTAACCAATAATCAGCTTCGCGGACCCCCAGTATTTTCTTAATATAAAAAACAGACTCGTTTAATATTAATTAAGAATTTATATGCGTATTCATGTATTTTTGGTACTGCTATTTAGCAGTATTACCTCGTTGTCACAAAATTGTAACAACTCACTTTCAGGGACAGTAACAGATATTCACGATGGGCAATTGCTTACCGGTGTTACTCTTATCGTAGCAGAAACTGACCAATCTGTTCAGACTGATTTTGATGGAACATATTCGTTTACAAACCTTTGTAATGCTACTTATTATATACAGGTTTCACATCCTTATTGTTTGACAAAAGGGTTTACGGTTAAAGTTTCTGGGGATACCAAAAAGTCCTTCAAATTGGAGCATCATATAGAAGAGCTCAATCAAATTACAATTGAAGGAAAAGCTTACAGCAATAAATCCAAAACGATTTTTGAAAACAGTATTCACCAGGAAGATTTGGAGCGATTTAGCAGTGGTTCTTTAGGAGATGCCTTAAAAAGTTTGAGCGGAGTTTCCTCATTAAACACAGGCAATACCGTTGTAAAACCGATGATTAACGGACTTCACAGCAGTCGCGTAGTGATTATTAATAATGGAGTACGAATGGAGGATCAAGATTGGGGTGCAGAACACGCCCCTAACATTGATATAAATTCGGTTAGTAACCTTACAGTCCTAAAAGGTGCAAGTGCACTTCAATTTAGTGGCGATGCTGTAGGTGGCATTATTGTTGCTGAATCCTCGAAAGTTCCTGTAAAAGATAGTTTGTATGGCAAGAGTTTGATGACAGCAACAACGAATGGACGGGGATCTGCTTTGAGTTCAAAATTGACCAAAAGTTATCAAAATGGATGGCACGCAACTCTGCAAGGAACTTTAAAACGTTTCGGAGATTTTGAAGCTCCTGACTATATTTTGAGCAATACAGGAATTTTTGAAAGGAGTGCTGCATTAAAAGTTGGTTTTAACCGTTTTGACTACGGAATAGAAGGTTATTACTCAATATTTAAAAACGAGATTGGGATTTTAGCAGCTTCACACTTGGGCGGAGCGAGAGATCAAATTAGAGCCATCAGTAGTGATATTCCTTTAACTATTGATGATTTCACTTACACGATCAAAGCACCCAGGCAAGATGTCACCCATCATTTGGCTACTGTAAAGGGATTTAAACGCTTTGAAAACTTTGGAAAACTAAGTATTCAGTATGATTTTCAAAGAAACAATCGACTTGAATTTGATATCAGACGTGGGGATGATAAAAACAAGGCTGCTTCTGATTTGCAATTAGATACGCATACTATTTTACTGGATTTAGAATCTCATTTAACAGAAGCCATCAAATTGAAATCAGGAATTATGACTCGGTATCAAAAAAACTTTGCAAATCCAAATACTGGGGTGAGAAGATTGATTCCTGATTCCGAAATGTATGACTTGGGATTGTATGCCGTAGTGGATTACAAATTAAATGACCAACTGCTTTTGGAAGCTGGAGCGCGTTATGATTATTCTTATATGGACGTTTTTAAATTTTATAGAACTTCCTTTTGGGAATCTCGTAATTATGACCAAAATTTTTCTGAAATTGTGGTTGAGGAATTAGAAAATCAAATTTTAACCAATCCGCAACTGAATTTTAATAATGGTTCGGCCACATTAGGAGCCAACTACTCATTTAGTGAGGATTATAAATTATTTTTCAACTATTCCATTGCCTCTCGAGCACCAAATCCGTCAGAATTGTTTAGTGAAGGCTTGCACCATTCGGCCTCTCGAATCGAACTGGGAGATTTAAGCTTCAACTCTGAAATAGCACACAAAGTAGCATTGACATTTCAAAAGGAAAACGAGCTATTTAGTTTCTATGTAAATCCTTACATAAATACCATTTCTGACTTTATAGTGAATGAACCTGTTGATGTTCAACAGACACTCAGAGGAAACTTTCAAGTGTGGGAGTACCGCCAAACAAATGCTCAATTGTTGGGTGTAGATGTTGATGCTAGCTATGCTTTTGCTGAAAACTATCGTTTAAACAGTCAGTTCTCTTTAGTTAAAGGCTTTGATCGAACGCAAAACACATCGTTAATCAGTATGCCGCCTGTAAACATAAGCAATGAAATTGTTTATCAAAATTCCGAATTCAATAACATCCGACTGTCATTACAAAGTGCATACAATTTCAAACAAAATGACTATCCAAATACTAATTTTGAAGTGTTCATACCAGAAACCCAGTCGTGGCAGATGGTAGATGTCAGCTCAACTCCGGCTGCATACCACTTACTTAATTTTAATTCGAGTATCGATATTAATATCAATCAAAAATCAAAATTAACGGTAGGACTTACAATTACTAACGTCCTAAATACGTCCTACCGAAACTATCTGAACCGTTTGCGATATTATGCAGATGATTTGGGTAGAAACTTTCAATTTAATCTTAAAATCAATTATTAATTTAAAAACTAAAAAAATGAAAAATATGAAATTTTTAACGACACTATTACTAGTAAGCTCATTATTTATAGGATGCTCAAAGGATGATGCTCCTCAAGCTGTAAACGAAGAAGAAGTGATCACGACCTTGACGGTAACTCTTGTACCAAACGACGGTACATCCGAGATTACCTTACAGACACGTGACTTAGACGGAGATGGTCCTAACGAACCAGTGATTACTACTGGAAATTTAGCTAGCGGTGTCACATACAGTGGAAGCATCGTTCTCCTTAATGAAACTGAAAATCCAGCTGAGAACATAACAGAAGAAGTTGAGATGGAGAGCAATGAGCACCAATTTTTCTATACCACAACAGGTGGTTTGGATATCATAACTAACAATGAAAACGTTGATACAAATGGAAATAAATTGGGCACCGAGTTTACTTTGGTAGCTGGAGCTGTAAGTTCTGGGACCCTAACATTTACATTGCGTCATGAACCTACCAAACCTAACACAGGGCTTAGCGATGCAGGTGGTGAAACAGATATTAGTGCCACGTTTGATGTATCTGTGCAGTAGATTTGAATTAGTCACAATTCACTACAAATTAAAAAACCTACCAAGCATGCTTGCGTAGGTTTTTTTTTATTCAAGAGCAAGCAAAATTATATTAGAGTCTAAATAATTTTATTCCTGGAGTATTTTTTGTTTATTGTTTTAAGATTTGTTCCGTTTAAATAGCAATTCTAAAGAATGAAAACAACCAAACACTTAAATACCACAATGAAGATCGCATCAATTTTAGTTGGAATCCTATTCGTCGCTTTTATTGTTATTCAACTATTTGCCTTAAAAAGCCAGAAAAATATTGAAACCTATCCGTATGAAGTCACTCAGCAATATGACGGCTTTGAAATACGGACTTATGAATCTACTTTGTTTACTTCCGTGAAACTTTCTACCAAAAATTATAAAGAATCTTCGAGTCGAGGATTTTCGATTTTAGCAGGTTATATTTTTGGAGATAACGATCGGAATGAAAAAATAGCAATGACCTCCCCTGTCGCCATGTCATTAGAAGATTCTATGACCATGCTCTTTATGGTTCCAAAGAAATTCAATAAAGAAACACTTCCTTTACCGAATCAGTCACAAATAAAATTTAAGCAGGAACCTGCAAAAACAGTAGCTGCCATAAGTTTCAAGGGTTGGGCAGACGATGAAAAAATTAAAACCTACAAACAGAAATTAAAATTAGCTTTAGACAAACAGGGAATAAGTTATACAAACCGTTTTTACTTTTTGGGATACAATGCTCCATACGAAGTTTTTAACCGAAAAAATGATGTGATTGTTGAGCTTCTTGGGCTCCAAACAAATTGAATTACAGAGTAAAATTAATTCTTTTGAACCTAGTATTTAAAAATTAACATCAGGGATAGGGCTCCCGTGCGGATCTATGTCCCGTTGACCTAACATTTGTTTGACTTTTCTAAAAAATGGAGGGCTGTCTATATGCTCAATTTCTTCTGCAATTTCATGAACATTTTCAGGATCAAACCCCATAACTTCCACCAAAAACAGCTCAATTAGACGGTGTTTTGCTACAATACTGCGAGCCAGCTCGCGACCTTCTAAAGTCAACTCTATAGCTTTATAAGGCGCCGAATTTAACAACTCCATGGCCACTAATTTTTTAACCATATTGGAAACAGAAGATTTAGAAATACCAAACACTGATGAAAGACCTGATACAGAGATGGATTGACCATTAGCCTCCAATCTATAGATTTCCTTTAAATAATGTTCTTTTTCCTTGGTTTTTTTCATTAGTTTTGCGGTAGTGAACAATTGTTTTTAATTCGTATAAATTTACAACTTTGATCGTAAAACGTAATATTTTTTGTGTCCTATTTTTTCTTTTTTCAAATATCACTTTAACACAAACCATAAATGGAGTTATTAAAGACTTGGATCGGAACCTCCTTTTTGGAGCGACTGTTTACAACTCTACAAATGGTAAAAGTACGATTACCAACGAACAAGGTACGTTTTCAATTGAATCAAAAAGTGGTAAAAACAAACTTATTATATCCTACGTTGGATTTATACCAAAGACTATAAATGTCATTGGAAACATTGATACTAGCCTCGCCATTGTATTGGAAAACGAAAGCTTAGACGAAGTAGTCATTTCGGGGACGCTGCGTCAGGTGTCAAAACTTAAAAGTGCCGTACAAATAGAATTGTATTCCGCTGATTTTTTTAGAGCCACTCCAAAAGCTAGTTTTTTTGAAGCCATTGAAGGTATTAACGGCATAAGACCTCAACTCAATTGTAATGTTTGCAATACAGGTGACATTCACATCAACGGACAAGAAGGCGCCAATACCATGGTATTGATCGATGGCTTACCCTTAGTAAGTGGCCTATCGACAGTATATGGACTGTCTGGAATTCCACAATCTCTCATCGAACAAGTGGAAGTGATAAAAGGCCCTGCCTCTACCCTATACGGTTCGGAAGCTATAGGAGGCATCATTAATTTAATTACAAAACTTCCAGAAAATGTGCAACGTTTTAATGTGGATACCTACACAACATCATGGGGAGAATTAAATGTAGATATTGGTGCAAAATATCAGTTAAAAAAAATTCAAGGTTTAGTAGGCGTCAATTATTTTAACTATTCCAACCCTATTGATAATAATGGCGATGGATTTACCGATTTAACCTTACAACACCGAATTTCAATTTTTAATAAGATTGAAATGAGAAAAAACAGTCTTGCTTTTCGCTATTTGTATGAAGACAGATGGGGCGGTGAAATGAACTGGAAGTCAGAATATAGAGGAGGAAATCTAGTCTATGGAGAAAGCATTTATACCAGTAGAGCTGAAGTGTTTGGAAAATATGATGTTTCAGAAAATTTATTTTTACAATACAGTTTAAATAATCACGATCAAAATTCGGTATATGGCACCACTTCCTACAATGCATTGCAAACGATTGGTTTTGTACAAGGCGTCTATTCTAAAACTCTAAAAAACCACAACCTTTTACTAGGAGCTACTTATAGATATACCAGCTATGACGACAATACTCCTGCAACCCAGAGAAAAGAAGTCACATCTCTTCCAGGGCTCTTTGTTCAGGACGAATGGAAACTTGGAAAATCTCAAACCCTACTCTCTGGAATTCGATATGATAAAAATTCTATTTATGGCGATATTTGGACTCCAAGACTCAATTATAAATGGGCGAGTAAAGACCAAAGTTCTATAGCACGTTTGGGGTTTGGAACTGGATATAGAGTGGTCAATGTATTTACCGAAGACCATGCGGCTCTTACAGGTGCCAGAGAGGTGGTCTTTACAGAAAATATTCTTCCAGAAAAATCATGGAACTTAAACATCAACTGGAATCAAAAACTGTATTCTAAATTTGGAACTATATTTGATATAGACCTCAGTGTCTTTAAAACAGAATTTTCAAATAGAATTTTTCCAGATTATGAAACCAATCCGAACCAAATTATATACAACAACTTAAATGGGAAATCGATCACTCAAGGCATCAGCTTAAACATAAATAGCTTGTCTACTAACGGACTCAAAATAAATTTGGGCGCTACCTTTATCGATTCCAAAATCATTGAAAATAACATAACCGAATATCCGTTTTTAACTGAAAAGTTTTCAGGAAACTATAGAATAAGTTATTCCCTATACAACCCCAAAATTACATTTGATCTTTCTGGGACTGTCATTGGCCCCATGAAACTCCCGCTGCTTGGCCCACTTGATACAAGAGACCCTAAGAGTCCTGTAATCAACGTTATGAATATTCAAGGAACTTATAGCTTCGAGGAGGTTGAGTTGTATGCTGGCATCAAAAACATCTTCAACTTTAAACCTGCTTCCAATAGTATTGCTCGCGCCTTTGACCCCTTTGATACAGGGGTTGAATTTGGAAATAATGGTCAAGTAATCGCCAGTCCAAACAATCCTAATGCATTATCATTTGACCCTAGTTATGTATATTATTCCAACCAAGGAATCCACGGATTTTTAGGACTCCGTTACCATATAAAATAAGACTCTAATTCTTAATTATTTTCCTCACAAATGATTCAGTAGCGGTTTGAATTTGTAAAAGGTAAAGTCCATTTTCAAAATTACTCATATCCAATTCAAATTGTTGGCTGTTTAAGTTATAGGTGTCGTATAACTTCCCATTAACACTCCAAAGTTGAATCGTTGAAATTTTGCCTCTAGAAATATTGATTTTTAACCTGTCAGAAACTGGGTTTGGAGCTAAGCTTACAAAATTTTCATATTGAAACGCATTTACAGATAAATTTTCAGCAGTATCATCTTGAGCAATCCAACTACTAGCCAAACTATTGTCTAAATCCACACTTATAAGTTTCAAAAAAGCACCATTTCCATCTGCATCTTCTGGCCATGGCAATACATCCTTATACTTAACTTGATCAATAATATTCCCATAAGCATCTCTTATGACTAAATCTTCACTGTCGTTAGATAAGTTTCTAGAAAATTCGCCAAAAGAATTAAATCCATAGCGCAACAAAAAGGACTCACTTTTGTTAGATAAAAAGATGGACTCCCCACCAGAAACAGTAGCACCATTTTCAAACTGATAGGTGAAGCCTAAACCTCCAAAATATATACCTGTCAAATCGACTGTTGCTGTACTATTATTTTTTATTTCTATAAACTCATAATCATTTGGATCTAAGGTTACATCTACCAAAGGATTGTAATTAATTTTAGAAATCACCAAAGGAGGTGTTGTGATGTCATCACACAAACTGGTGTCTGTTAACTCATTTGATATCCAAGCGATTCGCGCAGAAATAAAATCTTTAATATCAATAATCTGCTGATCAAATTCGCCAAGGGTTTCCGTGACTGTTTCTTGACGTTCAACTGCTTCTGAGATGAGTGCTGTAGTTTCATCAATAAATGCAAAAATTTCGGTAGAATTCAAAGGCATTCCGGAAGCTGTCAGCGCTTGCCATCTTTTAGCTAAATAACACTTAAACACCGAATCATCAAAGAGGTCTTTCCAAAATTTTGGTCCATCATTTCCACCGTAATTAAATTGCCAAACATCGGTTTGACTTCGGTCATATCCCCAAAAGAATAAATCGTTTCCATAGGTTAAATTAAAATCCCATATAGGACCAGCTCTTAGTTTTCCATTGCGGTCTTTATGAAAAAAAGTACTGAACTCATAAGCATCTGCATTGGAAGCAAACTCGTTGAGAAGCATAAAATCCACAAAAGAAGGAATGTCAATTACCGATGGATACCCATTTATTATGGAGCTATCACTTGGAGGGGTTACTTTGTCTTGGAGTGATTCAAATTGTCCTTTGATATACTCGTGTTGTTCTGGTTGAACGGTTGTTGGTTTTGGGTGTTCGTGCACAAAGTTACTTTGGTATCCTGCATAGTTATCCATCGACCAAGCTGCTGTATCGGACCCTTCAATCTTATCCGTTTTAGTGATATATCCGCCTGTAAGTTTAGGCAGCGTTAATTGGGTTTCTTTGATTTTATTAATATCAATTCGACTGTCATCCGCTTTTAGTTTTTCTTGCAATACATAAATACCTTGAAAATCTCCATTTAATACCACTTCACAATAACGCCCTCTGGACGCATAATTCCCTGTTAAATTTGATAATTTATAACTGATAAAATCTCTTATGTATGAAGCATCGTATGCCAATCCATTCAAAATCCAGTCATTTTCTCTTGGCATCTCTAGAAGCGATACATTTATTTTTTCGCCTAATTCATCGTAGGGTGTGAACGCATATTGTTTCTTATCCAATAGACTCGATGAAGATCCACGAACTTCAATCTTTATAGCGCCATTATAGTTTAGTACAGAAGTATTGTTCACATCTGTCAAAAAGTTCCGCTCCCCTTCAACTCTATTAATGATTTTTATAGTGGCATCAATTTTAGGTTCGTTGGGAATCTCTTGACCTTGATTTGTTTCAATGACAACAATAGGTAAGTTAGAAGACACAAAATTAACTTCCACGGGAATATATGGAGCTACAAACCACGAAGGTGGAGTATTGTAGTCATATGTTGTATTATTAATTCCTAAAGACAATACAGGGAGTGCGCTCATATCAGATGATTCAGGCGATTGGTTATGCACTTGCACTGCAAGGATATTTGTCCCTGTGGTGAGTAGTGATAAATCGACTTCAAAGCGTTCGGGTCCAAACCCTTGATACAACAAAGCTTCATGATAGCCCTCACTTGGCTGATCAAATCCAGGTACCTCTCCAGAAACTAAGTTTCTTGCAATCTCCTGACCGTTTAAATAAGCCACAAAACCATCATCATAATCAATATCTAGAAGCATAAATCCCACCGCAGAAGCATCTGTAATTTCAAAAGTTTTTCGAATGTAAACAGACATTGTAGGGGAGATTACTGTGGCATCATCATCATCTCCAAAACCAAAACCTGAAGGCCCTGAATTCCAACTTGAAGCGTTAAACCCTAACTGATTCCAATTTGTACTAGGCTGTGAGGTTGGCACTAAATAGTCCCAATAATCACCAGGAAGCACCACACTTTCCCAATGGTCAATCTGAGAAAAAGTAAATAATGGAAATAAAAAATAGAACAAATACGAAGTACGCATATTAAAAATATTGGTTAATTTATACTTGTAAAAATATATAAAATATTGATTCAAAAATGATTTCATTGCATTTTACTATTTCAATAGAAACAGAAGCTGTTTTAGTCATTCGTTTTTAAATTTTTGCTACATTTATAGCAAACTTAAATTCGATGAACTCAAACGCTCTCACTAAAAGTATTTTAAAAACCATCGCTATCTT
The DNA here is from genome assembly GCA_018673215.1 of Formosa sp. Taxonomy (GTDB): domain Bacteria; phylum Bacteroidota; class Bacteroidia; order Flavobacteriales; family Flavobacteriaceae; genus Hel1-33-131. The sequence goes on along the minus strand of JABHDE010000052.1, from coordinate 55,367 downwards.
GGTCGGAGTTTTTTTGTTGCTGTTTTTCTTATATAAAATTCAATCGGTTCTTGTTTATATTGCCATCGCTTCTGTGATTGCCCTCGTAGGAAGGCCCCTAAATTTGTTTTTAAAACAAAAGTTGAAATTCCCAAATGGTTTGGCAGTCGTGTCAACAATGACATTTTTCTTTTTGATTTTCATGGGACTTATCAGTCTGTTCATTCCACTAATTAAAAAACAAGGCGAAAATCTTTCGCTCCTAAACCTAGAACAACTTCAAGAAACCATCCAGAATTTAATCACTCAAATCAATACCTCCTTTTTGTCGCGTGGCATTAATGTTCTCGATGAAATGAAACATTACGATCTGTTAGAAAATATCAATGTCATCCCAAATTTCTTGAATAATATTGTGGGAACGATTGGCACCTTGAGTATTGGCTTGTTTTCAGTGGCGTTTATTACTTTTTTCCTAATGAAAGACACTCAAATCATGGAGAATTCAATATTTGTTTTTACCAACAAAAAAAGTGAATCCAAATTGAGAAAATCCATAGAAACGATCAAGCATTTACTCTCTCGGTATTTTATTGGATTGGTATGTCAAATCACTATCCTGTTTATCATCTACTCTGTTATTCTGATGATTTTTGGAATCGAAAACAGTATTGTCATTGCCTTTTTATGTGCCTTACTAAATTTGATCCCCTATATAGGACCCTTGATCGGTTGTTTTTTAATGCTCTTTTTAAGTATGAGCAGCAACCTTGGATTGGATTTTCAAAGTGAAATTCTTCCAAAAACAACCTATGTGTTCATTGGATATGTGTTTGCACAACTCATTGATAATTTTGTGAGCCAACCCCTCATTTTTTCAAAAAGCGTGAAGTCGCATCCCCTCGAAATTTTTCTAGTCATCATCATTGCAGGCATTCTGTTTGGCGTCACCGGAATGATTTTGGCAATTCCTTCTTACACCGCTCTCAAAGTGATTTTAAAAGCGTTTTTAGCGGATAATAAGATTGTCAAGTCGCTGACGAAAGAGTTGTGATTACATCATTGCTTACAACGGATATTTAGCACTGATTTCATCCAATCCTAAATTGTGAATACTCCCTAAATGGGTATGCGGAATGCGGGTGTCGGACTTGTAAGTCCCTGACTGTACTTGCGCTCCAATAGTCTGGTAGGCTTCTCGAAACGACGCCCCTTGGAGCACCAAGTTATTGATACTGTCCACCGTAAAGAGATACTGGTATTTAGGGTCTTTCAAATCAATTTTTTTCACTTGAATTTCCTGAATGGCATAATTAAAAATATCCAAAATAGCTTCCAGCTCTTCAAAGCCTTGAATCATGTTTTCTTTTAACAACTGAAAATCGCGGTGGTAACCACTGGGCAAGTTATTGCTAATCAATAGCATCTCGGTTTCTAAACTTTGGAGCTTATTACACTTCCCACGAATCAATTCAAAAACATCCGGGTTTTTCTTATGGGGCATGATACTGCTGCCCGTGGTGAGTGACTCTGGAAACCCAATAAAATCAAAATTTTGACTCATATATAAGCAAATATCCGTCGCCATTTTTCCGAGCGTATTGGCTAAATTCCCTAAAGCAGACGCGACGATACGTTCGTTTTTCCCGCGACTCATTTGTGCCGCCACCACGTTATATTTGAGGGTTTGAAACCCAAGGGCTTTGGTGGTAAATTCTCTGTCAATGGGAAACGAACTCCCATAACCCGCTGCCGATCCCAAAGGATTTTGATCCACCACTTTTTGAGCCGCTTGTAATACATACACATCGTCAATAAGCGATTCTGCATAGGCAGAAAACCACAGTCCAAAAGAGGATGGCATGGCAACTTGCAAATGTGTGTAACCTGGCAACAAGGCCGATTTATGGGTATCTGCCAAGGCAATTAAAGTTTCAAAAAAACTTTTAGTTTTATGTTGTATAGAACCCAAACTCGCCTTGTAATACAATTGTAAGGCCACCAAAACTTGATCGTTTCTAGAGCGAGCCGTATGGATTTTTTTACCCGTATCACCCAAGGCTTTGGTGAGTTCATACTCCAATTTGGAGTGAATGTCCTCAAACTGAGCATCGATCACAAAAGTACCTTCACTGAGCTGTGATTGAAGGCGGTCAAACACCACTTCGATTGCTTTGAGTTCTTCCGAATTTAGAAGCCCTATTTTGACCAACATTTGTGCATGCGCCAAGGAAGCTTGAACATCATAAGTTGCAATTTTAAGATCGATTTCACGGTCGTTTCCAACCGTAAATTTTTCAATGAATGCATCAATTGAAATGCCTTTATCCCAAAGTTTCATAGCTATAGTATTTTAGTTAATAATTGAATATATAATGCCACGCCTTCTTTAATTTCATCGATGTAAATAAATTCATCCGCAGTGTGGGAACGGGTGCTGTCGCCAGGTCCTAATTTTAAGGACGGACAGCTCAATACCGATTGGTCTGAAAGTGTGGGTGATCCATAAGTCTCGCGTCCCAATGCAATCCCGGCTTGAACCAAGGGATGCGCCACAGGAATCGAGGACGAATTGAGTTTTAAACCTCTTGGAATTATCGAATCACAAGGAGCTTCAATTTGAAGAATTTCGACGATTTCTTTGTTGCTATATTGATCGTTGACACGCACATCGACCACCAATTCTACCCCTGCTGGAATTGCGTTGTGTTGCTTGCCCGCATGAATTTGTGTCACCGTCATTTTTACAGGTCCTAAAGAGTCCGAATCTTTTTCGAAACGGAAATCTTTGAACCATTGCAGCACCTCAATTGTATTATAAATTGCATTATCATTATTGGGATGTGCGGCATGTCCAGGTGTTCCTTTGACAACTGCATCAAATACCACCAAGCCTTTTTCGGCCACAGCGAGTTGCATTAAAGTCGGTTCTCCAACAATGGCAACATCAATATTTGGAATGATGGACAGCATACTGTTGAGACCTGCATCACCACTACTCTCTTCTTCTGCAGAAGCGACGAGTACGAGATTGTAATTTAGATTTTTTTGTGCATAAAAATGCGTAAAAGTCGCTATCAAAGAGACCAAACAGCCTCCCGCATCGTTACTCCCTAGTCCATATAGTTTTCCATTTTCAACTTCTGCCTCAAACGGATCTTTGGTAAAGCCATTATTTGGTTTTACGGTATCGTGATGTGAGTTTAAAAGTAGTGTGGGTTTGGACGCATCAAAGTGTACATTGGTTGCCCAAATATTATTTTGAGAACGGTGAAACGGGATCTGATGCTCAGTAAACCACTGTTCAATCCGCGCAGCAGTTAAATCTTCTTCTGATGAAAAGGACGGAATCTCAATTAAATCTTTTAATAATTGTATGGCAGAGGCCGTTAAGTTATCTAGGGTCATTGGATCGTAAGTGTTGTGAAAATCGCTTTGGGATCAAGCAACATTTCTGGTTTCCCGATGCACACTTTAAAGACTTGATGTTCTAAAGCATGAAAACAGTTGTTTAGTTTTGGTAACATCCCTTCGTAAATCACTTGGGAGTCTAATAATTCTTTATAAGAAGTTTGGGTGATTTTTTCAATGACCGAACTCTCGTCGTTCACATCTTCTAAAACGCCCTTTTTTTCAAAACAATAATACAGTTCCACCTCAAATTTAGCTGCAAAAGCAATGGCTAATTCAGAAGCAATCGTATCGGCATTGGTATTTAAAAGCTGTCCGTTTTGATCGTGGGTCAAGGCACAAAAAACAGGAGAAATACCATGATTCAATAGCAGTTCCAAAGTCGAAGTTTCTACCTTTTCAACATCGCCCACAAACCCATAATCGATGGTTGAAATTGGACGTTTTTTAGAAGTAATGGTATTGGCATCAGCGCCTGTAAATCCAAGCGCATTGCAATCCAAGGCTTGTAGTTGAGCGACGATTGTTTTGTTAATTTTTCCTGCATAGACCATCGTAATGAGTTCTAAAGTTGCAGCATCGGTGATGCGTCTGCCATCTACCATCTGTACTTCCAGTCCAGTTTTTTGTGCTAAAGCTGTTGCCGATTTTCCGCCACCATGCACCAATATTTTAGAACCTTCTAAAGATGAAAAAGTGTCTAAAAATAAAGATAACGCAGTTGGATCGTCGATGACATTCCCTCCTATTTTAATAATCTTGAGTGTGTTCTTTTTATCCATTTTCAAGAATTTTTTTCAACACCAATTGAGCCGCATAGGTTCGATTATTTGATTGTGCAATCACCGCCGATTGCTCACTGTCTAAAACCGCATCTTCAACTACAACATTTCGACGGACAGGCAAGCAATGCATAAATTTGGCTGTTCCTAGTTTTTCTTTGGTCATCATCCATTGAGGATCTTGAGAGGTGATTTTGCCATAATCTTTATAGTTACTCCAATTTTTGACATACACAAAATCGGCATCTTTAAGGGCTGCTTCTTGGTCATAAATGACGGGCGTATCTTTAACGATTTCTGGATTTAATTCATAGCCTTTTGGATGTGTCATGCTAAAATCAACATCAATATTTTGCATCATTTCTATAAATGAATTGGCAACCGCATGAGGCAATGCTTTGGGGTGTGGTGTCCAGGATAGAACTACTTTAGGCTTTGGAGTGTTTTTTAATTCTTCAATGGTAATAGCATCGGCCAATGCTTGCAGCGGATGTCCCGTCGCGCTTTCCATATTAACAATTGGCACTGTCGCATGGGTTACAAAACTGTTGAGAATCCATTCGGATAAATCCTTTTCTTTATCTACTAAAGACGGAAAGGCACGAACCGCTAAAATATCTGCATACTGCGAAATCACTTGTGCCGCTTCTTTCACATGTTCCGATTTATCTAGATTCATGACCACTCCCGATTCAAATTCTAATTGCCATGCGTCGGTTACGTTCAATACAATGACGTCCATCCCTAAATATTTGGCCGCTTTTTCGGTACTTAAACGCGTGCGAAGGCTGGCATTAAAAAACAACATAACTAAGGTTTTTTGCGCTCCTAAGCTTCGATATTTATACGGATCGGATTTTATTGCAATCGCCTCTTGAACCGCAGATGCAACGGATGAAAGATCTTTAATTTTTATATAATTATTCATGTACTTAGATATATCGTTTATTATTGATTTATAATTTTTGTGCTAAAGCTTTAAAAAATAAATCAATATGTTCCTTTTTAATTGTTAAGGGTGGTAAAATCCGAATTAGGTTTGGGTTTTTAGAACTCCCGGTAAATAAAAAATGATCAAATAGCAGTCTTTTACGAAGAGCTGCAACAGGAAAATCAAATTCCAATCCGAGCATTAAACCTCGTCCTTTGAGTTTTTTTAGTTTAGGAATGGATGTGGCTTTTTCCATAAAATAGGCCGACATTTCTTTTGCATTTTGCATTAAATTCTCGGATTCCAAAACCTCCAAAACAGCCAAGGTTGCCGCACACGCCAAATGATTGCCGCCAAAGGTGGTTCCCAACAGTCCAAAGGAGGCTTTTATAGAAGGATGAATCAAAATTCCACCGACTGGAAATCCGTTGCCCATCCCCTTCGCCATCGAAATAATATGAGGCGTAATTCCGTGTTTTTGGAAGGCAAAAAAATCACCGGTACGCCCAAAGCCAGATTGAACCTCATCGGCTATCAAGACGGTATTATAGGTCTTACATAGTAATTCAAGTCCTTTATAAAAATTGGTGCTACTTTCATCAAGTCCACCGACTCCTTGAATACACTCAATTATGATGGCGCAAACAGGCTCAGATTTTAAAGTAATTTCAACCAAATCTAAATCTCCAAGTGGTAAAAAACGGACTTGTTGTTGGGCATTTATAGGAGCCACAATTTTTGGGTTGTCCGTAGCTGCTACACAGGCGGAAGTGCGTCCATGAAAGGAGTTATCAAATGCAATCACAGTGGCTTTATTGGTGTGAAAGGAGGCTAATTTTAGAGCATTTTCGTTGGCTTCTGCTCCAGAGCTACACATGAATAAATTGTAGTTCTTGCACCCCGATAATTCCTCCAATCGCTCTGCTAACTTGTTTTGAAGTGGGTTTTGTACAGCATTGCTATAGAAGCCAATATTTTGAAGTTGATTGGTCAGTGCGTTCACATAAACAGGATGGGAATGTCCAATTGAGATTACGGCATGACCACCGTAAAGGTCCAAATACTGGGTTCCTTTTTCGTCATACAAATAAACATCGTTTGCCTTTACAGGCGTCACATCAAAAAGTGGATAGACATCAAATAGACTCATAATTACTGGGCTTTAATACTATTAATTTTATCAAATGAAGCAACCATTCCTTGAATCAGCGACGAGCTCAATCCTTTGTGTTCCATCTCATTCAATCCTTCAATAGTACATCCATTTGGCGTAGTCACTCGGTCAATTTCTTGTTCAGGATGATTTCCAGAACTAATCAATAAATTAGCAGCACCCTCACAGGTAAACATAGCTAATTTTTGAGCTTCTTCAGCGTCAAATCCAAGTTGAATAGCGGCTTGTGTGGTGGCACGAATCAAACGCATCCAAAAGGCAATTCCGCTCGCACAAACAACAGTGGCAGCTTGCATTTGTTGTTCTGGTATGGAGATGGTCGTACCCAAACGGTTGAAGATAGCTTCTGCAACGGCTAAACGTTGTTTGCCTATTTCATTACTACATAAACAAGTCATAGATTTTCCGACTGCAATAGCCGTGTTTGGCATCGCTCTAATGATAAATTGATCCTTTCCTACGAGGCTTTCTATTCTTGAAATTGAAAAGCCTGTAATGGTCGAAATCAACACGTGTTTTTCTGTTAAAAAGGGCTGGACTTCCGTAAGGATTGTTTCTAAATGCGCAGGTTGGACAGCAAAAATAATTATATCCGATTGCTGGATGGCTTTTGTATTATCAGAAGTTAAAAATACATTTTTATAACCCTCAAAATCTGCTAAGCCATTGACATTTCGTTTTGTAAGATACAAAGTCGTAATCGCATTGTTCGTAATAAGCCCTTTGGCAATAGAACTTCCTAAATTTCCTGTACCTATGATTGCTATTTTCATACTGTTGTTATTTAAAAATAATTAGCTTTAAGTTGTAATCCCAAATGTGCTTCAAACCCAAACATCAAATTCATGTTGTGAACGGCTTGACCAGAAGCACCTTTGAGTAAATTGTCGATCGCACTTGTAATGAGCAGTTTTCCCTCATGCACTTCCAAATGCAATAAACATTTATTGGTATTGACCACTTGTTTTAAATGTAAGGGATCATCCGAAACCGTCGTAAATTCTGCATCCTTATAATAGCTTTTAAAGAGTGCTTTCGCCGTCTCTAAACTGCCCTCGTATTTTGTATAAAGGGTGGCAAATATTCCTCTTGAGAAATTCCCTCTATTGGGAATAAAATGAATCACACTCTTCAAATCGTCTTGAAGTGCATCTACCGATTGATGGATCTCTCCCAAGTGCTGATGGTTAAATGCTTTATAGTGAGAAAAATTATCCACACGCCACGTAAAATGGGTGGTTGGGGACAAGGCGGTTCCTGCGCCGGTAGCGCCTGTTACTGCGTTGACATGAATGGCATCTTTCACCAAACCATTAGCCGCTAAAGGTAAAATAGCTAATTGAATAGCTGTTGCAAAACAGCCTGGATTTGCGATGTACTGTGCCGACTGAATGGCGGATTTGTTCAATTCTGGCAAACCATATATAAAATGTTTGTTTTGAAACACAGCATCTGGTGTGACTCTAAAATCGTTTGACAAATCAATGATTTTTGTATCCTTTGAAAAGGAGTTCTTTTCTAAAAAAGCTTTTGAGTTTCCATGCCCTAAACAAAGAAATAAAACATCCACTTCTGTGTTGACAGTATCTGTAAAAAGTTGATCTGTAGACCCTACTAAATCTTGATGAATGGCGCTTAATTTTTTACCAGCACTCGAAGTACTATACACAAAATTGATCTCGGTTTTGGAGTGTACGAGCAACAATCGAATCAATTCTCCTGCAGTGTATCCTGCGCCTCCTATAATCCCTGCTTGTATCATAATTCCGAATTTACTTGTTGATGTATCTTGTTTTGGTTGCCATTAATTTTGATAAAACCTTTGGCTTCCTCAGCTGTCCAACCGTTGTTAATTTCGCCATAACTTCCAAACTTGGCGTTCATCAAATCATGTGCGGATTGAATGCCGTTGATTGAAAAGTGATATGGTTTTAAAACCACTTCAACTGTGCCCAAAACACTGTGTTGACTGCTGGATAAAAAGGCTTCCATATCTCGCATAACGGGATCTAAATACTGACCCTCATGCAAATGCATGCCATAAAAATTAGACAGATAATCTTTATGCTGAAGTTGCCATTTGGTCAAGGTGTGTTTTTCTAGTAAATGATGTGCTTTTACAATAATTAGTGCGGCAGCCGCTTCAAAACCCACACGGCCTTTGATCCCAACAATGGTATCCCCGACATGAATGTCTCTTCCAATGGCAAATTTGGACGCCCTGTCGTCTAAAATTTGAATGTTGATCTCGGGTGAATTCTCGATACCATCAAGCGCAGTCAATTCGCCTTTGGTAAAAGTGAGAGTGACTGTTTCAGGCGTTTCGGATTCTAATTGAGATGGATAGGCTGATTCTGGCAATGCCAAGTGAGATGTCAGTGTTTCATCGCCTCCAACGCTAGTTCCCCAAAGTCCTTTATTGATAGAGTACTTTGCTTTTTCCCAATCCAAATCAATACCATTTAATTTTAGGTAGGCTATTTCCTCTTGTCGTGTGAGTTTCTGATCTCGAATCGGTGTGATGATTTCAATCTCGGGTGCAAGGGTTTGAAAAATCATATCAAAACGCACTTGATCGTTTCCAGCACCTGTACTTCCATGTGCGATGTATTTCGCCCCGATGGATTTTGCATACTCAATAATTTCTATGGCTTGTACAATGCGTTCAGCACTGACGGATAAGGGATAGGTATTGTTTTTTAATACATTTCCGAAAATAAGAAACTTCACTACTTTTTGATAAAAAATGGTCACGGCATCTATGTTTTTATAGGTCGAGACCCCCATTTTATAAGCGTTTTGTTCGATGGTTTGCACATCACTTTTAGTAAACCCACCTGTGTTGACACTGACGGCATGGACTTCATAGCCAGCTTTTGACAAGGATACGGCACAATAGGAAGTATCCAGTCCTCCACTGTAGGCGATGACTAATTTTTTTGAATTTTTCATTTTTTATGTTTTTTTAGAAACAAGCTTTGCTTGATACTTTTGAGTCTTAGAAATGTTTTTTCTTTCACTTTTTTAGAAGTGCGTAACGGCTTGGAAGTCGGGTCAAATAACATGCCTGTACACAAACACATGCTTTGAGTTGTGCGTTGAAGGACATCGTAGTTTTTACAGGTTTGACAGCCTTTCCAAAAAGATGGCTCATCTGTGAGTTCTGAGAAAGTAACAGGTTTATATCCCAAAGCAGTATTCAGTTTCATCACGGCGAGACCGGTGGTGATGCTAAATATTTTTGAGTTAGGATATTTAGCTCTAGAATGATTAAAAACGACTTGCTTGATTTTTTTAGCTAAGCCTTGATTTCTGAAATCAGGATGAACAATAAGTCCAGAATTGGCAACGAATTTATCATGGCTCCACGTTTCTATATAACAAAAGCCAGCAAAGGTATCTCCCTCCAAGGCAATGACCGCATTACTCGATTCCATTTTAGAAATAATGTAATCTATGGAACGCTTTGCAATTCCAGTACCTCTCACTTGTGCAGCGGCTTCGATGGCATCGCAAATAGTTTGAGCGTGAATTGTATGTGATTTATCTGCAATAATGATATCCATTATATAAGATTTAAGTTGAAAAAAAGTTGAAAAAGAAATTGAAAGACGAACCGGACACACCTAAGTTCAGAAACTAATGAAACACCCTAAGGGCGACGGCGCGTAATACGAGGACGTGCAAAACCGGGGCTATAAAGAATAACCGTTGGAGTAATGAAGGTTTTCAAATTATGTAGGTCCATATAAATGTTGTCAACGATTAGTGTATCGTTTTGTAATTTGAAACAAATATAAAAATTAATTAAAGTAGGGAACAATGGGGTTGAAAAATAATTTTAGTTTTTCGATATTCTAAAAATATACCTTTAATCAATATTAATAATTAAAAAAAACATATAATTAACAAATAAATCGCAGATGGACTTTTGGAACCTATTAGCGTCTCATACGGTTGTTACGAAATTCTTTCATTTTATCTGTAATGATGTTTTGGTACTCGTTTTTAGAAACTTCTTTCCCTTTACTCGGTGCTTCGAACTCAATAATTTCATCAGGGTTCAATACAATTTTTGAACAAAGCATGGTTGTATTATCCGCACTCACTTCTAAAATTAACCCTGGTAGGCCCCAATAATCTAAAGGCCCGTGACGTACCGGTATTTGAGGTGCATACCACGCCTCTATTTGTGTCATCTTAACTTCTTTGACTTCCGTAGAATCGGACGCACTTGAGCTTCTTAACTTATCCCATGAAAATGAATACCATGTCAAATCGTTTGTTGGAATTGAGGCCGTGGCTTTGAAACAGGAATAGTTTCCAATTTTTTTTGTCTCAGATTCTAAACTCCACTCGATAGGTTGTAAAACATCCTTCACCAAAAACTTTTTACCATAAAATTCTTGCTGCTGAAGTTGGGTATTTGTTTTTACATTCTTATACTGTTTCCCAGGTGCAAAATTTTTACCCCAAGAATCCGTTGCCCCTGAAATCGCATCCAATTGATCTTCTTCAGTAAATACCGATTCTTCTTTATTAAAAGACAAAACATAGCCTTTTTCTAACCTGTTTTTCATTCGTGCAAAAACTTCTTTTTTCTGTGCTTCACTCAGTCGAGCCCCCCAATTTCCGAGATCCATTTTGGATTTTGAAAAATAATAAGCCTTCGCTTGAAATTCCTGTGTGGTCTGTGTTTCATTCACACTTGTTGAGATTAAAAAAACAAATGCGAGGGCGACAATAGTAAAGATTTTAGACTTCATTAAAAGGGATGTTTGGTTTGTTGTTGATCCAAATATAGTATTTAATTAAACAAACATATTTATGTTTATAATAATATTAACGTCCCTAGATGTCTGCAATCTAACTCTGAATCAAAGAGGACTTTAAAAATTAAAATAAATAATTAATTTACAAGCCTTATATTGCAAAGACAAATTAATAACAATTCACACCTTTTAAAATACACACCATGAGTCAACCTTCCTTTATAAAAGAACTGTCCATCCCAGCCATTGCAGCACCAATGTTTTTAATATCCGGTCCAAAACTGGTCATTGAATGTTGCAAAAACGGAATTGTAGGAACCTTCCCAGCATTGAACCAACGCACCACAGAAGGCTTTGAGGAATGGTTGATAGAAATTAAAACAGCACTCTCCGATTTCGAAAAAGAAACAGGCAAAAAACCCGCGCCCTATGGTGTAAATCTAATTGTACACCAATCGAATCCCCGCGTGCAAGCAGATTTGGCTATTTGCGTAAAGCATCAAGTGCCAATAATCATTACGTCCTTAGGAGCTGTTCCTCAATTGGTCGATGCGATCCACAGTTATGGAGGTTTGGTCTTCCACGATGTGATTAAAAAACGCCATGCCGAGAAAGCGGCAGAAGCTAATGTGGATGGACTGATTGTGGTTGCTGCAGGCGCAGGAGGTCATGCGGGAACTTTAAACCCTATGCCCTTAGTGGCTGAAATTAAAAGCTTTTTTAAGAAAACCGTAATATTATCAGGTTGTATTAGTAACGGTCGTGACATCGCCTCTGCCATGCAAATGGGAGCCGACGTTGCCTATATGGGAACTCGGTTTATCAATACCAAAGAAAGTAAAGCGCCTAAAGAATATAGAGATATGATCATTTCGAGTGGTGCTAATGATGTGGTTTATACCGCTGCAATTTCTGGAGTGGCAGCAAATTTTTTACGTCCTAGCATGGAAGCAATGGGAATTACGGAAGAAATGCTCAGTCAACAAAAGAAAATCGATTTTGGAAATGAGCTCACTCCTCATGAAAATGAAGCAAAAGCCTGGGCAACCATTTGGTCTGCTGGACAGGGTGTGACCAATATTCATGATTCGCCTTCAGTGGCGGAACTCGTGGCAAATATGAAAGTCGAATTTCAAGAAGCCATCGAAGAGCAATACACTCTTTTAGAAACCTATAAATAAAACTCCTAACCGTCTGTTTTGATACGCTGACCTCTGGTGGGTTTTAATGCTGTTTTAATTGTATCTAAATTCTGTTTATCAATAATGGCATAGGTAAAGTGGTACATTTCATTAACGGATTCCACCCCCGATTCAATAAGCTGTAATTTTTCGGACGCAAAAAACTCTAATAAGTGGATCTTAAAATGTGCCGCTGTTTGAGGACTTGCGGGACCTCTGAAATCCCAAATAAGTTTAATTTTTTCCATCTTATGATTTATGGTTGAAGCTACTGTGTGATTAATATAAAAATTGCAATTCCTAAAAAAACGGTAATCTGCGCCCATTTTAATACTACTCCAAAACGTTTGTTTGATTTTAAAATTGAGCCGACGGAACTTGAGAAAAAGACAAGCGTCGAAAAGATTACAAAGGAGGTTGTCATAAACAAAAATCCAAGGGAATAAAACTGAACCACTAAAGATTGGGTTTTACTGTATAAAAAAGCGGGGAAAAAGGCCATAAAAAAAATGGAGACTTTTGGATTGATTACATTCATAATAAAACCCTGCTTAAATAAGGCTCCCACAGATTTGCTTTTAGGGACAGTGTTGGTGTTTATGACCGCCGATGATATGATAACGCAGTAGGCTAAATAGAGCATATACCCTGCTCCTAATAGTTTTAAAATAAATAGCAATTCTGAATTTGATTTTATAAAGGTAGATAACCCAAAAGCAACTAAGCTAGTGTGGATGATACAACCCGAAATCAGTCCGCAAACAATGGCCATCCCTTGTTTTTTGCCATAAGTCATGCTCTGAATAAGTACAAAAATATTATCTGGACCAGGTGAAAGTGCCAAAGTCACTGTGGCAATTATAAAGGAAATGAGAATTTCAGTATCCAAACTAATTTTTAAAAGATGATTTCAAAATTGCCTTATTAATACGTTTGACGAGTGTTGGGCCTTCGTAAATGAAGCCTGTATAAATCTGAACCAAATCGGCTCCTGCAGCAATTTTTTCCAAAGCATCTTGTGCTGAATGAATCCCTCCTACTCCAATAATAGGAAATGCTTTGTGACTTTTCTCAGACAAATATTTAATGACTTGAGTGCTTTTTTCTTTGATGGGTTGCCCACTGACACCGCCATTTCCAATGGCTTCTAACCTCTCAACATCGGTTTTAAGGTTCTCTCTTGAAGTAGAGGTGTTTGAAGCAATGACTCCTTCTAATTTGGTTGCCGATACCAGCTCTATAATTTCATCCAATTGAGTGTCGTTCAAATCCGGTGCAATCTTTAAAAGAATTGGTTTTGATTTGGTGAATGTTGCGTTTAAATCTTGGACCGCTTTAATCAATTCCTCTAAATAATCCTTGTCATTTAATTTGGCATGACTTCCAACGTTTGGACAACTTACATTCAAAACAAAATAATCTACATAAGGGTGTAGCGCTTTAAAACATTCTAAGTAATCAGCCGTATATGCTTCTGTAGGGGTTTGGGTATTTTTCCCAATATTCCCTCCAATAATGAGTTGTTTTTTGTTCTTTTTTAATTGAACAATTGCCGCTTCTAAACCTGCATTATTGAAGCCCATTCTGTTGATAATTCCTTTATCCGATTGCAGTCTAAACAAACGTTTTTTTGGATTACCTTCTTGAGGTTTTGGAGTAACTGTACCAATTTCGATAAATCCAAATCCAAAGTTTGCTAGTTCATTATATAACAAGGCATTCTTATCAAATCCGGCTGCAAGCCCAACTGGGTTTTTAAATCTTAGGCCGAACAATTCACGTTCCAATCCTGGGTGATTTACTTGAAAAAGTCGTCGAATTAAAAAAGGTATTCCAGGGATTTTACATAAGAGCTTGATAGCATCAAAGGTGAAATAATGAACGACTTCAGGATCAAATTTAAAAAGAATAGGACGGATAATCGATTTGTACATGAAGCGTAATTTGGATGCAAAAATACATTAAATAGACACAATATAAAAGAAAGCAAGCGAACTCTTGTGTTTGAAGTCAGGGTTAATTATTTTTGACCAAAGACAAAACTATATGTTAGATAGAAATCACATTTTGGAACGCTTTATAAGCTACGTAAAAATTGATACTGAGAGCGATCCGAATTCCACATCAACTCCGAGTACTGAAAAGCAATGGGTCTTGGCAAATAAACTAGCGGACGAACTCAAATCGATTGGGATGCAGGATGTATCTATTGACGAAAATGCTTACATCATGGCGACCTTGCCTTCCAATGTGGAACACAAAGTGCCAGTGATCGGATTTGTATCTCATTTTGATACTTCACCAGATTTTACAGCCAAGAATGTGGATCCTCAAATCATTGAAAATTATGATGGATCTGATATTGTTTTAAACGAGTCAGAAAACATCGTTTTATCGCCTGATTATTTTGAAGATCTCTTATTATACAAAGGACAAACCTTAATCACCACAGATGGCAGAACGCTTTTGGGTGCTGATGACAAAGCAGGAGTTTGTGAAATTGTGAGTGCGATGGAGTACCTTATTCAGCATCCAGAAATTAAACACGGAACCATTAAAGTTGGCTTTACCCCTGATGAAGAAATTGGACGTGGAGCGCATAAATTTGATGTGAAAAAATTTGGAGCTGATTGGGCTTACACAATGGACGGCAGTCAAATTGGAGAGCTTGAATACGAGAATTTCAATGCTGCATCTGCCGTTATCAAAGTAAAAGGGAAAATTGTACATCCGGGTTATGCGAAAGGGAAAATGATCAATTCTATGTATTATGCGTCTAAGTTTATAGAAGCGCTTCCAAAAGCAGAAACTCCAGAACAAACGGAGGGTTACGAAGGGTTTTATCACTTACACAACATGGAAGGCAAGGTCGAGGACACGGTTTTACAATACATAGTGAGAGATCACGATCGGGAAAAATTTGAAGATAGAAAACAACACTTGATTGACTTGGTAAAAAAACTAAACACAAACTTAGGAAGCACTGTTTTTGAAATCGAAATTAAGAATCAGTATTATAATATGAAAGAAATGGTAGTGCCAGTAATGCATATTATTGACATCGCAGAAGACGCTATGAAAGCACTAAACATCCAACCATTAATTAAGCCTATTAGAGGAGGAACGGACGGCTCACAATTGAGTTTTATGGGACTTCCCTGCCCAAATATATTTGCAGGTGGGCACAACTTCCATGGCCGTTACGAGTATGTACCTTTAGAAAGTATTTTAAGCGCTACTGAAGTAATTTGTAAAATAGCCGAGCGAACTCAGAAACGTTATTTATAAAAAAAGCCGCTAAATTTAGCGGCTTTTTTATTGAATATTATTTTTTAACTGGTGGGGGAGAATTAAGCTTTTCACTCTTTTCCATCGAGATGGCAGAACGGTCAAATTTAATTTTACCAGCCAAAGTTTCAATCACACATGAATTGTCTTTTTCGTTCAATTCGGCTATCTTCCCATGCATTCCACTAATGGTAATAACTTTGTTTCCTTTTTTGAGTGATGCAGAAAATGCTTTTTCTTTTTTGGCACGCTTCATTTGAGGTGCGATCATAAAGAAATAAACTACTACGGCCATCAAAATAAAGGGAGTATACTGACTAAAACCTTCCATATCTTTTTATTGTGTGTTTGTTATTGTACGTTAAGTGATTTGTTTGGAGGAGTTTTTACAGCTGCGTTTGGATCAGGAACGATAAACGCCGAAATTCTTACTTGCTCTTTTCCTTTTTCGGTGTTGGTCGTCATCGTGATTGTTTTGGAAACTTTGTTAGCACCTTTTCCGTTAAACTTCACACTAAACTGAGACGATGCTCCTGGCATTAGTGGCTCTCTATTCCATCCTTGAGGAACAGTACATCCACAAGTACTTTTAATATCTGTAACTACCAAAGGAGATTTACCTGAATTTGTATATGAAAATACAGTTTCCACTGGTGTACCATTCATGATTTGACCAAAATCGTGCTCTGTTTTATCAAATGTGATGTTTGGAAAAACAATGGCTTGAGCATCTCTTTCAGCAGCTTTTTCAACATTTTCTTGATTTATTTTTTCTGCTGCATTTTCTTTACATGAAGTGAAAACAACAAGACTAACTAAAGTTAAGGATAAAATTAATTTTTTCATGATTTATTTTTAATGGTTAATAATTTAAAGTGTATTGTAAAAAACAAGGGTATAAATGTAATAAAAATTTACATTAATCCACGTCCTATCTTATTTAAGGTATTATTTTCGATATGCTCTTTTACAATTTTATCTAAAACTCCATTTATAAAGACATTACTCTTTGGAGTTGAATATTCTTTGGCAATTTCTATATATTCATTGATTGAAACTTTTGTTGGAATGGATGGAAATTCATGAAATTCACAGATAGCCATCTGAAGTAAAACAAAATCAATATCTGCTATACGATCCTTGTCCCAATTTTTAGTTTTTAAACTGATTTCTTCTGTATATGGTTCTAAATTTTTAATCGTATTCTTTAATAAACTCAAGCCAAAATCTTTATCTTCTTTATCTTTAAACAACTTTGGAGTAAAATAATGTTCATTATTATTTTCCTTAGATTTGTTTAAGAGCTTCACCAAAGCCGTATTTACCACTGGCAAATCATCAATCCACGTAAGGTTTCTGTCTTCTAAATAATTATATAATTTTTCATTTGGTGCAATGACTTCTTTGAATAAATCTACTATAAACTGACGGTCTTTATTATAGGTAGTAGATTCTGAGGACATGTATTTTGCAAAGAGGTCGCTCTCTAGAATGGCTCTGAAAATCACTACTATATACTCGTTGTCCAACTCCCAGTTATTGACTTTATGACGTTCAATGGTGTTTTTTAAGATTTGATTTTCAGTTAATTGAACTAGTAATGCGTTTTTAATAAACTTCATGTTGGGATTTAAATCCTCAGAAGTTAAAAGGTGTTTTTGTTGAGATTTTTCTTGCTGATCTTTTGCTTTTTCATGTACTTTAATCAATAAAGATAACATTAGTAAATAAAGCTCATACATACTATCCATACTCAGGTTGAGAAATTTTTCTTCAGAAGTCAAGTTCATCTCCTCAGATCTTTTGAGGGCATAGATAACTTGCATTACTTTGGTTCGAATATGTCTTCTATTCAGCATGGTATAAAGAACTTATTGGTTAAAAATCAAATAAATTGATTTGCATAGAATATATCTTAAGCTATAAAAAAATTGCTAAGCAAAAATAGTATTATTTTGCTTGTAAAAATCTAAAAAAATGTTTTTTTACACAATGTAATTTTTGCGTAAAACAAGTATCTTTGTAGAAGAAGTAAAAGCCTAACTTAAGGCTGTAAAAGATTGGATGAACGAACTCAAGTATTTAAATAAGTATTTCATAAAATATCGATATCGAATTATCTTAGGGATTCTTATTACCATTGGCTCAAAAGTTTTTGCTCTATTTACTCCTCAACTCATTGGTAAATCTATCTCTTTAATTTCAAATCAAATTACTAACCCAAGCCGTGTAGAACTATTTAGGCATGAAATTAGTTTAAAAATTTTGTACATATTTGGGGCAGCTGTCGCTACAGGAACATTTACTTTTTTAATGCGTCAAACGATTATAAATGTTTCTCGTTACGTCGAATTTGATTTAAAAAATGAAATTTATGATCATTACCAACAACTGTCTATTGCTTTTTATAAACGAAACCGTACCGGCGATTTAATGAGCAGAATTAGCGAAGATGTTAGTAAAGTACGTATGTATATTGGACCTGCACTCATGTATACTATCAATACATTAACCCTTTTTGTTGTAGCATTTTTTTATATGTATAACCAATCACCAACTCTCACGCTGTATACCATAATTCCGCTGCCTTTTTTATCCATTTCAATCTACTTCTTAAGTAAACTCATACATAAACAAAGTACCATTGTTCAAGCGCATCTATCCAAGCTATCTTCATCAACTCAAGAGTTTTTTAGTGGTATTTGGATTACAAAAGCTTACGCTTTAGAATCACAAACCGAAAAAACATTTTCAGAGCTCGCAAATTCACAACGCGATAAACGACTTGGATTATCAAAAATACAGGCGCTCTTTTTTCCTTTAATGTTACTTCTTATTGGCGCTAGTAACCTGCTGGTTATATACATTGGCGGTAAACAATACATGAACGGACAGATTGAGGAAATAGGTGTTATTGCCGAATTTATTATTTATGTCAATATGCTAACTTGGCCTGTCGCATCAATTGGTTGGGTAACCTCATTAGTACAAGAAGCAGAAGCTTCGCAAAAGCGAATTAATGAATTTTTGAAAGAGACTCCTAGTATTATTAATCCTACTCAAACAAAGACTCCTATCGATGGTCGTATTGTTTTTAAAGATGTATATTTTACTTATGAAGATACCAATATAGAAGCTCTAAAAGGCATTAGTTTTGAGATTCATAAAGGCAAGACACTCGCTATAATTGGAAATACAGGTTCAGGAAAATCAACGATACTTGAGTTAATTGGACGCTTATACGATCCTCAAAAAGGTAGTATTGAAATTGATGGTATTGATATTAAGTCCTTAAATTTAAACAGCCTAAGGACTGCTATTGGATTTGTCCCACAAGACCCCTTTTTGTTTTCTGACAGTCTAAAAAATAATATCAAATTTGGGAAAAATAACGCGACAGATAACGAAGTTATTGAGGCAGCTAAAAAAGCAGTAGTCCATGATAATATCATCAATTTTAAAAATAGTTATAACACCATCTTAGGTGAACGAGGCATCACGCTTTCAGGAGGTCAAAAACAACGAGTTTCCATTGCAAGAGCCTTTATCAAAAGCCCTGAAATTCTTCTTTTAGATGATTGTCTTTCAGCTGTGGACACGGAAACTGAAGAACAAATCCTAAATAACATCGAGTTGGTGACTAAAAACAAAACAACTATTATCGTAAGTCATCGAATTTCTTCTGCAAAAAATGCTGATATGATCATTGTTTTAAATGATGGAATTATAGCCCAACAAGGTACACATGACTCACTTATTTGTGTTGAAGGTTATTACAAAGAACTTTATCAAAAACAATTAAGAGAGACAACTCATTAATTTTTAAAAATTAAAAAAACGTTCATTTCCTGAAAATAAAATCAATAATTAGTTGGTGTCTTAATTTATTTTTTAGACTTTTGATAGGAATAATAGCTGCTAATAATGGCTCATTATCATTGATACTATAGATATGGAACAAGAAGAAATATATTCAAAAGTTTTAAGAGCTGGAAGACGTACCTACTTTTTTGACGTGAGAGCGACAAAGGCAGGTGACTATTACCTAACTGTGACAGAAAGTAAAAAGTTTACAAACGATGATGGATCTTTTCACTATAAGAAACATAAAATTTACTTATACAAAGAAGACTTTACAGAGTTCAATACAATTTTAGCGGAGATGACCGATTATATTGTCAATGAAAAAGGGCAAGAAGTAATAAGCGAGCGTCACCAAAAAGATTATGTTAAAGAAGAATTCCCATCTGAGGAATCAAAAGATGACAAAGCTTCTGAGAGTTTCACAGATGTAAGTTTTGATGACATTTAGTCCTCAACATATATATATCCTACAACTCAATTGTACTACAGCAGTTTGTAATACAAACTAACGTACTGGCGTTCCGTTAGGCAGCTCTTCCTCAGGTGATAATAGGATGACTTTTTCCGAATCCACGGCTCCAACAACTAAACACTCACTCATAAAATTAGCAATTTGCTTTTTTTTAAAATTGATATTGGCTACAATTTGCTGGCCAAGTAAATCCTCTTTTGAATATAAGGTTGTGATTTGTGCTGATGTTTTTTTGACCCCTATATCACCAAAATCAATTGTCAATTGGTAGGCAGGGTTTCGTGCTTCAGGAAAGTCTTTAACTTCAATGATAGTTCCCACTCGGAGGTCTATTTTTGAAAAGTCCTCAAAAGATATTGTTTCACTCATATCATTACAATTTTATCAAGGCTTGAAGATATAAATTTTTATGGAGTTCTTAGATGCAAAGGTTCAATTCTTTATATATTTGAAAAAAAACGCAATCTAATGTCATTAACTCCATCCAATATGCTCCCATTAGGGACTGTAGCACCCGATTTTGAATTATGGGATACTGTTTCAAATTCATCAAAAACATTAAACAAACTAAAGGGGATCAATGGAACATTAATTATGTTTATTTGCAACCATTGTCCGTTTGTGATTCACATTAACGAAGCCTTAGTGTCAATCGCTAATAGTCTCTACAAGGAAGGTATTAGCGTCGTTGCAATTTCGAGTAATGATGTCAAAAATTACCCTCAAGATGGTCCAGAGGAAATGAAGAAAAACGCTAAAAATCTTAACTACCCCTTTCCTTATCTGTATGATGAAACGCAATCGGTAGCGATAGCTTATGATGCAGCTTGCACTCCTGATTTTTTTCTTTTTGATGTTGATTTAAAACTCGTATATCGAGGTCAATTAGACGATTCAAGACCTGGAAATAGATTACTCGTTGATGGTAAAGATATATTATATGCCATGCAATGTATGATTGAAAATAAACCAAACACCCGACCACAAAAGCCGAGTATCGGCTGTAATATTAAGTGGAAAACTTGCTGATTTATTTTTTTTTTAAAACCAAAATCTGTTATTTTTGGAATAGAACCCCAAATTCTAATCCCTATGAAAACTACTATTTTGATGGTAATATGTACCATTTTTTCTTTTTTCAATTCGTAT
Source organism: Formosa sp. (assembly GCA_018673215.1). Taxonomy (GTDB): domain Bacteria; phylum Bacteroidota; class Bacteroidia; order Flavobacteriales; family Flavobacteriaceae; genus Hel1-33-131. The sequence continues at coordinate 34,364 of JABHDE010000052.1, read as the reverse complement.
TCCCAAGAAATTAATTTTTATAAAAATGCAAAAGGTGAAACCCACATATGCGGAGAATTTCCTTTAGATTATTTAGAACACGATAGCAATTTCAAGGTCTGGTTCAATAAATTTTACAGTGAATTAAAACTCCCAGAAAAACGACTGCGACTAAAATCCAGACTTAAAAAAACGACGGTTGACATCTATCTAGGAACATGGTGTGGTGACAGTAAAAAATGGGTGCCACAATTTGTTAAGCTTTGGGACGAACTCGGTCTTAAAAGAAGTCAGTTGCGGTTAATTGGTCTTTACAATGACGAAAAACGCTATAAAACATCCCGTAAAGGAGAGGAACAAGACCAACAAATTCACCGTGTACCTGTATTTATTTTTAAATCTAATAATGTTGAATATGCCCGTATTGTGGAATCTCCAAAAAATGATTTGGTGACCGATGTGGCACAAATAGCTCTTGGATTTCCTTCAAAACCTAACTATGAAGGTGCTAATTATTTATTTAAGGTATTAGAGACAGAGTCTATTGAGTCTATATCCGAAAATTTTAATGCTCATTATAACATACTTAGGAAATGCGTGCAAAAGAGTAAAGAACTCAATACTTTGGGCTATGTATTGCTCCTAAACAACCGCACAAAAGAAGCTTTAATCTGTTTTGAATTGAATACTTATTTATTCAAATATGAGCCCAATGTTTATGATAGTTTAGGCGAAGCACTGGCCTTGGGTGGTGAACACCTTAAAGCACTTAAGATGTATGAAAAAGTCTTAGAAATAGACCCTGAGAATAAAAATGCAAAGGCACAAATCAAACACTTAGAAGGGTTGATTGGATTTTAATCTTGAACTTTTACTATTTGTAAATCTTCATATTTAAGAATATAACCTGCTTCATTTTTATAACCTCCATAAGGTTGGAGAACGTATTGAAATTTATTTTCCAAATATGCCGTTTGAAAACTAGAGGTTTGGGTGTATAGAGTTCCGAATTTAGAGAGCCTAAGAAGAATATCCATGGTTACATCAAAACCTCTAATAGCATACTTATTTGGGAACGTTCCAAACTGCTGTATATAACGTTGCTCAAATGCTTCTGAAAATTGTGAATCAAAATTCACAGATGGATACTGAAAATGGAGATTAGACAAATCATAATTTGAAATGTTTGATCCTTCGAAAGCTCTGTTTTTTGAAGTTGTCATCAAAAAAATATCACGATCAATTTCGGTTTCATTATCATCTTCGTCTTTAAGAATCGTTATGCCATTCATGGCATTGAGCATACTTGTCACATTAGACACAAATCCAACGTTATTTGACTCAAGAAAAACAAGTGTACGACCCGATAAAAGAGCCGCTTGTACGTCTTCTAACATTAAAAAAAATTGCTCTAAGCCTTCGTCGTCCTTTTTAGAAGTTAATAAAGTAGCTTCTGGAAATTCTGTTTTTAAATAATTAGCAGTTGCTAAATTCTTTGCGTCATATATAATCAATGTTTGATGGGGTATGGTATCAGACTTTACGTAGTTAATCATTTTAGTTCGCATCCATGTTTCATCTGGAATCGTTTGAAATAGATTGTGATAAATATTTTTAGTTTTTACAAAGGGAGAGATTACAGGAACACTGTCCTTTTCGACATATTTAGCGATCAACTCAAGGTTTTGGGTTGTAATTGGCCCTAGAACAGCATCAAAATTGGAGAAATTAGTTTGTAACAATACCGTTTTCAAATCAAGCGGTTGAGCATTGGTGTCAAATACCTCTAATTTTGTAGAAATCCCTAGACGTTTTGCAGAGTCAATTGCCATTACTACGCCGGCATAAAAGTCAGTTGAAATATTAATAAACCCATCTCTCTTGAGTTGAATTTTAGCGAGATTAAGGGAGTCAAAATCAATGCTTTTAGTTTTAAACGGCAATAAAAGTGCCATTTTTTTGGGTGAAAAATCAACTAAACTATCGGATAAATTCACAATAGGAAATGTTTCTGTAGCTATGTTTTGAATACTCCGCTTAGGGATTTTTAAAACCATTCCTAATTTCAAGCCTTGATCAATTAATTCGGGATTAAGAAGTTCTAGTTGTTCTTGTGTCAATCCTAATTTTTTTTCGAGTCTAAAAAACCCTTCTTTAGCTTTCACAGTATAATAACCATAATCATCTTCTTCAATAACTTTTTTATCAGTATCAGAGATATTGGGAACATTCAACTGTTGTCCTGCTTTAAGAAAAGGTCCCATAGCTGGGTTGAGTGCTTCTAAATCTGGAACTGAAATTCCAAATTTATAAGCGATACGCCATTTACCTTCTTTTGGCAAAACCGTGTATTTTTGAATTACTTGAGTAGAAATTTGATTTGTAGTCATTTTAAATTGAGGAATATAAATTTTATCACCTCTTCTTAAACTTTTAGAATACAATTCTTTGTTATGAGCTTTTATCTCCTCTACAGTGACGTTAAACTTTTGAGCAATCCCAAATAACGTTTCTTTGCGTCTTACTTTATAAACCTTATAAGATATCAACTCTTTTACAACTTCAGATGAGATGGATTTAGGGATAAAGGACTTTGGTATAATTAAGACCGAATTCAACGAAAAATTAGACCGAGCGTCGGGATTTAAGGCATAAATGTCCTGAGGAGTAATTTTATAAAGTTTAGCAATACTCTCAACAGTTTCACCAACTTGTACGTTGTGTGTTTTTAAATTTTGGGCATTACAAAGACTATTGAAAGCTATGATTCCTAAAATAATTAAAAACTTTTTCATGTTTATTTATTTGATTACTCCCACTCAATGGTTGCTGGTGGTTTTGAACTAATATCATAGACCACTCTATTCACTCCTTTCACCTTGTTAATGATATCATTTGAAGTCTTCTGTAAAAATTCGTAGGGTAAATTTACCCAATCTGCAGTCATTCCATCTGTACTTTCTACGGCTCTCAAAGCAACACATTTTTCGTAAGTACGTTCATCTCCCATCACTCCAACACTGTTTACAGGGAGCAGCATTGCTCCAGCTTGCCATACTTTATCATACAAATCCCATTCTCTTAAACCATTAATAAAAATGGCATCAACTTCTTGTAAGATACGAACTTTTTCAGCGGAGATATCTCCTAAAATTCTTATGGCCAATCCAGGGCCTGGAAATGGATGACGTCCTAATAATTTGGGATCAATACCCATTGAAGCTCCAACGCGTCTGACTTCGTCTTTAAATAAAGCTCTCAAAGGCTCTACAATATCTAACTTCATATAATCAGGTAATCCGCCGACATTATGATGACTTTTTATAGTGGCACTAGGACCCCCAGTAGCAGAAACACTTTCTATCACATCTGGATAGATCGTACCCTGAGCGAGCCATTTAACATCCTCTATCATGTTTGCCTCGTCATCAAAGACTTCAATAAACACACGTCCAATTGCTTTACGTTTCAACTCTGGATCTTCGAGTCCTGCAAGTGCGTCCAAAAAGCGTGCCGAAGCATCTACCCCCTTCACATTAAGTCCCATTCCTTCGTACTGGGTCAATACACTTGAAAATTCATCTTTCCGCAACAGGCCGTTATTTACAAAAATACAGAAGAGGTTTTTACCAATCGCTTTGTGTAATAAAATAGCCGCAACGGTAGAGTCAACCCCACCTGACAATCCTAATACAACTTTATCATCTTGAATTTTAGCTTTCAAATCAGAAACTGTTTCATCTACAAATGAATCCGGAGTCCAATCTTGTTGAAGACCGGCAATAGAAACTAAAAAATTACTTAAAAGTATTTTTCCATCTGTTGTATGATAAACTTCAGGATGAAATTGAATAGCGAAGGTTGATTCGCCTTCAATTTTATATGCGGCATTAGTTACATCGTGTGTACTTGCTAACAAAACCCCGTGGGTTGGCAATTCTTTGATTGTATCACTATGACTCATCCAAACTTGACTGCCAGAACTGATTCCTTTAAAAAAGGCCTCATTTTCTTTAACAAAAGATAAATTGGCACGACCATACTCTCTAGTATTTGAAGGTGCAACCAAACCGCCCGAAAAATGAGCCAAATATTGGGCGCCATAACAGACCGCTAATAGGGGTTTATGACCACGAATTTTTGATAAATCTGGATGTAAAGCAGCATCGCCTCTCACTGATTGAGGACTACCAGAAAGCACTACTGCTTTAAATTCGTCTAAATTGGTTGGAATTTTATTGAAGGGATGAATCTCACAATATATATTTAACTCCCTGACTCGGCGAGCTATAAGTTGTGTGTATTGAGATCCAAAATCGAGAATTAATACCTTATCATGTTGCATGGTCAAAAGTAATATTTATAAATAAATTGAGCCCTAAATTTTGAAACTTTTAAAGGGTTAAAATATGAAATTTTTGATTTAAAGGAATAAGCTCTGATTTTAAAGATTCTATGAACCCATCTCCATGTTCTATATAGAATTCTGAAAAATTAGTAATACGTTCTTGCAAACCTCCATTAGGAAATAATTCTAAGTGAAGCGATTCAAGGCGATCAACATAATCTTTATGCGCTTTCTTTTCTGCTTTCAAAAGACGTTTTTCTAAGGCTTCCAAACCTTTAATTTGTTTTTTTTCTTGAGCAGATACGGCACCTTTAAAAGATTTATCCGTTTGATTGGCAAGTGCGTGTAAATCTTTAAACTGTTGTTCTAATTGTTTTTTTTGAGATGAGAAATCAATAGGTAATTTCGATATTTTTTTAATTTGAGACTGGATTAATACTTGTTTTTCTTGAAACAAATCGGAGACAGAGACCTTTAATTTGTCTAATTTATCATGTTGTTTTGGAGTGATTAACAGCACCGAATTGCGATGTAACAAGATTGGGAACTGAATCTGCTCTAAATCAAAAAAAGATTTTAGTTGAAGCCAATAGGCCAATTCGCCTCCACCACCAATGTAGCAAAGGTTTGGCAACACTGTTTCTTGGTAAAGGGGACGCATGATGACATTGGGGGAAAAACGCTCAGGATGTAAACTCACTTCATCCATAATTTCAACTAAATTCCATGTGATATCGGAATTTAGAACTGAGTAGACCCCCTCATTTTTTACGATGCGCTCACGAAAGTTCTCTTTGAGGTAAAATAAGTTTACTTCTCGAGGATTAACCTGAGCTTTAAACGCTGGATCTATTTTTAATAGCTCTTTGTTGGTTTTAGATACTGTTGTAAATGCATGTTGATTGGTAAGTTCCGATACTATTTTTGGGATAAACAACCGTTTTAAGGCTACATCATTTCCATCAATAATAACCAAACCTTCAGACCCAAAAAGTGCATGTACTAAATAACGGGTGGCATCCGCAAGATTTGAATGGCCTAAATACGCCTTTTCTACTAGATCATTAAGTTCTAATGCATGACTCGAATTTCCCAATACGTTAGAAAATACTTCGACAAACTCCGAAAGTTTAGAAGTGGATACTGCTCCTACAGCCCCAGAAGTATTTTGTGTCCATTGGAAGCGTTTGTTTTGAAAATTGAAATGATTAATTTCCTCAAAATCATGATCTTCCGAAGCCATCCAAAAGACAGGAACAAACTTATTTTTAGGGTATTTATTTGTTAATTCTTTGGCTAAATTAATCGTCGATATAATTTTATACAAAAAATACAGCGGCCCACCCAACAGGTTTAATTGATGCCCAGTAGTGACAGTAAACGTATTTTCATCTCCCAAAGACTGAATAGCGTTAACGGTCAATTCAGACGGCCTAAATGGCTTATATTGATCCGTCAATGCCGTAACTAAAACACTTCGTTTTTCAGAATTGAATTCAGATTGCTTTGCTTCTAATTGGGCTTTAAAATTTTCTAAGCTTGGAAACTGATGATACAGCGGTTGTAGCTCCGGACGTTTTTCCACATAATCGCAGATCAACTTGGATACATAGGCAGTGTCTCGAAAAGAAATACAGTCTGTTGGCATAGTAGTTTCTTAATAGACGTAAAGATACTTTATTTCTTTTGTATTTTATAAAGATGTTATATCACTTCTGCGTAAAGGTCAAAATCAGCAGCTTCTGTAACTTTAACGGTAGCAAACTCTCCTGTTTTGAGGTAGGTTTTGGAAGCTTCGATAAGCACTTCATTATCCACGTCAGGAGAATCAAATTCCGTACGACCTACAAAGTATTCGCCTTCTTTACGATCAATCACAACCTTAAAAGTTTCACCAATTTTAGCTTGATTTAATTCCCAAGAAATTTGAGATTGAATTTCCATGATTTCGTTAGCACGAGCCAATTTCACTTCTTCTGGTACATCGTCTTCTAAATTAAAGGCGTGTGTGTTTTCTTCATGTGAATAGGTGAAACACCCTAAACGCTCAAATCGCATGTCTTCCACCCATGCTTTAAGGGTTTGATAATCTTCTTCTGTTTCACCAGGATACCCGACAATTAAAGTGGTTCTAATAGTCATTTCAGGAACAGCTGCCCGAAACTCTTTGAGAAGTTTGGTTGTTTTTTCTTGAGTAGTACTACGGCGCATACTTTTCAGAATTTTATCTGATATATGCTGTAATGGAATGTCGAGGTAGTTACAAATTTTTGGTTCGCGTTTCATCACATCTAAGACGTCCATAGGAAACCCCGTTGGAAAGGCATAATGCAAACGAATCCATTCGATACCATCAACCTTTACTAAGGCTTCTAAAAGCTCTGCTAAGTTTCGTTTTTTATAAAGATCCAATCCGTAATAGGTTAAATCTTGAGCAATCAAAATTAATTCTTTAACTCCATTAGCGGCTAATTTCTCAGCTTCGATCACTAAGCTTTCAATGGGGGTAGATTTGTGTTTTCCACGCATTAATGGGATGGCACAAAAACTGCATGGACGGTCACATCCTTCTGCAATTTTTAGATAGGCATAATTTTTAGGCGTTGTTGTCAGACGTTCGCCTATTAATTCGTGCTTATAATCTGCCCCTAACGCTTTAAGCAACTGAGGGAGTTCAGTGGTTCCAAAATATTGATCTACATTTGGGATTTCTTTCTGTAAATCTGGCTTGTACCGCTCACTTAAACAACCTGTTACAAAGACTTTATCAACCTCGCCATCTTCTTTCTTTTGCATATAATCTAAGATAGTATTGACGCTTTCTTCTTTAGCATTGTTGATGAAACCACAGGTGTTAATCACCACCACATTACCTTCTTCTTCGTGTACAACTTCTTTTCCACTGGCTTTGAGTTGGCCCATTAATACTTCACTATCATAGACGTTTTTACTACATCCTAAAGTAATGACATTAATCTTATTTTTTTTAAGTGTTTTGGTTCTCATGAAGAAATATTAAGTACTGTGATTTATTTGAAAAAAGAATCTACAAATTCAAATTTGTTAAAAACTTGAAGGTCTTCTAAACCTTCGCCAACGCCTATATACCTAACAGGAATTTTGAATTCGTCGCTAATTCCGATGACTACGCCTCCTTTAGCAGTACCATCTAATTTGGTAATCGCTAAAGCTGTAACTTCCGTAGCTGCAGTAAACTGTTTGGCTTGTTCAAATGCGTTTTGCCCCGTAGATCCATCGAGTACTAACAGGACTTCATGTGGAGAATGGTCCACTACTTTTTGCATGACACGTTTGACTTTAGTTAATTCGTTCATCAAATTAACTTTATTATGTAAGCGGCCCGCTGTGTCAATAATAACAACATCTGCATTGGAAGTCACCGCACTTTGTAAGGTATCAAACGCCACAGAAGCCGGATCACTCCCCATAGATTGTTTGATAATTGGAATACCAACACGATCCGCCCAAACTTGTAACTGATCAATGGCTGCAGCTCTAAATGTATCCGCAGCTCCTAAGACGACGTTTAAACCTTGCTTTTTAAGTTGATAGGCTAGTTTGCCGATAGTGGTTGTTTTGCCAGCTCCATTCACTCCTACAACCATTATAACATATGGCTTTTGAGTTTGTGGAACAGTAAACTCCGTTTCTTCACCAGAATTTGTTTCTGACAATAAACCTGCTATTTCTTCACGCAGAATAAGATTTAAAGCTTCAGTACCAACATATTTATCTTTTGAAACACGTGCTTCAATTCTTTCAATAATCTTTAAGGTAGTATTTACTCCAACATCACTGGTAACAAGCACTTCCTCTAGATCATCTAATACATTGGCATCAACTTTAGATTTCCCAACAACGACTTTACTGAGCTTATCGAAAAAGGTAGATTTAGATTTCTCTAATCCCTTATCAAGCGTGGCTTTTTTATCGGAAGAAAATATGTTTTTAAAAAAACTCATAAGTTAACTATTTATCTATTTACAAAAATAGCATTAAAGTAAGGAAACTAAAAAATAAAAGCCGCTTTGTGAAAAAGCAGCTTTGATAGGATACTGAAGAAATGTTCTTATTTCTTACTTAAAAACTCATTTACTTTTTCAGGTGCCATGATAGATTCTACAAAAATATAAGCTCCAGATTTAGGTGACTTAACCATTTTGATCGCTTTCGTTAGACGTTTTGATCCTGTTTGTAATGATGCTACTGATTTTTTTGCCATGATTCAAATGTATTACATTTGAAATTTTACTGATGTAAAATCTCTAATTATTTAATTTCTTTGTGAACCGTCATTTTTTTAAGGATGGGATTAAATTTTTTAATCTCCATACGATCCGGTGTATTCTTCTTGTTCTTGGTTGTAATATATCTCGAAGTTCCTGGTTTTCCAGACTCTTTGTGCTCTGTACACTCTAATATTACTTGAACTCTGTTTCCTTTTTTTGCCATTTTACAGTGCTTTTAACGGTAGATTATTTTAAAAAACCTTTTGACTTTGCCTCTTTGATTGCTGCGTGAATACCAATTTTGTTGATAGTTTTCAAGGCTGCAGTAGAAACCTTTAATGTTACCCAGCTATCTTCTTCTGGAATGTAAAAACGTTTTTTGATTAAATTTACATTAAATCTACGTCTAGTTCTATTCAAGGCATGAGAAACGTTGTTTCCAAACATTGCTCTTTTACCTGTAAGTTCACAAATTCTTGACATTTTTTCTTAACTTTAATTGTTCTGTTGTTTCAAAACGAGGTGCAAAAATACGAATTCTTTAAGAGTACGCAAACTTTATTTTAGCATTTTTTAAAAATTTCTTTTTGAAACAAAGTGAAGGCCATAGTAACTGCTTTTTGAACAACCCTAAGTCGTTGCTTACCAAAGTTAAACTCCTGTGAAAACACTCCATTGGGTGTGGCAATTGCGATACAAACGGTTCCAATTTCGGCATCAGAATCGCCTTTGGACGGACCGGCATTTCCTGTGGTTGCTATTCCATAGTCCGAATTGAATACTTTTCTCACATTTTGAGCCATCGCTTCTGCTACTTCAGAACTGACTACAGAGTGTTGTGAAATTAATTTCGGATCGACTTTTAAAATATCAATTTTTGTTTCTGTTGCATATGCCACAATACCTCCTTTAAAATAGGCAGATGCACCGTCATAAGCTGTGATGTTTTCTGCTATTTTTCCTCCTGTACAACTTTCGGCAACCGAAAGTGTTTTTCCTAGCTTAACTAACTGATTTCCAATAATTTGTTCTATAGAGGATTGTTCCTCAAATCCAACAAAAATATCATTAATTAAGGGCAGTAATAATTCAATTTGCGAATCAACCCCATTAACAATAACTGCTTTATCAAAGCCTTTAGAAGACAAGCGTAAACGTACACGTCCTAAATTTGGTAAATAAGCAAGTTTTATAGAATCCGGCAAAGCGGATTCCCATTCCTTAATCCGTTCTGCTATGACACTTTCTCCTAATCCGTAAGTTAGCAGTGTTTTGTGTAGTATGTAAGGCCGTTTAAATTTTTCAGAAATTCTTGGCAGAACCTCATCATTCATTAACGCTTTCATTTCGTATGGTACCCCCGGAAGGGAAATGAAGATAGTGTTATTTTTTTCAATCCACATCCCGGGAGCACTCCCAGACTTGTTCATCAGAGCTGTCGCTTTGGAAAGTACTAATGACTGATCAATATTAGCCTGTAATAAAGGCTGTTTTACAAAGTGTTTCCACAAGTGTTTTATATTATCAAGCACCGCTTTGTCATAGACTAAAACATCCTCAAAATACTGCGCCAAGGTTTTTTTGGTAATATCATCTTTTGTTGGCCCCAGTCCCCCGGTAATGATAACGATATCAACATTTGATTCAGCGGCTTCGAATGCTTCTAGAATATGGGTTTTATCATCTTGAACCGAAGTGATTTGATAGACTGAGACACCAATGTTATTTAGTTCTTTCGCTATAAATGCAGAGTTGGTATCCACAATTTGGCCTATTAAAATTTCATCTCCAATTGTGATTATTTCTGCTTTCATATATTATTTAACTTTAATTGAAAAGAATTCTTCATCGCCAATAAACCCCTGTAAAGAATCGTTGGGTTTAACAGAACTGACACCTGACGGAGTACCCGTGAAAATAATATCGCCAATTTTTAAAGCGAAAAACTGGGATACATATGCAATAATATCATCAATATTCCACAACATATTTTGGGTTGTGGCTGACTGTACAATTTCGCCATTTTTACAAAGACTAAACGGAAGATTATTTAGATTTTCAAAGTTTGATTTTGACACCCACTTTCCAACGACTGCTGAGCCGTCAAAAGCTTTTGCTTTTTCCCAAGGCAACCCTTGTTCTTTGAGTTTCTGCTGAAGGTCGCGGGCTGTGAAATCAATTCCTAACCCAATTTGATCGTAGTATTTGTGAGCAAACTTTGAATCGATGTGTTTTCCAACACGATTGATTTTTACCAATACCTCGACTTCATGGTGCACCTCTTCAGAAAAGTCTGGAATAAAAAAGGGTTGTTTTTTTAGAAGGATGGCGGTATCAGGTTTCAAAAAGATAACCGGTTCTGTGGGTTTTTCATTTTTGAGTTCCAAAATGTGTTGCGCATAATTACGCCCAATACAAATGAGCTTCATTTATTGCAGTTTATTATTAAAATCTTGCAACTTAATAGCTGTGAGTACTTTTTTGGTATAAAGGGGGAAATCTGCTGATAGTAACCATCCAAAATAACCGGGCTCTTTTTCAAGAATTTCGGTTACTTTTTTACCTTTATGTTTTCCAAAAGAAAAACACTCATTTCCTTCTTTGTCATAAGCAATAAAACCTGCAAAATCAGCCAGTTTTTTGCGCGAGCTAAAATCGGCTAAAAATGTGGTGTCGTTTTCTAAATTATCGTAGCGATCTAGTTGTGCTTTTAAAACTTCATAAGTAGCCATTGTATCAGCTTCAGCACTGTGTGCATCGTCGAGGCTTTTGTCGCAATAAAACTTAAATGCTGCAGTCAGGGTTCGTTGTTCCATTTTGTGAAAAATAGTTTGTACATCTACCGATTGTCGATTTTTCATGTCAAAATCCACACCAGCTCTTAACATTTCTTCAGCTAATAATGGAATGTCAAAACGATTGGAATTAAACCCCCCTAAATCAGCATCTTTAATCCATGTATTAATTTCTTTTGCAAGTTCCTTAAATGTAGGTTCATTGGCTACTTTTTCATTGGTGATCCCATGGACCGCTATGACTACATCAGGAATTTGCATTTCTGGATTTACGAGCCAAGTTTTCTTTTTCTCAGAACCATCAGGATTAACCTTTAAAATTGAAATTTCTACAATTCGGTCTTTAGTAATACTGATGCCTGTTGTTTCTAAATCAAAAAAACAGATGGGTTTGCTTAGGTTTAATTGCATAATCAGAGTATTCTATTTTCGTCCCAAGCTTCTAGATATTCTTTAACGGTTTTCAAAAACTGTCCCCCAAGGGCACCGTTCACAACTCTATGATCGTAGGAGTGTGATAAAAACATACGTTGTCGAATCCCTATAAAATCGCCTTCACTGGTTTCTATGACAGCTGGCACTTTTCGGATGGCACCTAAGGCCAATATACCAACCTGTGGCTGGTTGATAATAGGTGTTCCCATGATACTTCCAAAACCACCAACGTTGGTCACCGTATAGGTTCCATCTTGGATATCATCTGGTTTTAGTTTGTTTGTACGTGCGCGAAGTGCTAAGTCATTGACACGCTTGGTCATTCCAATAAGGTTTAACTGATCTGCATTTTTGATGACGGGTACAATTAAGTTGCCATCTTCCAGAGCTGCAGCCATTCCAATATTGATGTTTTTTCGTTTTATTATTTTACCGTCTTGGACAGAAATATTAAGCATTGGATGTACTGTAAGCGCATGCGCTACGGCTTCCAAAAATATAGGGGTAAACGTAATGTTTTGTCCTTCACGAGCTTTAAAAGCTTCTTTAACCCCAAGTCTCCAGTTCCATATTTTAGTCACATCAACTTCAATAAAAGATTGTACATGAGCCGAAGTCTGAATCGAATCTGTCATATGTTTCGAGACCAATTTGCCCATTCGAGACATTTCTATTATCTCATCTTCGCCGTGACTTACAACAGGGCTTGCTGTGGTTGAACCAGAAATAATGGATGCACTCGGGGGGATAGATTCGGTTGAAGAAACAGGTGTTTTTACTTCAGCGGATATGGATTGAGATTTTCTTGATAAATGGGATAGGATATCATTTTTAGTGACTCTCCCCTCTTTACCAGACCCCTGAATAGCATCTAATTCTGACTGAGAGATGCCTTCTTTTTTAGCAATATTTTTTACTAATGGCGAATAAAATCTTGAGCCTTTAGAACTCACTTTAGTGGATGAAATTACAGTGTCTTGAGCCTTCGAAATAGAAGCTTCTAATTGTACCACAGATTCGGGCTGTAGCTCTAAATCAACTTTTGAAGTTTGAGAATCAGCCTGAAAAGTATCAGATTTAGTTTCTATGATAGCTATGGTTTGTCCTACCTCGACAACCGCATCTACTTCAAATAGTTTTTGAATTAAAATCCCCTCAACTTCGCTAGGAACTTCGCTATCTACCTTATCCGTTGCAATTTCTAAGACCGCTTCATCGGCTTCGACAGTCTCTCCAACTTCTTTAAGCCATGTAGTTAACGTGGCTTCGGCTACACTCTCACCCATTTTGGGTAATTTAAGTTCAAATTTTGCCATAGTTTATACGAATAGGTTAATTAATATAGACCACAAAATTAACTAAAATAGATGGAACTATTAAGAAATATTAGAATTGTATTACGTCACCGACACTATCAGCCGAATTACTGCCAACAATATAGCTGCAATTATTGGGTTGAATTTTAAATATTAAATCTTTATCTTTAAAAGATTGTATCTGATCAATTATCGATTTAAATGTAAAACTAGAAGCGTCTAAAATCAATTCTGTATTATTTTCAACCTCACTAAAAGAAGTGATTACTTTTGGATTCAATTTTTCGACTAATTGTGTACTGGGATTTGTAGAAACTAAAACAACTTGATAGTTAACTTCGGAATTATAATGTTTTAATGGCTTGCATAATATCATCAATTTAATTCCTAAAAAAACACCCAAATCAAAAAGAGCATTGGATTGAAAATGTTTTCTGTAGAATATCTGCATGGCACCATAAAAGCGTTTTAAATAAATTGCATTCCTTAGGGTACTTTCTCCTTTGTAATGAATCACAGATGTTTGACCAAAATAATAGTTGTCGTACCCTTTTTTAAATGATTTGAAAGAGAAATCTATATCTTCTCCATACATAAAATAATCTTCATCAAAACCTCCTAATGAATTGTAAAGTGAACGCTTCAATAACATAAAAGCACCCACTAAAACTTCTACTTTTGCAACATCAAAAGCCTTGACATGATTGGCATAATAGGCTTTAGAATTTCCTAATACTTTTTTAATCGCGATATCAACGAGTGGAACATTTCGTTTGCTCTCGGGAAGGTATTTTCCAGAACCATCAATCAATCTACACCCTATGATTCCTAAATTTGTTTGTTTTTCTGCAAAATTAAGAATAGAGCTAAAGGTGTCTTCTGCAACAACCGTATCTGGATTCAGAATACAAACATACTCTCCTTTTGCGATTTGAACCGCTTGATTGTTAGCTTTAGAAAATCCTAAATTTGAATTGTTTTCAATTAGAACGACTGATGGAAATTTTTCTTTCACCATTTCGCCACTACCGTCCTTAGAATTATTGTCTATGACAATGATTTCTGAAGAAATATTCTTTAAAGCAGCCTCTACACTTTGCAAACACAGTTCGAGAAAGTAGCGAACGTTATAATTTAGGATGACTACTGATAGTTTCAATTGAAATTAGGATTTTAGAGAGAGTTCAAATGGAATTCTATTGGTAATGCTTCGTCCAAGAGTTACTTCATCGGCATATTCTAATTCGTCCCCAACAGAAATTCCACGCGCAATAGTAGAAATTACGACTTCAGTATCTTGAATTTGTTTAAAAATATAAAAATTGGTCGTATCGCCTTCCATTGTCGAACTTAGCGCAAAAATGAGTTCTTTTATGGAGCCTGAATGCACTTTTTTAACCAAGCTATTAATTTTTAAGTCGTGAGGTCCAACCCCGTCCATTGGGGATATTTTACCGCCCAATACATGATAAATCCCTCTGTATGATGCAGTACTTTCAATAGCCATCACATCTCTAATATCTTCGACCACACATACCAATTCTTGGTTGCGATTTGTATTGACGCAAATTTCACACAGTTCTGAATCACTAATATTATGGCAGTTTTTACAAAAGTTGATGTTTTGACGCATTTTCTGTAAGGCATCTGTCAAATGGAGTGTTTGCGACTCTGGTTGACGCATCAAATGAAGTACAAGCCTTAAAGCCGTTCGGCGACCTATTCCTGGCAATTGTGCCACTTCATCCACAGCACTTTGTAATAATTTAGAAGAAAATTCCATGACACAAATTTAGATAAAATTAAACGAATTTATATCATGAAATTAAACATCTCCGAACACTGGAAACAGTGCTTAGTTTATAATTAATTTTTTAGTGATTTCCTGATTTATTGTATTTACTTTTAAAAAGTACAAACCTTGTTGGACCTCTAATTCTATTTCAGAATTTCGAGATAGATCTCTATTTTTTTCGTAAAAAACTAACTTTCCAAGAGAATCATAAATCTTAATCGTTACCTGATCATTTAATTGCCAATTTAGCTTAAAAGTTCCAGTGGATGGATTTGGCGACAGAATCAAATCTGAAGTTTGTAAGTCGTCCATTGATAAAGCTCCAGGGTTAAACAAGTTAACACGCCAGAGTCCCCGTCCGTATGTCGCTACATACATTTTGTTATCGGCTGTATTTATTTCAAGTTCACGAACTTGAACATTTGGCAGTCCGGTATTGTAAGAGGTCCAAGTGGTTTCATTGGTTCTCAAATAATAAACCCCATAATTCATTCCAAGGTACAATATATCTTCTCCATAGGTTGTATCCCAAACCAATGCCAAGGCAGAAAAATCAGGCAAGTCATGCGTTGCAATACTCCAAGTTACACCACCATCACTAGAAACATAGACCTTTTCAGATGCATTAGTTGCAATGGCTAGTTTATTTGAATCTGTTGGATGAATGGCAATGGAATTAATATTTCCTAAAAATCCTGTCAACTGCGTCCAATCTGCATTAGCCCCCCCGTCTGTGGTTTTATAAAGACTCTCTCCATATGCCGCATACATGGTATTACTGTCAGAAGGTGCTATTTTTAGATGATTTGCAGTGCTACCAAAATTTTGTGAAATAGAAGTCCAAGTATCTCCTGCATCAATGGATTTATATATTTCACTGTACCCAGAGTATAGTGTCGAAGCAACATTAGGATCCTGCTCAAAAGGGGTCACCCAACTACCATCGGGACCATCAACATCATCAAAATATCCATGGTTGATCCAATTTCTAGTATCTCCTTGATCGTATGATTTATATAGAGTACCATTTTGAGAAGTTCCATACAGGATATTAGAATTTGAATGGTCGATAAAGGTTTCCATTCCATCGGCGCCTAACCAATCATACCAAATACCATCGGCTCTGTAAACCGAAGTTCCATTGTCTTGTGATCCCCCAGAAACAATAACTGGATCTGTTTGGCTAATTCCAATTTTATAAAATTGACGAATTCCCAAGCCTTCTGTTAAATCGGTATAATAAGTGCTACTGACATTCAACGGGTCATTGGCTACAAAGATGCCGCCATCACTTCCCACATATATTTTATCATTATGATAAATCATCAGATCGATATCGGCATGGCAATAGCCTATGTTTTGATCTGCAGCGTTTTCTGGAACCCATTGAGAAGTGATATTAAAGTCTGTACCCCCATTTGTTGATCTCCAAGAAAGGATGCCTGCAATATGAACATCCTCAGCATCAGATGGGTTGACAATAATATCCATATCTCTAGGAGCTTGACCTCTGTCATCATCTGCATCTGAGCTGTACCCGAAATAATTTTTTCCTGAATGATCTAATTTTGTAAAATTAGCACCACCATCAGTAGATTTATAAAACCCTCCAAATATGCCGCTAGCAGCTTCTAGTACATACACAACATCTGGATTATCAGCAGAAACGCCTATCATTTTTGGGCCATTTGAAAAATCATTTTCACCCAATTCAAATCCATTTTCGAAAATAATACCCAATGAAGAATCTTCAATGGATACGGCATCTAATGTTGTGGGTTTACCATAATTATTAGTCACTTCAAATGCAATATAATAATCGTCTGAGGCCTCTGGTAAAGCTAATGTAACATTTTGCCAATCTGGCACTGAGTCAGGGTAGTTCGCTAATTCTATCCATTCACCATCAATAGATGTTTTGTAAAGTACTCGAAATCCATTTAAGAAAGAAGAAACCCATCGAAGATTCGAAAAAGAAAAATTGAGCTCTGGCGATGCTGCATTACTCAAATCTAAAGCCGGAGTAACTAATCTTGTAATTGGATTATCATAGCTTGGCAAGTAAAAATTCGCCATCACATCTCCTTGAATAGGACTAACAGAGCCCCAAGGATTTGATGCTCCAATAGTCCAATTTGTTTGACCTTGCACATTTTCCTGAGTCCAAGGACTAAACAAACTATTAAAAAAGGTTAAACCACCATCTATAGATTTAAAAAACGAATTCCCTGATGCATAAATTGTATTGGTATCTCCTGGCTTGAACTCTATATCGTACCCTCGACTAGAGCTTGCGTGGATTTTGTCCCAATTGGCACCCCCATCCGTAGATTGAAAAATTCCAGAATATTCTGTTGAACAAAATAGTTGATTCGTGTTCGATGGATTGATTAAAATTTTATTTACATTTCCATATCCTGTATCTGCTAATTCGTTCCAAGTGGCTCCGGCATCTGTGGATTTAAAAATAACACCGCCATCACTTCCCCAAAAATAAATATTAGAATTTGTGGGATGGATCGTTAATGCATAGACATTAATATTAGAAAGGTTATCTGTTAATGCAGTCCAGGTCGCACTCCCATCTGTGGTTTTCCAAACTCCACCAGTTGGGGAACCTATAATCATATGGTTTTCGTTATTAGGATCAATTCCTATACTTGTGATTCGTCCCACTCCTGGATTCCATCCAGACGTTTGATTCCACTCATACGGCCCTAACTGTTCCCAATTGGCAACCCTACGTCTTTGTCCCAATTGCGTGGAATTATTTCTGTAAGAGTTATAACGTTCTAGTTCGTTGTAGTAAAACAAAGGCGATTTTAAAAGTCCATTGTCATCTTGCATACGAATCGCATCATACTCCCAACGTTTGTAACTTTTATAGCCAGTCCCTCTGCCTTTGTCTCTGTTTTCAAAATAAGATTCAGCACTGTCCTGAATTTGTTGGACTGTATATTGACCTGAATTGATCATCTTTTGATATTCTTGAGATTGAATACATAAAAATGAAAAAAGAAAAGCACCTAAAATAACAGTTAATTTACTCATCATAAAATTTTAAATTAATTAACTTCGTAAAAGTAATTAAATTAATTTTGTCAAATGAGCTCTTCTTTAATTTTAACACTCCTTCTAGTTTATTTTTTAGTTTTAATTCTCATTTCTTACCTAACTGGAAAAAACGACTCCAATGTCGATTTTTTTAAAGCTGGCAAACAGTCGCCTTGGTATTTGGTGGCTTTTGGAATGATCGGAGCCTCGTTGTCTGGAGTGACTTTTATTTCGGTTCCAGGGTGGGTCGAAGCGTCACAATTTAGTTACTTTCAAGTTGTTTTGGGTTATATGGTTGGTTATGTAGTGGTTGCTTTTGTACTGCTTCCTGTCTATTATAAATTAAATTTAACATCCATTTACGAATACCTTCTTCAACGCTTTGGATTTGTAAGTCATAAAACAGGGGCTTTTTTCTTTTTTATATCTAGAGTTTTAGGAGCCGCATTTCGGTTGTATTTAGTGGCGATTGTGTTGCAGCAATTTGTATTTAACGAATGGAATGTTCCTTTCGAAGTCACTGTTGTCATTTCTATTTTATTGATTTGGATTTACACCTTCAAAGGCGGTATTAAAACCATTGTCTGGACCGATACACTTCAAACTTTATTTATGATTACTGCAGTCGTTTTGTCAATTTATTTTATTACGGATCGTTTGGGCTGGAGTTTCTCTGAATTTTTAGCCTCGGACGAATTAAAATCTTACAGTAAAATTTTTAATACCGACAGTGTTTTAGATAAAAAATATTTTTTGAAATCCTTTTTTGGGGGAATGTTTGTGACGATCTGTATGACTGGATTGGATCAAGATATGATGCAAAAAAACCTAAGCTGCAAATCGCTTAAGGATGCTCAAAAAAATATGCTTTCGTTCAGTGTTGTACTCACATTTGTAACCTTTTTATTCATGCTCTTGGGAGCGCTTTTGTTTATTTATGCCGAGCAAAACAACATTGTAATTCCGCTTCTAGACGGCGAACCCAAGACAGATTTATTATTTCCAGAAATTGCTCTTAATAGCGGCTTAGGGATTACGCTAGGGATTACATTTATCCTTGGGTTGATTGCCGCTGCCTATAGCAGTGCAGACAGCGCCCTGACTTCATTGACTACCTCCTTTTGTGTAGATATTTTGGACATGAAAGACAAATCCGAACAACAGCAAAAATCAATTCGTAAAAAAACTCATATCGGCATGAGTGTACTTTTGGTGGTGGTCATCATCGCTTTTAAATACATTCTAAACTCTAATGTCATTAATAGCTTATTGACCGTGGCGGGGTATACCTACGGGCCTCTTTTAGGCTTGTTTGCTTTTGGGATTTTTACCAATTATAAAATAAAAGATCGGTATGTCTGGATGGTCGCCTTGGCTTCGGTTGTCATTGTGTTTATGCTTGGCAGCATCCCTGCAGACTACCTAGGTGGCTATGAAATAGGCTACGAGCTTCTGCCTTTGAACGGGCTCCTTACTTTTTTAGGATTAATACTGATTCGTAGAAAGTAACACAAGTGTACAAGCAACTTCATAATGTATAGATGCATCACTTAAAAGCTTGTATAATTGAGGATTTTCAGTGCCGGGATTAAATATAACCCGTTGAGGATTTAAACCAATTATATACTCATAATAAGCCTCTTGGCGTTTGGGATTCAGATATAAGGTGACGGTATGAATATTTTGGTAAGGCATTAATTCCGTATCAATATCAACGCCAGACACCCTCCCTTTTTTAAGTCCAAAAGCCTTCACTTCAATCGCATTTTCAGATAATCGACAGATTGCCATATTAGAGTAGCGAATAGGATTCAAAGAAGCACCGAGAACGAGGGTGATTTTATTTTGCATATACAGTAACAATATTATTTTTATGTCGTCTAATTTACAAAAGCATATTAATCTAACCCCAAATAAATGAAAAATATAGCAGTCTTACTTACTTTTTTAATGTTCTCCCATTTAGCTCTTTTTGCTCACAATATTTTAGACGAGAGCAGTATCAGTGGTCGGGTGATCGATTCCAAATCAACTGAACCTCTTGCCTTCGTTAATATCATTATCAAATCACAGTCAGGAGAACTTATTACTGGAGTAATTACCGATCAAGATGGGGTTTTTGAAATTTCAAACATTAAAGAAACCACCTTTATAGTTTCTATTCAATATATTGGCTATAAGACTATAAATAAAGAAGTCACTCTGAATCGTGACACAAAAACTCTCGATTTAGGAACCATTGTCATTGAAGAAGACAATACAGCACTCGACGAAGTCACAATCATCGCTGAAACTTCTAGCATTCAACAAAAAGTAGATCGAAAAGTGATTACTATAGGTAAAGATTTAGCGGCTAGCGGAACGGCTTCTGAACTTATGGTTGGTATTCCCTCAGTGAGTGTAGATCCTCAAACTGGCGATATTAGTTTAAGAGGAAATACTAACGTAAGAGTGATGGTTGATGGAAAATTATCAAACATACCTACAGCGCAATTGTTAAAGCAAATTCCATCTACCGCTATTAAATCTATTGAACTTATCACTAACCCTTCTGCCAAATACAATCCTGAAGGCATGAGTGGTCTGATCAATATCATTTTACACAAAAACACAATGCTCGGGTTTAACGGTAATTTAAGCATGGGACTTGCTTACGAAAGGACCGCTAAATTCAATAGTGCCTTAACCACTAATTACCGTAACGGAAAATTGAATGTTTATGCGAATTATAGTAACAATATTTCTGAAAATAAAAACCATGGAAACATAAATAGACCTGAAAATAATTCTAAACAACTATTTAGTTTCAATGATAACACTAAAAATCATTTGATCAAATTTGGAGTGGATTACTATATAAATGAGAAGCACACCCTATCTATTTCTACCAATCAAAACACATCTGATTATAAAAACGATGGAGAGTCGAATGCTATTTATGTAAATAACCATTCTCTTGACCAAACACAACTGTGGTTAGACAAAGGAGATAATTCTACCAGTCAATACAATTTTGATTATAAAATTAATTTTGACGACGACGGTCATAACATTGAGTTTGAAATAGACCACAACACATATTCGAGCAATGGAATTGCCGATTTTTCATATCCTGTAGGCAGTAGTACCGATTATATAGACCTTAACAAAACAAATCGTAAACGAACTATCTTAAATCTTGACTATGCCAATCCATTCAATGAAAATTCAAAAATTGAACTCGGATTACAAGCAAATCTCTTTAACTCATTAATCGGTTATGCATCCACCGGAGACACTTATGATATCTCAGGCAGTTTAGTTCCTACTCCTAGTTCAGATTTTGATTATACCCGAAATATCTATTCATTGTATGGAAATTATAACAAAAAAATTGACAAATGGTCGTATCAATTGGGATTGCGATTAGAAAATGTAAATGTGAACGCCTTAGAAATAAAAACAAGTCAACCGCTAAACAACAGTTCCGAAACAGCTTTTTCAAATGACTACTTTGAATTCTATCCCTCAGCCTATATCACATACGAACCTTCTGAGAAAAACTCCTTTCAGATCAATTACAGCAGACGTATAGACCGCCCAGGAATTGGACAAGTTAACCCCATTAAAGAATGGAGTACCCCCTTGATATCTTCTTATGGGAATATCAATCTTCGTCCTCAGTTCACCAATTCTATGGAGTTTAATTACACTCGAAACATAAAAGGAGGCAGCGTCACATTCGGAACCTTTTACAGAAAAATTTCGAATGAAATCAACAGAGCTTTATTTATTGATCGCTCAGATGTGAACTCGGGACGTATAATTTTAACTCATGATAATTTTGACAATTCAACTGCTCATGGAGTTGAATTATCAAGCAGTTATAAGCCTACTAAATGGTGGAGTTTAAATGGTAGTTTTGATCTCTATTCTCAAACTCTCAAAGGCATTGCTGAGCGTCTGGAAACCCCATTAGAAACCGCAGTAGTTAACGATATCGTCACTGAAATAAAAACAGTGGATAATATTGTATGGAACTTTAGACTTTACAACAGCTTCAAAGTAAGTAAAAGGGTAAACCTCACCGCTTTTGGATTTTACAGAGGTGCAAACTCAAATTTACAGTTCAATGTAAAGCCAATGTATTTTGTGAATATTGGCTCGCGAGTGAGTTTTCTTGATGGTAAAGGAAGTGTCAGTCTGAATTACAACGACATCCTAAACACCATGAAGTTCGGCTTTGATGGCAGCAGTCCTTATATCCAAGAAGGAGAATTTAACTGGGAAAGTAATACGATTTATTTAGGGCTCACATATAGATTTGGAAATACAAAATACAGTGCCAAGTCTCGAAAAAACAGAGCGAATGATGAAAAATCTTCTGGTGGGTTTATGTGACCCTAAATAACTACCATTTGATAATCACACTTCCCCAAGTGAATCCACTTCCGAAAGCGGCTAAAACAACCGTGTCTCCATCTTTGATTTTCCCTTGTTCATGGGCTTCAGATAAGGCAATTGGAATGGAGGCAGCCGTGGTGTTTCCGTATTTTTGAATGTTGTTGTATAATTGATCGTCCAACAATCCAAATTTCTTTTGAATAAACTGAGAAATACGCAAATTGGCTTGATGCGGAATTAACATATCAATATCTGAAACTTCTAAATTATTTTTTTGCAAACCTTCATTGATCACCTCACTAAAGCGTTTGATTGCATGCTTAAAAACAAATTGTCCATTCATATAAGGATGGTAGCTAAAATCTTCGGGGTCGTTATCTTTAATGATATCGGTCACCCAACGTGTGCCCATACCCGGTGCTTCAGTAGCAAGTTCAAGCGCATGCTTACCTTCTGAATGTATATGAGTAGATAAAATCCCTTTTGTCAAATCTTCTTCACGAGTCAATACAGCAGCGCCGGCACCATCTCCAAAAATTACTGATATGCTTCGACCACGAGTCGATTTGTCAATCCCATGCGATTGCAATTCACTACCAATCACAAGGATGTTTTTGTACATACCCGTTTTTATAAATTGATCGGCCACCGAAATTGAATATACAAATCCCGAGCATTGTGCTCTAATATCCAAAGCCGCTACCGTATCAATTCCTAAAGCTTCTTGAATTTGTACTCCCGGTCCAGGGAAATAATAATCGGGACTTAAGGTTGCAAATACAATAAGGTCTATATCTTCTTTTTCGATACCAGCGTTTAAAATGGCCTTTTTGGCAGCTTCCAATCCCATTGTAAAAGTCGATTGTCCATCGCCTGGTTTTGCCCAACGACGTTCTTTGATCCCCGTACGATCTTGAATCCATTCATCCGAAGTTTCCATGATCTTAGACAAATCGTCATTCGTGACAATGTTTTCAGGCACATAATGTCCTAATCCTATAATTTTTGAGTTGTACATACTGTTAGTTTGTGTAAGAGGTAAAACAAATATAAGCTAAAATGTCAGTTTGTCACTTTTTAATATTTGGTATTTTTTTTGACTATAGAGATATTATAACTTTTAAATCAATACAATTATGTCAAAAGGAACGATTAATGTATCCGTAGAAAATATTTTTCCACTGATAAAAAAATTCCTCTATAGCGATCACGAAATATTTTTGCGTGAATTAGTGAGTAATGCCACAGACGCCACTCTAAAATTAAAACACTTAACCAACATTGGCGAAGCCAGTGTAAAATATGGAGCACCGAAAATCGAAATTAAAATCGATAAAGAAGGAAAAAAACTTCACATCATCGATCAAGGTTTAGGAATGACCTCAGACGAGGTTCAGAAGTACATCAATGAAGTTGCTTTTTCTGGAGCCGAAGAATTTTTAGATAAATACAAAGATAAAGTAGATGATGCTGGGATTATCGGTCATTTTGGATTGGGCTTTTACTCTGCCTTTATGGTCGCTGAAAAAGTAGAAATTATCACCAAGACCTACAAAGACGAACCTGCTGCACATTGGACTTGTGATGGCAGCCCACAATACACACTGGAAGCTTCTGACAAAACAGAAAGAGGAACAGAAATTATCTTACACATTGCTGAAGATTCTACAGAATTCCTAGAAGAAAGTCGTATTACCACTCTTTTAAATAAATACAATAAGTTCATGCCAATTCCAATTAAATTTGGAACTAAAGAAGAAAACGATCCTTCGCATGAACCAGCAACTACTACAGACAAAGACGGAAAAGAAACTACAGAACCTCAGCGTAAGATCACGGTTGACAATATTATTAACAACCCAACACCTGCTTGGACCAAACAACCTACGGAGTTAGAAGATTCGGACTATAAAGGATTTTACCGCGAGCTGTATCCAACTCAGTTTGAAGAGCCTTTATTTAATATTCATTTAAATGTAGACTACCCATTCAACTTGACAGGAATTTTATACTTCCCAAAAATGGGGAATGATATGAACATTCAAAAGGATAAAATTCAATTGTATCAAAACCAAGTATTTGTAACAGACAATGTCGAAGGGATTGTTCCTGAATTTTTAACTATGTTGAGAGGAGTCATTGACTCACCAGACATTCCATTGAATGTTTCTCGCTCGTATCTTCAAGCCGATGGTGCAGTTAAAAAAATAGCGTCATATATCACAAAAAAAGTAGCGGATAAAATGAAATCTCTTTTCAATTCTAATAGAGAAGATTATGAAGCGAAATGGAATGATATTAAGATTGTAATTGAATACGGAATGCTTTCTGAAGACAAATTCTTTGAAAAATCAAATGCGTTTGCCTTATATCCTTCTGTAGATGGAACCTATTACACTTATGACGAACTTTATAACAAGATCAAAGCTAATCAAACCGATAAGGACGATAAATTAGTTATTTTATATGCTTCTGACAAAGATGCGCAACACAGCTATATTGAAGCAGCAAAAACCAAAGGATATGAAGTATTGTTGTTAGACTCTCCTATTGTATCGCATTTAATTCAGAAATTAGAAAGTGAAAAGGAAAACACAAGCTTTGTGCGTGTAGATTCGGACCATGTTGACAATCTGATTAAAAAAGAGGAAGCTACTGTTTCTAAGTTGAGTGACGAGGACAAAACCGCCCTAGAAACTATTTTGAAAGAAATTGTGCCTTCGGAAAAATTCATGGTGCAATTAGAAGCCATGGACAGCAGTTCTGCCCCTTTTATGATTACACAGCCCGAGTTTATGCGTCGAATGAAAGAGATGCAACAAACCGGTGGCGGTGGCGGAATGTTTGGAATGGGAAATATGCCTGAAATGCATAACCTTATTGTCAACACCAACTCAGAATTGGTCGGAGAAATTCTAAATACCAAAACAAAGAAAAAACAACAGCGATTAATTTCTCAAAGCTTGGATTTGGCACAATTGTCTCAAGGACTTCTGAAAGGAGAAGCCTTGACCAATTTTATCAACCGTAGCTACGAAATGATTAAATAAGTTTCTTTATTTTTTATAAAAATTAAGAGGCTGTCAGAAAAGCAATACGCCTGTCATTCTAAATCTGCTTACCGGCAGGTTTATTTCAAAATCAGATTGACATAGCAGAACCTTTTTAGACAGCCTTTTTTTGGTTTGAACTTAAAAAATAATATAAATTAGCCTGAGAAATAAAAACTTAGATTAATTTAGAGTAAACTATAGGCATGTCATTATTTGATTCATCTGAAATCATAAAACTTCCGCTTCAAGATGCTGAAATCGAATACCATCCACAGTTTTTTGGTTTGGAGGAAGCGAATGCATTATTTGATGATTTATATCAAAATACTCCTTGGATAGAGGAAGACATTAGAGTTTATGGGAAAATTTATAAGCAACCTCGATTGACCGCTTTTTTTGCCAACAACCAAAAAACCTATGGCTATTCAAATATTTCAATGACTCCTCTACCTTTTACTCCGCTTTTGAATGCAGTAAAAACAAAAATTGAAGCAGCAACACAAACCCACTTCTCTTCCTGTTTGTTAAACTTATACAGGGACGGACAAGACAGCAATGGCTGGCATGCCGATGATGAAAAAGAGCTCGGAATAAACCCTGTAATCGCTTCAGTGAGTTTGGGTGCAGAACGGGCATTTCATTTGAAACATAAAAAAATAAAAGCCTTAAAGCATAAACTAAATTTACAAAACGGCAGTTTATTACTTATGAAAGGAGAAACGCAACACCAGTGGCTGCACCAAATACCAAAAACAAAAAAACCCCTTGGCAAGCGAATCAACTTGACCTTTAGACTCCTCAAATAATAGCATTATGACAAAGCATATTTTTCCTTTTCTTTGCCTTTTTATTGGCATGACGATTTTCTCCGAAGCTCAGAATTTTTCTTCTACAGATATTTCTATCAATCGGTATGTAGATGGGACTCTTTTGGTTCCTGAATCCATAAAAAACCCGCCTCTTGTAATTATAATTGCTGGTTCAGGACCTACTAATAGAGATGGGAACCAGTCTTTTATGAAAAATGACATGTTAAAGAAACTGGCCGAAGGACTGTCTGAAAATGGAATCGCAACTTTTAGGTATGACAAGCGAGTAGTGAAACAACTCAAAACCAGAACGTTTGACAAGAATATCCGTTTTGATGATTTTGTAACCGATGCCAAATCGGTGGTCACCTATTTCAAACCCTCTTATTCCTCAATTATAATCGCTGGTCACAGCCAAGGGAGTTTGGTTGGGCTTTTAGCTAGCGAAGCAGGTGTGGATCGTTTTATCTCCTTAGCAGGTGCCGGAAATCCTATCGATCAAATTATCTTAGAGCAAATTACAAAAACAGCTCCTTTTTTCACAGAAGATAGCAAACGGGTCTTAGAAATTTTAAAAAAAGGAGAAACCACCACAAAGTTCCCTCCTGCACTGGCATCCATGTTTAATTTAGACATTCAGCCCTTTATGAGCAATTGGATGCAATACAACCCACATGAACTTATTGAAAATTTAGACATCCCGGTACTCATCATTAATGGAACCAAAGATTTACAAGTGAGCGCAGCAGAAGCCCAACTCTTAAAGACCCATAAACCGGATGCAGACTTGGAAATTATAGAAAACATGAATCACCTCTTATTTGAAATTAATGGCGATGATTTAGTCAATACAAAATCATACAACGATTTGAGTTACCCCATAATGTCTGAAGTGATTACAGCCATGGTCGATTTTATACAAAAAGACAAAAGCACCATTGAGAAATGATGCTTTTAACTAACTAACCAACCAAAATATTACTAACAAAATAATATACAAGACTGATTTCAACTTCCGTGCCAAAAAACGAGTAAAATATTATTTAACTTAATATTCACATAAAAGAGAGGATACTGCTTTGGTTTTAACATTTATTGAGGTCAATTCCTCACGAATCTATCTGAATTGGCTCTTTGCATAAGCCCCATAAAACAATTTCTCTGAAACGTGAAAAAGCATCATTTAAAAAATGATGCTTTTAATCACTAACCAACCAAAATATATTACTAAAGATTATGTAATACACATCTACATTAACAATATTCATGCCAAACATTATTTTATTTATATTTGAAATCTAGAAACTCACTAATTATGATTGATACTACGCCATTATTCACAGACGATACCATTGTTTTTGGATTACTCATGACAGCTATTGCTCTGATATTTTATACAGAATCACGTCCAAGCGGCTTTTGGTATAAATTTTATAAAATCGTCCCTGGACTGTTTATGGCCTATATGATTCCAGCCCTGTTCACTACTTTGGGATGGATTGCTCCTGAATGGGAAACCCTCTTACCTAGCGGCGAAGTATCTAAACACAGCAGCAATTTATACTATGTAGCCAGTCGCTACTTATTGCCTGCTGCTTTGGTATTGATGACCTTAAGCATCGACCTAAAAGGAGTTGTTAACTTGGGATGGAAAGCACTAATTATGTTCTTTACAGGGACTTTAGGAATCGTTATTGGAGGGCCTATTGCAATCTTGTTAATTTCATTAGTTTCTCCAGAAACCGTGGGTGGTGTTGGACCCGATGCGGTTTGGAGAGGTCTCTCAACCTTAGCCGGAAGTTGGATTGGGGGTGGCGCTAACCAAACTGCCATGCTGGAAATTTATGGTTACAATCAAAAACTATACGGAGGTATGGTGTTTGTAGATATCGTTGTTGCTAATATTTGGATGGCACTCTTACTCATTGGAATTGGAAAATCTGACCGTATTAATAAATGGTTACGAGCCGATACCGCGGCCATTGAAACACTGAAAGACAAAGTTTCTACATTCACAGAAAGTGTCAAGCGCAACCCATCACTCACAGACATCATGATCATGGTTGGGATTGCCTTTGGAACGGTGAGTTTTGCGCACTTAGCATCCAGTTATCTAGCACCCTTTTTTAGTGAGTTTGTTGCAACATTTGAATCTGAAACAACCAAAAACATATTTACTTTTTTAGGGTCGTCTTTCTTTTGGATGATCAGCATCTCAACAATTGTTGCTGTGGGTCTTTCCTTTACAAAAGCTAAAAATTATGAAGGTGCCGGCGCGAGCAAGTTTGGAAGTGTTTTTATATACATCTTAGTGGCAAGCATAGGAATGAAAATGGATTTAACCCTCATTTTTGACAATACAGGACTCATTGCGATTGGGGTGGTTTGGATGAGTATTCATGCGCTGCTATTGATTATTGTTGCAAAATTGATACGAGCCCCCTATTTCTTTTTAGCCGTAGGAAGCCAAGCGAATGTGGGTGGTGCCGCTTCTGCTCCTATTGTAGCCTCTGCATTTCACCCCTCTCTGGCCAGTGTAGGTGTGATTTTAGCCGTCTTTGGATATGCCATCGGTACCATTGCGGCCATTGCATGTACAATCCTTATGGAATTAGCTGCTACAACTGCTTAGAAATAATTATATTTGAGTCTAAAAACTAATCATGATCAACCGCATATACTTTTTACTTGCCATTCTCATCTCCTCTTGTGCACAGACTTCTAAAAATACAATAGTGAGTGGAAACATCAAGGGCCTTCAAAAAGCAACTCTTTACCTCCAACATGTCGAAAACGATGCATTTAAAACCTTGGATTCTTTAGAAATGATAAGCACCACTGATTTTGAGCTAAGTTGTGACTTAGAAGAAGCAGAATTGTTATTCTTAAGTTTATCAAAAAAAGTCGATGCAGAACGGATCTCTTTCTTTGCCGACAAAGGCCTAACGACTGTAAATACCAGTTTAAAACGCTTCAAATACGATGCGAAAATAGAAGGCAGCGAACAACAAAAATTAATGGAGTCTTACTACAAAAACATTGAACGTTTTAAAGACCAAAAACTAGAATTGATTGGCGCCCAATTAAACGCTCAAAAAGATGGCTTATTAGCACGTGCCGATTCGCTTCAAGCCCAAATGGATAAAATTGTGCAACGCAGTTATTTGTACAGCATCAATTTTGCAATCAATAATAAAGAGAGTGAAGTCGCTCCTTTTGTAGCGGTTTCTGAAATTTATGATGCCAATGTGAAATACCTGGACACTATAAAAAAAGTATTGCCCCCAAAAATTGCTAATTCCAAGTATGGAATAATTTTGGAGGACTATATAAAAACTATAAAGTCTAAGTAATTTAGAGCTTATTAATTTTTTCGATTAAGGCAGTTCCTTTTGCTTCTAGTTCTTTAGCGATGCCTTTAAAATGCGCTTTTTGGTTGTCAACATTTTTTGCGTTTACCTTCTCAATCAAATCATCAAAAGCTGAAATCGCCTCGTCAATGATTGCTTCACTTTTTTTAGTGTCTTTATCTTTATTGGCATATTCCCAAATGTAAACTGCTTCGATGATATCTCCTAATACATAATTGATATCTTTCTTTAAATTTCTAACGTTAGCCATTATTCTTATTTTTGTTTTTACAAAATTACGTAATTTTAAACATAAACTTCTAAAAGTTTTGCATGATTTGCAGAAATAGAAAAGCTTTCGATACAGGCAGGAATTAAAACCGTCTCGCCCATTGATAATTCGGTGAAAGTTCCTTCCATTTCAAGCCTTGCAGACCCTTCTACACACATATAAATCATAAAAGAATCGTGATTGTTTTCTTTTTGAATGGGTTCTTTTACGTCCAAAACATTGGTGGTGAAGTACGGACAACGGACCAGTTCTGAAGAACTATTGGAATCCAAAGAATACTTAACTCTATAATTATCCGGCATATCAAAGTCAAAAGCTTCTAGCGCGATGTCGTTGTGCAACTCCCGTTCCTTCCCTTCCGCATCTACTCGGTCCCAGTCATACACGCGGTAGGTGATGTCGCTGGTTTGTTGGATTTCTGCCAAAAGCACGCCTGCTCCTATCGCATGAATACGCCCCACTTCAATGAAATAGGTATCCCCTGCTTGGACGGTATCAAAATTTAAAATACTTTGAAGAGTCTTAGCTTCTAGATGTTTGAGATACAACTCTTGTGTCATCTGCTGACTAAATCCAACAATCAAGTTGGAGTCTGTATCGGCTTGAAGTACATACCACATTTCGGTTTTCCCAAAACTGTTGTGACGTTCTTTGGCTAGCTGATCGTTGGGATGCAACTGCACCGACAAATCTTCTTTGGCGTCAATAAACTTAATGAGTAGGGGGAATTTTGTTCCAAACTGACGAAAGTTCTTTTCTCCTAACAAATTAGAGGTATAAGTCTCCAAAAGGGTTTTGAGCGATGTGCCTTCCAAAGGGCCGTTCGCCACTACAGAGGTATCGCCTTCCACATCACTAATTTCCCAACTTTCACCGGCATCCGTAGCCGTGGTGGGCTTGTTTAAAAGTTGTTGTAGTTTCTGACCTCCCCAAATTTTATTTTTGAGAATGGGTTGAAATTTTAAGGGGTATAGCGGTTGCATAAGCTTAATTACCAGAGTAGGTTACAAAATTACGAGGCGTTTCATAAAGCGTCACTTCCAAATCTAAATTTGATTCGAGGACTGCTTTTAGCTTATCGTAAATCACCACCACAATGTTTTCGGCAGTGGGGTTTAAGTCCTTAAATTCTGGCACATCCAAGTTTAAATTCTTGTGATCAAAGGCATCTTCCACTTCCGATTTGATAAAGTCTTTTAGGATTTTAACATCCATCACATAGCCTGTTTCTGGATCGATTTCTCCCGTCACACTGACCGTGAGGTCGTAGTTGTGCCCGTGAAAATTAGGGTTGTTGCATTTCCCAAAAATGGCATCGTTTTTCTCAAAACTCCAATCGGGGCGGTACAATCTATGAGCGGCATTAAAATGCGCTTTTCTACTTATGGTGACTTTCATTGGTGGTGTTTATGTGTTCGTAAAATTTTTCAAATATGATTTTAAACCATTCGGTGTACAGTGTGGGCTGTACTTTTATATCGGCTTTCACCGCTTCTAAGGGCATCCATTTCCAGGCTTCCACTTCTTCGGGGTTGATGACCGGATCTGCTTCGTAATGCCCTACTAGGATGTGGTCCAACTCGTGCTCGGTGAGCCCGTTGTCAAAAGGGGCTTTATAAATAAACCAAGTCGTTTCTTTTAGTGGGGTTACAAATCCCATTTCTTCTTGCAAGCGGCGTGTGCCAGCTTCCAAATTGGACTCCCCCACCCGTTGGTGCGAACAGCAGGTATTGGTCCACAACAAAGGCGAATGGTATTTATGTGCCGCCCGTTGTTGCAACATCAATTCGTTTTGGGCATTGAATATAAACACCGAAAAGGCTCGGTGCAAGACCGCCTTTTCATGGGCTTCCATTTTTGGCATGGTGCCAATTTGTTCGTCCTGTGCATTGACAAGAATGACCTGTTCTTCCATCATCTTACAAAAATATCAACTATATCTTTAAACTTTACTAATTTATTGCTAAAAAACAGTTTTTGTAAGACAAACGAACTTTTAAGATTCTCTATAAAATACCTATTTAATTTCCATATCATACTATTTTGTTCACTCTTTTTATACTTAAGATAAACACTGTCAATTAGTTACGAATTAAATATTTTAAAATTCGCTTTGAATTCAAAATAATTTAGTTTAAGTTTAACCCTAGATGAAGACCCCCAATCTAAATCTTCAAAATGAATTTGACCGGAGTTTTAGATTTTATTGTATTGAATGCCGTGTTGGAAGGGTTTTAATTGCATTTAACAAACCACAAATATATAGGGGCTCAAATAATGGTATCGATGGTTATGTTGGTAATAAAGAAAAAGTTAGAATTTTTGAAAACTGTATTACTCTTGCAAATAGTGGTAGTGTAGGTTCTTGTTTTTATCAACCTTATTCATTTGTGGCTAGTGACCACGTTACCAAATTAGAGAACAATGACTTTGATAAATACACAAACTTATTTTTATCCAGTGTAGTCTCAAGATTAGGAGAAAAATATAGTTTCAATAGGGAAATGAATGATACAAGAATAAAAAAGGAAAAAATATTACTTCCAATAAATGACAAAAATGAGCCTGATTATGAATTTATGGAAAACTATATGAAAAATTTAGAATATAAAAGATTAACTGAATATTTGAAATTTAAGAGTGGATAGCCAACGCTATCAGCAGAACGGAATATAGTACGAAAACACAACAATGTATAAAAATAATAGCGGTAGTTACTGCTGTGACCATTCCCGCTACCTCAGCAGCTCCAAAAACTGCTGTTCAGAAATAATGGGGATGTTAAGGCTTTCGGCTTTGGTACGTTTGCTGGGGCCCATATTGGCACCGGCCACCACATAGGAGGTTTTGGCGGAGATGGAACTCACCACCTTTCCGCCGTTGGAATCGATAAGGGCTTTGAGCTCGTCACGAGAGACCGTTTCAAACACTCCAGACACCACAAAACGCAGGCCTTCTACCTTTGTGGTTTGGTTGGACAGGGCTTCTTCGGACAGTTGGAGTTGGAGGCCGTATAAAATCAAACGCGAGACCATTTGAAGGTTGGCCTCGGTACTAAAGAAATCCACCACACTTTCGGCAATGCGAATGCCAATTTCGTCCACCGTTTCTAAATCTTCCAAAGTGGCTTTGGACAAGGCTTCAATGGATTTGTAATGTTTGGCTAGTTTTTTCGCCACTGTTTCCCCTACATAGCGAATGCCCAGTCCAAACAACACCCGTTCAAAAGGCACGTCTTTGGACGCCTGCACCCCATTGACCAAGTTATCGGCACTTTTTTCTGCCATGCGGTCCAAGTGGATGATCTGATCGGTGGTCAACTCGTATAAATCGGCATAATCACGGATCAGTCCTTCATTGACGAGTAAAGCCACCGTTTCGGCGCCCAAGCCTTCAATGTCTAAGGCTTTTCGGGAAATAAAATGTTGTATGCGTCCAATGATCTGAGGGGGGCAGCCCTTGTCATTGAGGCAATAATGATGCGCCTCGCCATCTTTTCTGACCAGAGTAGTGTCACATTCTGGACAGTTGGAAATATAAACGGTTTTTGGAGTCGCTAAATCGCGTCGGTCTAAATCGACCCCCATAATTTTGGGGATGATTTCGCCGCCTTTTTCAACATAGACCCAATCGCCTGGGCGGACATCTAATTTTTCTATTTGATCGGCATTGTGGAGGGAAGCACGTTTGACGATCGTTCCTGCCAATTCCACAGGCTGCAGGTTGGCAACGGGCGTAATGGCCCCCGTTCTCCCTACCTGATAGGAGATGTGTTCGAGCTGTGTTGACACCTGCTCGGCTTTGAATTTATACGCCATCGCCCAACGCGGGGCTTTGGCAGTATAGCCCAACTCGGCTTGTTGAAACAGACTGTTCACTTTCACCACAACGCCATCGGTCTCGTAAGGCAATTCGTGTCGGTGGGTGTCCCAATAATTGACAAATTCTAACACTCCCTCAATGGAGTCCGTAAGCTTGGCAATGCTGGGGACTTTAAACCCCCACGATCGGGCTTTTTCGAGGTTCTCAAATTGGGTTTTTATATGAGTATTTTCTCCAACAATGCTGTACAACAAACATTCCAATGGTCGTTTGGCAACCTCAGCACTATCTTGTAATTTCAGACTTCCCGAAGCGGTGTTTCGAGGATTTTTATAGGGCTCTTCCCCAGCGGCCATGCGCTCAGCATTCATCGCATTAAAGCCTTCAAAAGGCAAGACAATTTCACCACGGATTTCAAATTTATCTGGATAGTCCCCTTGTAATTGCAAGGGAACGGATTTGATGGTTTTGATATTTGCCGTAACGTTATCGCCTTGGGTGCCATCGCCACGAGTTAAGGCCTGTACAAGCAGTCCGTTTTCATAGGTCAAACTTATAGATGCGCCGTCGTATTTCAGCTCACAGGTATATTGAATAGGACCATCGACCATTTTTTGCAAACGGGTTTCCCAATCCATTAAATCTTCTTTGGAATAAGAGTTGTCTAAAGAATACATACGTTG
>JABHDE010000054.1 GCA_018673215.1 Formosa sp. | reverse complement strand
CTTCGATATTAAATAGTAGGGTACAATCATTAAACACCTTAGCTAATGCTATT
Organism: Formosa sp.; assembly: GCA_018673215.1. Taxonomy (GTDB): domain Bacteria; phylum Bacteroidota; class Bacteroidia; order Flavobacteriales; family Flavobacteriaceae; genus Hel1-33-131. The sequence goes on along the minus strand of JABHDE010000054.1, from coordinate 3,410 downwards.
AGAGAACATAAAATTAATATTAAACAACTTATTTCTGCCAGTGCCATAGGAATTTACCCAGATTCAAAAACACATTATTACGAAGAAAAAAACATCAATTCGGAAGGGTCTTCATTCCTAAGTTACGTTGTTCAGCAGTGGGAGGCTGCAACGCATCAATTTCAATCAATGGGCATCAAAACTACTTTGTTGCGTATCGGAATAGTACTGGATAACAAAGGAGGCGCTCTTCCAAAAATAGCAACACCCATTCAAAAATATTATGGTGCAGTTCTCGCATCAGGAGAACAATGGCAGTCATGGATTCATATAGAAGATTTAGTGCGTCTTTTTATCCATAGTCTTGAATCGAGATTAGAGGGTGTTTACAATGCTGTAGCACCAAATCCTGTTCAGCAAGTTGAATTGACTAAAGCAATTGCACATGTTTTAAAGAAACCACTATTCCTTCCTAATATTCCAGAATTTATGCTCAAACTAATATTTGGCAGTATGAGTTCTGTGGTGCTTGAGAGCCAACGTGTTTGTTCAAAAAAGATACAATCAACAGGGTTCAAGTTTACATATCACGAATTGTCAGCAGCTGTAGATAACCTTTTGGCTTAAGATATTAGACCTGCTTAAGATAACTTTTTTAATTTTTTTTTGTGACATTATGACATTATATGCAGAATGGCAGTACTTTTGCCATCATTAAACCAAATAAATTAACTTGTTTTAAAATGACCAAAAAGGCAACAAAGCAAAAGGCAAAAGAAAAGGATCAAAAAGGGCCGGAAGTAGAAATTTCTGTTGAAGATCAGCTCAAAGAAGAATTAGCTCAAGAAAAAGATAAGTTTTTACGTCTATTCGCTGAATTTGAAAATTATAAGCGTCGTACCTCTAAAGAACGTGTAGAGTTGTTTTCTACTGCTAGTCAAGACGTTATTCAGGCACTATTGCCTGTTTTGGATGATTTTGATCGTGCCATGTTAGAAATTTCGAAGCATAAAGAATCAGAATTATCTAAAGGAGTAGAATTGATTCAGAATAAATTAAACAACACATTACAACAAAAGGGACTCAGCATCATAGCAGTTCAAAAGGGTGATGATTTTAACGCCGATGATCATGAAGCCGTCACTCAAATTCCTGCACCAACTGAGGACTTAAAAGGAAAGGTAATAGACATCATTGAACAGGGGTATAAATTAGGGGAAAAGGTGATTCGTTTCCCAAAAGTAGTCATTGGACAATAAAAAATTCCATTAATTCATGGCAAAACAGGATTATTACGAAGTATTAGGGGTGGGCAAAAATGCCTCTGCGGCAGAGATTAAAAAGGCCTACAGAAAAATGGCTATTAAATACCACCCTGATAAAAATCCAGACGATAAGTCTGCTGAGGAAAAGTTTAAAGTTGCTGCTGAGGCCTATGAGGTTTTGAGTAATGCTGACAAAAAGGCGCGTTACGATCAATTTGGGCATCAAGCTTTTGAAGGAGCAGGTGGTTTTGGAGGTGGCTCCATGAATATGGATGACATTTTTAGTCAGTTTGGCGATATTTTCGGAAGTGCCTTCGGTGGTGGTGGCGGATTTGGTGGATTTGGTGGACAACGCCAAAGAACTGTACGAGGAAGTAACTTAAGAATTCGAGTTAAACTTAGTCTTGAGGAAATTGCTAATGGTGTAGAGAAAAAGATTAAAGTTAAGCGCAAAAAACATGCTAAAGGGGTAACTTACAAAACCTGTGGTACGTGTAATGGTACTGGGCAAGTGATGCGCGTGACAAATACTATTCTTGGTCGTATGCAAACCGCCTCACCGTGTAATGCTTGTGGCGGTTCAGGTCAGATTATTGACCATCGTCCCGCCAATGCTGATGCTAATGGTTTTGTCGTTGAAGAGGAAACGGTCTCTATAAAAATTCCAGCTGGTGTTGAAGACGGTATGCAACTCAAAGTTTCTGGAAAAGGAAATGCTGCACCTGGAAATGGAATTTCTGGAGATTTACTTGTTGCAATTAGTGAAGAAACACACCCTAAATTGCAAAGAGAGGGCGATAATTTACATTACGATTTATATGTTAGTTTACCAGACGCTATTTTGGGCTCCTCAGTGGAAATCGATACAGTGACTGGAAAAGTCAGGCTAAAGATTGAAGCGGGCGTGCAGTCCGGAAAAATACTTCGTTTGCGCGGAAAAGGTATTCCTAACATCAATGGTTACAACAAAGGAGATTTGTTAGTCCACATCAACGTCTGGACTCCAAAAACTCTGAACAAAGAGCAAAAATCATTTTTTGAAAAAATGCGCGAAAATGAACATTTTGTACCCAAGCCGGAGCAGTCAGATAAATCCTTCTTTGAAAAAGTAAAGGATATGTTTTCATGATGCAGGATTGATTTTCTGTAGCTCAAGTGTAATTTCTTATATTTTTTTTAGATTTACAGCGTAACAAATAGGTCTTTAACACGTCTTACAATAAATCTCAACCAATATGAATAATATTCTTGAAGCAAAAAATATTTCCAAAAAATTCGGGGAATTTCAAGCTCTTTCCGATGTGTCTATTCAGATAAAAAAGCACAGTATTTTCGGTCTCTTAGGGCCCAACGGTGCTGGAAAAACCACCCTTTTACGTATAATTAATCAAATCACTATGCCAGATAATGGCCAAGTGATTTTGGATGGTAAACCATTAAGTCCAGACGACATAAGATACATTGGTTATTTGCCAGAGGAACGAGGGCTTTATAAGTCGATGAAAGTAGGTGAACAGGCATTATATTTAGCTCAACTTAAGGGGCTTTCCTATGGTGAAGCAAAAAAACGCCTTAACTACTGGTTTGATAAATTTGAAATTGGGGATTGGTGGGGCAAAAAAGTTCAGGAACTTTCTAAAGGAATGGCACAAAAAATTCAATTTATAGTAACTGTTTTACATCAACCAAAGTTGCTTATTTTTGATGAGCCATTTTCAGGTTTTGATCCAATTAATGCTAATCTTATAAAAGATCAAATACTCCAACTTAGAGCTGAAGGCGCAACAGTTATTTTTTCGACGCACCGAATGGAATCTGTTGAAGAGCTTTGCGATCACATTGCTTTGATCCATCAGTCGAAAAAAATACTTGATGGTAATCTTAACGACATCAAACGCAATCATAAAACCAATACCTTTGAAGTGGGCTTGTCATCAACAAACTCAGCTCATTTAAAAAGACAAATTTCAAGTCGTTTTGATGTGAGTATAGCTGACTTCAAATCTCTTGAAGATGATTTAAAATTAAATATTCAGTTAGGCGCTGGCGACACGCCAAATGATCTACTCGCATTTTTAAACACCAATGCTCAAATCAATCATTTTGTAGAAGTGATTCCTACTGCAAATCATATTTTTATTCAAACTGTAAAAAACAATTAGTATG
>JABHDE010000028.1 GCA_018673215.1 Formosa sp. | reverse complement strand
CAAGAAAAAATAGTGTAGAATACACTCAAAAAAATTCATTGTTCTTTGAAATGAAACGCATCTTTAGGTTGCGTTTCACAGGATAAATCCTGAAAAATTATTGTTTAATCGTTAATACATTTTAATGTATTGACACAATACCACTCAGAGTGAATAAAGAATTGATTATACGATCGAATTCCTCTGCAGTTGATTTCGCATTACTCAAGGATGGAAAACTAATTGAGCTCAATAAAGAAATAGACGACAACAAATTTTCGGTTGGTGATATATTTTTCGCCAAAGTTCGAAAATCAGTCGGGGGACTCAACGCTGCGTTTGTAAATGTAGGCCACGAAAAAGATGGCTTTTTACACTACCACGATTTAGGTCCCAAACTACCAACTTTATTGAAATTTATTAAACAGGTAAGTACAGGTAAAACAAAAGATTATTTATTAAAAAACTTTCGTTTTGAAGAAGATATTGAAAAAAATGGAATGGTCGCTGACGCTATTAGCTCGAATCAACAGATTCTAGTTCAAGTAGTCAAAGAGCCCATTTCGACTAAAGGACCACGAATTAGTTCCGAGCTTTCATTAGCCGGTCGTTATATGGTACTCGTCCCATTTTCTGATAGAATATCCATCTCACAAAAAATTGAAGACCGAGAAGAGAAAAATCGTCTCAAACGTCTCGTGCAAAGCATCCGACCAAAAGGGTTTGGTGTAATCGTGCGAACCGTTGCCAAGGACAAGAAAGTAGCGGAACTCGATGCAGATTTGCAACAGCTGATTCAGCGTTGGAAAAATATGTGTGCCCGCCTTTCTAAAATCAACAAATATCCAACTAAAGTGTTGAGCGAAATAGATCGCTCATCTTCTATACTTCGTGATATTTTTGATGATTCTTTTACTGGAATTCATGTAGATGACAAAGAGTTATTCGGTGAAATAGGTGAATACATTCAAACCATTGCACCCAAAAAGGCCGGTATCGTTAAACATTATACCGAGTCCCTACCCATTTTCGAAAAATTTGGAGTAGAGCGACAAATCAAAACAGCCTTTGGGAAAACAGTCTCCATGCAAAAAGGAGCCTATTTAGTTATAGAACATACGGAAGCATTACACGTTATTGATGTGAACAGTGGTAATCGCTCAAACAAAGCGAGAAACCAAGAAGAAACAGCCATGGAAGTCAATATGATTTCGGCATCTGAAGTAGCACGTCAACTACGCCTACGTGATATGGGAGGAATTGTAGTGGTCGACTTTATCGATCTTGGATCTAGTGAAAATAGACGCATTCTATTTGAACATCTGAAGAGCGAAATGAGTACCGACAGAACCAAACACAAAATTCTACCTCCTAGTAAATTTGGTCTCATTCAGATAACCCGTCAACGGGTCCGTCCAGAAATGAATATCAAAACCAAGGAACCCAACCCGAACCTTAATGGAGAGGTTGAGGCGCCTATTGTTTTACTTAACAAAATCAACGCAGACCTTAACAAAATTGTTAACAACGCTCAGCATAAAAAGAAAAAAATTGAATTACACATTCATCCTTTTATTGCTGCTTATTTAAACCAAGGGTTCCCTTCCATCCGAACTCAATGGTTATTCAAGCATAAAAAACGGGTAAAAATTATACCCCGAGATGCTTATCAGTATCTACACTATCGCTTTTTTGATAACACTCAAAAACCGATTCGTGTTCAATAGTATTATTAAAGCGGCACTCCCAAAGAGTGCCGCTTTTTTGTTTTATAAATTAAGGGAGTAGATCTTTAAACTTCCTCGAAATCGGTATTGTACCTCCATCGAGTAGGAACAAAATTGTTTTACTAATCTGCTTTACAAAATTTCGATTGGTAATATACGATCGATGTGTTCGAATAAAGTTGGGAGGTAGTTGCTCGTCTAAGTCGCTTAAGCGACCTCGTACCAGATGATTTTTTCCGTCTGAGGTAAATACGCGTATGTAATGGTCTTCGGCCTTGATATACATCAAGTCATTAATATAAACTTTGGTCTTGTCTTTGAGAATGATGTGATTTTTGATCACGAGTTGGGTTAATGATCTTACTTCTTTTAGTGTGTCTTCTTTTTCAGATTCTAGTTTTACTTTTTTAGATTGGGTTTTTTTATATAGCCAGATAAGAAGGAAAACCACAAACAATAAACAAGCAGCAATAGGAATTAAGGTTTGGAATTGTGTATTTAAGGAGTTATATCTATTT
>JABHDE010000030.1 GCA_018673215.1 Formosa sp. | reverse complement strand
ATGTGTTTAACAATCCGGTCATGCATTTATACCATCACGCAAAAGCTTTGCCCGAAAATCATAAATTAGGCGCTAATTTCGCCATCAGCCTCAGTTTATGGGATTATATTTTTAAAACCAATTATGTGCCAACTCCGGATAAAAACCTTGTGTTAGGATACAGCGATGACCAACAGATGCCGTCTGGATTTTTTGGACAGTTGTTCTATGGATTTAAAAAAGGAGATTAATCTAAGAATCTTTCTGAGCATTCATAAAATCGGTCATCAAATAGGAGAGAAGCTTTCCTGTTTGTGCGTTTGTTTGCAAATTTTCACTAGTTGCAGCTTCACAAATATGTAAATATGTAGCGTTTGGATGGCTACCAAAATAATGTACAAAACGACGACTTTGGTTCACAGAATATCCACTCGGAGTCTGCGCACTACTAGGGATGTTTTGAAGGGCATCACAGTCAATTTCAATTCCAAATTTTGAATCTGAAATAAATGCCATTGCTTTTTTTGTGGACTTTTTAAATGAGATTTTTTTTCGAACAATAACATCCTCAAACGTATTGAATTCAATTTTTGATTTTGACCCCTCGATATAATTTAAAATTTCTTTAGAAATGTAAGTTTCATGGACTCCAAAAATGAAATAGCGGTCTAAAAATCCCTCTTCAATAGCATAACTGAACCCATTTCCGCTGTGGCGACCTTCCAAGGCTCTTAAATCGGTATGGGCATCAAAATTTATAGCATTTATTTTAGAATCTAAAGCCAACGCGCTTCCTTTTATAGCCCCATAGGCATTGTTGTGACCACCTCCAACGAGGATCGGTGTTTTACCAGCTTTTACAATTGTACAAACGAGTTGAGATACACATTGGTCAATTTTATCTACATAGGTTCGATATATGTCCAGAAGTGGGTCTGATGCCACTGTGGCTAAAGCATCGTACAGTTCCGTAAAATCTAAATGCCCTAGAATAAGTACGTTCGAAGGATTTGTAAATTGATTGCTTTGAAGGTTTAAAAGAGACTTCAAGGCAATGTCCCAAGTGTCTTTGGTTCCTGGCTGTCCATGATTTGCCAATACCCCAATATCTTCTCTAATTCCAAAAACAACAAATTTCACTTCAGAATCCGAAAGTTGCGATGATAAATCGCTAAGATTTGATAGGAATCTAGCATGTTCAAAAAATTTAGTTTCGCCCACTCTTTTGGTCGTGATCCGATTTAATATTTCAGAACTAATAATTTGAAGATTATTCATTTTTTATGATACATTTGCAAAACATTAAAATTACAATTTTTTATTGTTTTAAGAACTCTTTTATTTTTAATACTTAATACTACTAACATGAATTCTACACCCTCAAGTAAAGGCTCAAAGGCAGCGATTATTATCTTAGCTTTATTTCTTCTAGGAACTTTATTTTACAGCTTTCAAATGCATCTAGATAATAAAGAAACTAAGGCAATTCTCCAAAGTGAAAAAAATGAAGTCCTTAGAGATTTAGAAAACATGTCTTCTTTATACAATGAAGCCAACGCCGATAATGAAGTTGCGAACGAAAAATTGATTGAAGCACAAGCCCGTTTAGACGCACTAATGGAAGAACTTAAAGCTTCAAAATCTTCTGTTTCAACATTACTAAAATACAAGAAGAAATATTTTCAACTAGAATCTGAAATGGAAGTGTTATTAGACGAAAATGCAACTCTTAAATTTCAAAATGCATTACTGGAAACGTCTTTAGACAGCACGCAAATTGAATTAACGTCTCAATTAGCATCTAATACCAGTTTGACGGATCAAAACATTCGTTTGTCAGAATCTGTAGATGCAGCTAAAAAACTAAGTGTAGAACGTTTGAACGCTTATGGAGTCATCCAACGAAGGTCTGGTAAGTTGGTGCCAACTACCCGTGCTTCCAGAGTTGATAATTTAAGAATCTGTTATTCGGTGCCTTCAAATGTGTTAACCGAATCAGGAACTAAAAAATATTTTGTACAAGTTATCGATCCGAGTCTTAATGTGATTGGAACTAATACACCTGTTCAGTTTGAAGATGATATTTTAAAATACAGTTACGTGAGTGCTTTTACATACGATAACCAATTGTTAGATGTTTGTGATTTTGTTTCTGCCGAAGAAGGCGATTATGATAAGGGGGCTTATACCGTAAACGTATTTGATCAAAATGTATTGGTTTCATCCTCTACTTTTACTTTGAAATAGCGGCATAAATTAGTCCACAAATTGACCATCAATCATAACCTTATGTATGGGGTTATTCCCAAAATGATAAGGAATTTGACGGTAAGACGTCATGTTTTTTGTGATGATGAGGTTTGCTTTTTTCCCTGTTGCAATACTTCCATACTGCTCCGAAATATCCATTGCGTACGCACCGTTTAGGGTCGCTGCATTGATGGCTTCTTCGGGGCTCATATTCATTTTGATACAGGCGAGACTCACTATAAAATTCATATTACCACTAGGAGCGGAGCCAGGGTTGAAATCCGATGCGATGGCTAGAGCCATTCCTCCATCGATGAGTTTCCGTGCAGGGGTATAAGGAATGCCCAAGAAAAAAGAACAACCTGGCAAGGCAACGGGAAGAGTTGATGAATTTTTTAAAACTTCAAAATCTTCTGAGTTCAGGACTTCCAAATGATCGACCGATAAAGCCTTGTATTTAACGCCTAAACCCACACCTCCAAAAGCATTAAATTGGTTCACATGAATTTTAGGAACTAGTCCATACTGCGCTGCCGCTTTCAAAATTTGTTCGGTATCTTCTAAAGAAAAATAGCCTTTTTCGCAAAATACATCTACAAAATCAGCTAATTTTTGAGCGTGTATTTTTGGAAGCATGCTATTGATAATCAGATCAAGATATGCTTGTTTATCACTCTTATATTTTTTTGGAATGGCATGGGCTCCCAAAAAAGTTGCTTTTATTTTTAAGGGCGATGTGTCTTTAATTTTTTTAATCACACGCAGCATTTTAAGCTCTCCTTCGGTACTAAGTCCGTATCCCGATTTTATTTCCAAGGCACCCGTCCCAAGTTGAATGAGTGCATTGACACGCTCCATGGACTGTTCAAAAAGGGCTTCTTCGCTTGTGTCTTGTAAGGTTTGAGCAGAGTTTAAGATACCACCGCCTTTTGAGGCAATCTCTTCGTAAGTCAAACCATTCAATCGGTCAACAAATTCTTGCGAGCGGTCGCCGGCATAAACTACATGCGAATGGCTATCGCACCAAGATGGAAGGATTATTTTTCCAGTTACATCGATAACTTCATCGCTTTCCTGAACGACTAAATCACGCATCGAACCAAAATCAACAATGGTATCTCCTTGAATCCTTAAAAAAGCATTTTTGATATGTGGCAAATCCTTCATCGCACTTCCCACTACTTTCAACTCCGATTTTGGTCGGGTTTGAAGTAATTCTTTGATATGCGTAAAAAGGATGCTCATAGATTTATTTGAGGCTTCCAACCATATTTTCTGGTTTCACCCAAGCATCATAATTTTCTGCAGTGACATAGCCCAAATTGATGGCTTCCTCTTTGAGGGTTGTCCCATTTTTGTGAGCGGTATTTGCGATTTCAGCCGCTTTGTAATAGCCAATTTTGGTGTTCAAAGCGGTGATTAACATCAAGGAGTTGTTTAATAGTTTTTCAATCACATCGTGGTTGGGTTCTATGCCTGATGCACAATGGGCTTCAAAACTAAGGGCGGCGTCGCCCAAGAGTTCTGCGGATTGCAAGAAGTTAGCCGCCATCATGGGCTTAAAAACATTCAGTTCATAATGTCCTTGAGTTCCTCCAACAGAGATCGCAACGTCGTTGCCCATTACTTGTGCACAAACCATCGTAAGGGCTTCACATTGTGTTGGGTTTACTTTTCCGGGCATGATAGAGCTTCCTGGTTCGTTGGCAGGGATGGTAATTTCTCCAATCCCAGAGCGGGGTCCTGAAGCCATCATACGAATGTCGTTAGCGATTTTATTTAAGGAAACCGCGAGTTGTTTTAATGCTCCATGACTTTCAACGATGGCATCGTGTGCCGCCAAGGCTTCAAATTTATTGGGAGCAGTTATGAATGGTAACCCAGTAAATTTAGCAATATAATCGGCGACCATCTCTGAGTAACCCTCGGGGGTGTTTAGTCCTGTTCCTACAGCAGTACCTCCCAAAGCAATTTCGCTGAGGTGCTCCAATGTGTTTTTAAGAGCTTTTAGTCCGTGGTCGAGTTGTGAACATAACCCGAAAATTCTTGTCCTAAGGTCAGAGGCGTTGCATCCATGAGGTGGGTACGTCCAATTTTTACAACCGATTTGAATTTTTCAGATTTGTCCTGAAGTGTGTCTCTTAATTTTTGAATTCCTGGCAGGGTTGTTTCCACGACTTTCTTATAAGCCGCAATATGCATTCCTGTGGGAAACGTATCGTTTGAAGATTGTGATTTGTTGACATCATCGTTGGGTTGAATGGTTTTTTCGCCTTCTCCAATGACCTTTCCTGCCAGTTGGTGGGCACGGTTGGCAATGACTTCGTTCACGTTCATATTGCTTTGCGTACCAGATCCGGTTTGCCAAATGACCAAAGGAAATTGATCGTCGTGTTTGCCTGCAAGAATTTCATCACAAACTTGAGCCATCAAATCGCGTTTTTCTGAAGATAGAATTCCGAGTTCGCAATTGGTATAAGCTGCTGCTTTTTTAAGATATGCAAATCCATAAACGATATCAATAGGCATAGAGGCAGGGCTTCCAATTTTGAAATTATTCCGAGAGCGTTCGGTTTGGGCGCCCCATAATTTATCTGCGGGAACCTGAACATCTCCCATCGTGTCTTTTTCTATTCTAAACTTCATAACATTCTGATTTGAATACAAATTTACGATTTTTTCACTTTAATACCATAGGCTTATCAAGCTGTTGTTAAATCTGAAATTTTATATTGTAAAACTTGTTTTCTAACAGACGGTTTGCAGCGTAAAATAAACGTATTTCTGTCGCTCCAAGGCTTGCAGAATAATGATGGGAGATATTCATAAACTATTTCTTTTTTTGGATGGTAATTATTACTTAATTTTGACCTCTATATGGAAGAATTAACATTGACCACTCCTGCAGTTTTATTTTCTGCAATCTCTCTAATTATGTTGGCCTATACCAACCGTTTTTTAGCCTATGCTGCAGTCATTAGAAATTTGCACGATATTTATTTAGAACGCAAAGAAAAATCTCTAATAAGACAAATTAAGAACTTGAAACTACGTCTAAACTTAACCCGATGGATGCAAATTTTTGGAATTTCAAGTTTACTTTTCTGTGTGTTGACCATGTTTTTAATTTATGTTCATCAACAAAATATGGCCGTTTGGGTTTTTGGATTTGCTTTGATTTTATTGATCATTTCTTTGGCATTATTGATCAAGGAAATACAAATCTCTGCTCAGGCATTGCAATATCATATTGCCGATATTGAAGAGCATTTAGAAAATAACTAAGGGTCTTATTTTAGGTTCTAGGAGTTTTCCTAGTGTTAAAACACGAGCAAAGGATGCTTGCGCTAGCGGGGATAGTCGAATCCGCCGTAATTGCGGTTATACATTGTTGTGGTGTCGTACTTATTTTTCATCCTCAATTAATTCAATTTCCACAGGTTCCTTTGGTGGCGTTGGTGGTGGCGGAATATCAATCTTTTCATTCAGCCATATTTTTAAATCTTTCTTATTTGTTACTTGCTCAAATGAAGTTGTTAATTTGCTTAATGTGTTTGGTAATTTTTCAATTCCGTTTTTGTCGTATGATATGCAAATCAATAGCTTTTCAGGATTGTCACTTAACCTTGGTTTTTTTCCATTATTTTCCAAATCTCTTTTTAAAATATGTGGCAAACTGTCCAAAGGATAAAAATTCTCGTCAGCTTTGTTAATGGTGTCGTTATGAATTTCAATAACATTCTTTTGCTTAACCAATATGCAGGCTAAACCTTCCCAACAAGGATTTCTCAAATAAACTCTTTTAATAACGCTGTCGTTTTTCAAAGTAACTTTTGGAAGGCTGTCATTACAAACAATTTGTTCAGTCCGTTCGAGTATTTTTTTCCAGTCATTAAATTCCGATAGATTTAATTCTACCGCAATACTGTCGTTTTCTTTTCCTAAAAGGCAAAAATCTTTTTCAACTATTTGGATAGATTTTTTTTCTGCATTTTGACAATTTAAAAGAGTCAAAAACATTAAGATTAAAAATGATATTTTAATTGGACTTTTCATTTTCTCGTACGCACCACAACTAGTGGATATCCGCAGGGTTGCGTTTATTTCGTTTATATATTTTCATTTCTTTTTTGTTTTAAACCATTGATTTATAATACTATATATCTCACTTATGCAACCCAAAGTGCTTTGTATATTTGCAAGACTTTTTTAATCATGTAAGATCATTTTAATTAAGATATCAAAGAATCTTGTCTTCAAAATCCTTCAAATTGGGACATGTTTAAGCATGTCTTTTCCCTATTCTCACTAAAATAATATCTTAAGCTTCGGTTAAATTGCTTATTGAAGAATTAGACTTTGGGGTCTATCGTCACTCAAATTTACACTAAATTTTTAAACAACAAAAAATCGCCTCAATTTTTAACATATAAATCTGAAATTTTATGTTGTAAAACTATTTTTCTTATAGTATATTTGTAGCGTAAAACATAAGCATATACCATGTTCGATTTTGATCAGTATTTAGGATTTTTAGCATTTTTATCCATCTTAACCTTAGGTTTTTGGTTAATGATTTTCTTATTAACCTTCGCCATTCCTTACTGGGTGGTTGGTTCTGCACTAGAACACTTCAAAGAAAAAAGAGACGCTAAGAAGGCAAAAGCGGAAGAAGCTTAAAAAAATTCACCTTTATATACATCAAAATCCAAAGCAGAAATGTTTTGGATTTTTTGTTTTTTAGCCGTCGAAACCATTTCCGAAGCCACCCCGTTGTGGACCTTTTTTCTTTTGATTGAAACGGTAGGTGAACGATAGATTGTACGAACGGACGCGCCATCGGTAATAACTGTAGCTATAAAAAGTGGGTGTCGTTGATTCTAAGTTTCGGCGTTGGGTGTTAAAGAGGTCATTGATATTAAATGAAAGGGACGCTTTTTCTTTAAACAAGTCTTTACTAAATGCCATATTTGACGAAAATCGCCCTTCTCGTTTGTTAACGGCATCTATACGAGGGCCATCATAACTCAGTCGTGTTTGCCATTCAATGTTTCCTGGTAAGGTGTATTTATTGTTCAAACGGACAAACCACCCTAAATTTTCGGAATCATAACTCAAGCCTTTATAACTCCCTCTAACAACAGATTGATAGAGGTTGAAATTGGCGTTCATGTTCCATTTTTTAGTTGGACGGTAGGTCAATGTGAATTCAAACCCATAGCGGTCTTCTTCAGCCAAGTTAATGGGGCCGCGGCGAATGACAGGGACACTCTGACCGTCTATCAAAACTTCTTCGCCAGTGTCTTCACTTACATATGTAAACACATCGGTGGCATGGTTAAAATACAAAGAAGTATTGAGTGTTAAAATGCCAAATTTGTTGAGGTAGCCAATGTCAAACCCATTTGAATAACTAGGGTTGATATTTGGATTGCCTTGAAATAAATTTGTGGCACTGCTTCGGGATGGAAAGGGATTTAAAAAACGCGAACGTGGTCGACTGATACGTCGGTTATAGCCTAATGTCAAGCTTTGTGTTTCTGAAAATTCGTACCCTAAATTAAGCGTAGGAAAGAGACCAATATAATTGTTATTGTTGTTTTCGTTGCTGCTGAGTTGTTGGATGCTCACTCGAGTGGATTCCAATCGCAAGCCTAACAAAAATGAAAACTTATCTTTTAGTTTACTTCCAAATTGCGAGTAGAAAGCATTGACATCCTCTTTATAAATCAATGTATTACTAACGTCAGTATCCAATACAAAAGCGTCATTTTCGGCAAACTCTAATGTATAGGCTGTGGTGTTTGTACTAAACCGTCCGTTATAACCTGCCTCAAATCGACTGTGTTCTCCAATAGGAAGCGTAAAATCTGTTTGGAATAAGATACGTTCTTGATCTTCAATTATTTGAACGCGTTCGGCTGCTACAGAATTGTTGTAAATGATAGAATTCTCATCTTCTGAACTGTTTTCAACTTGGAAATCTGCCGTCAAACGGTGGTCGCTATTGCCATGAAACTGTTTGTCAAAATTAATAGAAAACTGTGTGGTTTCATCCGTTTCCAACTCAGGGTCATATCGCAAGGACTCACTGACGAGTGTTTGGGATGCATCGAGCGTTTCCGCTCTATTGAAAGTCTCATTAATGTTGTCACTTTTTCTAACCAAAAAAGCGGATGTGAGGGAAGTGGTTGGATTGATGTACCATTCGATTCCTGTATTGCTGTTAAATCCTTTTCGGATGCGTTCAAAAGTGCGGTATTCGTTTCGATAGGTATTTGGATTGTCTTCAATAAGGATCCCGTTAGAATCGTATTGAGTGTTAAAAAACGTTGTCTTGGTGGTTGAATTTCCTGGGCTGTTTCTGTAGGAATAGCCAGAAGTGTTAAAAATATTTACATTTCCAGTCCGGTAGTTTATATTTCCAGAAGCCCCCAATTGATCTGGATGTCCTGCATTCAAGATGACCGCACCATTGAGTCCGAGCAGTTTGCTTCGTCTCAAAATAATATTTAAAATCCCAGCAGTTCCTTCAGCATCATAACGTGCAGAAGGGGAGGTGATAATTTCAACTTTTTCAATAGCGTCTGCAGGGAGTTGCCGCAAAGCATCCGTGGAGTTGAGCCCTACCAATCCAGAGGGTTTTCCGTTGATTAAAATACGTACATTTCCATTACCTCTCAAAGCAACATTGCCTTCAATATCTACAGAAACCGAAGGGACATTGTCTAATACATCACTCACGCTACCACCCCTTACAGTGAGGTCTTTTCCTACATTGTATATTTTTTTATCCAGTTTGATTTCAACCGTAGTTTTTTCTGCTATAAGGTCAACAACATCCAAAGTCTGCAATTCTGCTTCCAACTCTATGACCCCTAAATTAGTATCTTGAGCGATGTTGTAATCTGTTTTTACAACGCTCATCAGCGAAAAATATTCAAAAGAAATATCATACACACCCTTGGGAATCGAAATACTAAAATTTCCGTCTTTATCTGTAATGCCACCTCCAACTATTTTACTTCCTGTAGAACTATAAAATCCGATCGTCGCATATTCAAGTGGGGACAGGCTTTCTCTTTCAACTATGTTTCCAGAAACGAGATAAGTGTCAGTATTATTTTGAGCTAGCAAAGAGTTGTTAGCTGCAAATAATAGTAAAGCAAATAAGAAATACTTATTCATGAATGTCGGATATTATTGAGCACAAAAGTAAACTCCAAAACTATTTGTTCTGGTTAATATTGTGTTAAATAAAAAAGGGGGTATCGAATGTTATAAAACATCAAGAATTCGTTCCTTAGGGCGTCCAATAATTCCTTTGTTGTTGTGAATTACAATAGGGCGTTCTATGAGCTTTGGATGCGCTGCCATAGCAGCAATCAACTCTTGGTCTGATAATTCTTTTCCTTTAAAATCTGACTTCCAAATGGCTTCGTTTTGACGTACAAGAACGATCGGTGAAATATTTAAAATAGAAATAATTTCCTCCAATTCTTTCGCACTTAGAGGGCTGGAAATATAATCGATTATTTCATAGGGTTTTTCACTAGCTTGAACAGTTTGAAGCCCTTCACGCGATTTTCGACAGCGGTTGTTGTGGTAAATTTTTATCATAGCGAATCTGATTGTTGTTTTTGCCCCATAAGCATTAAATAGGCTTTTAGAAAAGGAGTAATATCTCCGTTCATTACATTGTCAACATTTCCGGTTTCTTGAGCGGTTCTAACATCTTTGACAAGTTTGTAGGGGTGCATTACATAATTTCGGATTTGACTTCCCCATTCAATTTTCATTTTCCCTGCCTCGATATCCTCACGTTGTGCCAGTTGTTTTTTGAGCTCAATTTCATACAATTGAGATTTTAGCATTTGCAGGGCTCTGGATCGGTTGTCATGTTGTGAGCGAGTTTCAGAACATGAAATTTGAATCCCAGTAGGTTTGTGGGTTAATTGCACTTTTGTTTCAACTTTGTTTACGTTTTGTCCGCCCGCACCACTCGAACGTGCAGTGGTAATTTCAATATCAGCTGGGTTGATATCGATTTCAATCGTATCATCCACAAGAGGATAGACATATACCGAAGCAAAACTGGTGTGGCGTTTGGCATTGCTATCAAAAGGAGAGATGCGTACCAAGCGATGCACCCCATTTTCGCCTTTTAGCCATCCAAAAGCAAAATCTCCTTCAATTTGAAGTGTCACGGTTTTGATTCCTGCCACATCACCATCTTGAAGGTTGAGTTCTTTGATTTTAAAATTATTTTTTTCAGCATACATGATATACATCCGCATGAGCATGCTTGCCCAATCGCAACTTTCGGTCCCTCCAGCACCCGCAGTAATTTGTAATACGGCACTAAGACCATCTCCGTCCTCGGAAAGCATGTTTCTGAATTCGATGTCCTCTAAGAAATTGGAAGCGAGCTCAAATTGTTTTTCAACTTCTTCGGCCGTGGTTTCTCCTTCTTTAAAAAAATCAAATAAGATTTCTAACTCTTCATTATAAGTTTGTGCTTTTTCAAAATCACTTACCCACTTTTTGTTGACTCGTAAAGATTTCATAAGCAGCTCGGCTGCTTTCGAATCGTTCCAAAAATCAGGGGAAAAAGTTTTTTCTTCTTCATTTTGAATTTCGATGCGTTTGGCATCTAAGTCAAAGATACCTCCTCAACGCTCCCAGGCGCTCAAAAAGATCTTTTATGTGATCGTGTGTTATCATAAATTTATTTAGAACTACAAAAATAGAATTAATAGTATAGAATGAAAATAATATGTAGTTTTATATCCAAAATAAAATTCATGCAAATAGATTTAAGAAGCGATACTCTAACAAGACCTTCCAAAGGCATGTTAGACGCTATGATGACCGCTAAAGTAGGAGACGATGTGTATGCAGAAGATCCAACGATGAATGCCTTAGAAGCGCGAGTTGCATCGCTTTTTGGAAAGTCGAAAGCCTTGTTTTTTCCTTCAGGAACCATGGCCAATCAAACGGCTATCAAACTTCATACCCAGCCTGGTGAGCAATTGATATGTGACAAATATGCGCATGTTTATAATTATGAAGGTGGTGGGGTGTCTTTTAACAGTGGGGTATCGTGTCAGCTTGTCGATGGGCACCGGGGCATGATGACGGCGTCTCAAGTAGAGGCAGCGATCAATCCTCCAGATTTTTATCACAGTCCCTTAACTTCTTTAGTGACCTTAGAAAATACGACCAACAAGGGCGGGGGTGCGTGCTGGGATTATAAAGAAATTTTAAAAATTCGGACGGTTTGTGATGCCCATGACTTGGGATTACACCTAGATGGCGCTCGTTTGTGGAATGCACTAGTAGCAAAGTCTGAAACGGCACTTCAATATGGAGAAATTTTTGATACGATTTCAGTGTGTTTTAGCAAAGGACTTGGCGCTCCAGTGGGTTCCATGTTGTTAGGAGATGAGGCATTGATGAACAAAGCTCTGCGTATTCGAAAAATGTTGGGCGGTGGCATGCGTCAAATTGGATCGCTCGCAGCTGCAGCTTCCTACGCCTTAGACCATCACTACGATCGCCTAATAGAGGACCACCAAAAAGCTCAAGACATAGCGGCTGTACTACAGCAGTCTGAAGCAGTCTTGAGTGTAGAACCCGTAGAAACAAATATTGTTATTTTCAAATTAAACCCTGAAATTCCAGAAGCACTATTTTTAGATAATTTAAAAGCACATGATGTTCTAGTAAGTGATATGGGAAGCGGTAAACTCAGAATGGTGACTCATTTGGATTATACCGAGGCTATGCATGTCAATCTTTTAGAAATTTTAAGTAAAGCTTAATTTTTTTTGTAAATTTATGCTTCTTAACCCAAATTTAAATTGTTATGAAAATCAAATTATTATCTCTAATTTTAATCAGTTCACTATTTTCTTGTGATACTAAGACTCAAAAATCAATGTCTGAATTACCAAACGCTCCATTAGCGAAACAAATACCCAAAAAATTATCTATTCATGACGATGTTCGGATTGATGAGTTTTATTGGTTGAATGATAGAGAAAATCCAGAAGTGATTGACTATCTCAATAAAGAAAACGCGTATTATAATGCCCATACGGCGCACACGAAAGAGTTTCAAACGTCTCTATTTGAAGAAATGAAGTCAAGAATCAAAGAAGATGATAGTTCAGTACCCTATAAATACAACGGATATTGGTACATTACCAAATATGAAAAAGGAAAAGACTATCCTATATACACTCGAAAAAAGGAAACTCTAGATGCTGAAGAAGAGCTGTTGTTTGATTGCAATGAAATGGCCAAAGATCACTCGTATTTTAGGTTGGTAGGCTTGAATATAAACCCCAATAATAATTTAGTTTCTTATGGTGTAGATACCACGGGCAGACGCCAATATACTATACACATTAAAGATCTTAAAACCAATACAGTTTTTAAGGATGAAATTTCAAATACCACTGGAGGTAGCACGTGGGCAAATGACAACAAAACCTTATTTTACACTTCAAAAGACGAAACAACCTTACGTTCAGAAGCGATTTACAAACACCGATTGAACACCGATCAAAAGTCAGATGAATTAATCTATGAAGAAACAGATGATACTTTTGGAGTGAGCGTTTATAAAACCAAATCCAAGAAATATCTGGTTATAGTGAGTTACAGTACTTTGACCACTGAATATCAAATTTTAAATGCCAACACTCCTGATGGCGACTTTAAAGTATTTCAGCCACGAACCCGTGGTTTAGAGTATGGAATTTCCCATTACGATGATTCATTTTACATAGTGTCAAATGCTGATGGAGCTCAAAATTTTAAACTTTCAAAGACCTCTGAATCCGAAACAGAAAAAAAATATTGGAAAGATGTGATTCCGCACCGCGAATCCGTATTGTTAGAAGGAATCGAAATATTTAAAGACTTTTTAGTGGTTTCAGAACGTGAAAACGGTTTGAATCAAATTCATATCAAACGTTGGGATGGATCAGATAGTTATTACCTTCCATTTGAAAGCGAAACTTACACTGCTTACACCACTACCAACATTGATTTTGATACCACAGTTTTAAGATACGGATATCAATCTTTAACCACTCCTTCTTCAATCATTGACTTTGATATGGTAACCAAAACAAAAACCATTAAAAAAGAACAAGAAGTCTTGGGGGGTAACTTCCAAAAAGAAAATTACACTTCAGAACGTTTGTGGGCTACAGCAACTGATGGGACGAAAATTCCTATTTCATTGATACGACGTGTTGATACCGAAAAATCACTTGACACTCCCTTGTTGTTATACGCTTATGGATCCTACGGAAGTACCATAGATCCCTATTTTTCAACTACTCGACTTAGTTTATTAGATCGTGGTTTTATTTTTGCAATTGCACACATTAGAGGCGGGGAATACTTGGGTCGTCAATGGTATGAGGATGGAAAATTATTTAATAAGAAAAACTCTTTTTCAGATTTTGTAGATTGTTCAAAATATTTAATTGCAAATAAATACACCTCTGCTAAACATCATTATGCGATGGGAGGGAGTGCCGGAGGTTTATTGATGGGAGCGGTTATTAATTTAGCTCCTGAATTGTATAATGGAGTGGTTGCCCAAGTACCTTTTGTCGATGTGGTCACTACCATGTTAGATGATAGCATTCCACTAACTACTGGAGAATATGATGAGTGGGGAAACCCCAATGAAAAAGACTATTATGAGTATATGAAATCGTACTCCCCATATGACAATGTGACAAACAAGTTGTATCCAAATATGTTAGTGACTACTGGACTGCACGACTCCCAGGTTCAGTATTGGGAGCCTGCAAAGTGGGTGGCTCGCTTAAGAACACAGAACAAAAACGTCTCTCAGTTGTATCTTCAAACCAATATGGAGGCAGGTCATGGAGGAGCTTCTGGTCGTTTTGAAGCCTTGAAAGAAGTGGCTGCAGAGTATGCGTTTTTATTAGATCTGGAATCTATTTCAAAATAGGTTTGAAAAAATTATTGTAATTTTGTAGCTTACTTAAAATCACAAACTTGGTAAATAAAGATAAATTAATATTTGATAATGTATTGGACCTTGTTGGGAACACACCTCTTGTGAAGTTAAATACTATTTTAGATTGTTCAAAGGGAACCTTTATTGCCAAATTAGAATGCTTTAATCCAGGGCAATCTTCTAAAGATCGTATTGCTCTACATATTGTTGAAAATGCCGAAAAAAAGGGCATTCTCAAGCCTGGAGACACTATCATTGAAACAACATCTGGAAATACCGGTTTTAGTATAGCGATGGTGAGTATTATCAAAGGTTATAAATGTGTTTTGGCAGTCAGTTCAAAATCTTCTTTGGATAAAATTGATATGCTAAAGAGTATGGGAGCAAAAGTATATGTATGCCCAGCGCATGTGAGTGCGGACGACCCACGTTCCTATTACGAAGTCGCAAAACGTTTGCACAAAGAAATAGAGGGCTCTGTATATATCAACCAATATTTTAATAGCTTAAACACTGAGGCACATTACAAGTCGACGGGTCCAGAACTGTGGCAACAAACACAAGGTAAAATTACGCATTTAGTGGCGTGTAGCGGTACCGGTGGCACTATTTCAGGAGCTGCAAAATATTTAAAAGAACAGAACCCAGATATTAAAATTATTGGAGTCGATGCCTATGGATCGGTCTTAAAAAAATATCACGAAACTAAAGAGTTTGATTCTAACGAAATATATCCATACCGCATTGAAGGATTGGGGAAGAACTTGATTCCTAGTGCTACAGATTTTGATTCCATTGATGAGTTTATAAAAGTAACGGATGAAGACAGTGCGCATACTGCTAGAGAGTTGGCACTCACAGAGGGCTTGTTTGCAGGCTATACTTCTGGAGCCGTTGTTCAGGCCGTTAAACAGCTCAATCAAAAAGGTACCTTTAAGTCTTCTGACGTGGTTGTATTAATTTTTCCAGATCATGGATCCAGATACATGAGCAAAGTGTTTAATGATCAATGGATGGAAGATCAGGGCTTTTTTGATCAAAAAAATGAAGTAGCTGCTCAAGGTATTGAGTTTATTAAGTAGATTTCCAAAACTTTTCAACCCCAAATCATCTTCAAAGAATTCATGTTTGTTTAATTGCTTAAATTATTATGTATTGAGAATTTTATTGTATAATTTTGTGCTGCAAACTAACTAGGAATTATGATGAGAGATTTATTCGAAAAGATTTACAGAGACAAAGGTCCATTAGGTAAATGGGCAAGCCAAGCAGAAGGTTATTTTGTGTTCCCAAAGCTGGAAGGTCAGATTTCCAATCGCATGAAATTTCAAGGGAAAGATGTCATTACATGGAGTATTAATGACTATTTAGGTCTTGCAAATCATCCTGAAGTCAGAAAAGTTGATGCCGAAGCAGCTAATGATTTTGGGTCTGCCTACCCAATGGGAGCTCGAATGATGTCTGGTCATACTTCGCTTCATGAACAATTACAAAATGAATTAGCAGAATTTGTAAACAAAGAAGCTGCATACCTCTTAAATTTTGGTTATCAAGGAATCATGTCTACAATTGATGCATTGGTTGGAAAGGATGATATCATAGTTTACGATGTTGATTCGCATGCTTGTATCATTGATGGCGTTCGTTTGCATATGGGAAAACGCTTTACCTACAAGCACAACGACATCGAAAGTTTAGAAAAAAACTTGGAGCGTGCCACCAAAATGGCTCAACAAACTGGCGGTGGAATTTTAGTGATTTCCGAAGGAGTTTTTGGAATGCGAGGCGAACAAGGAAAGCTAAAAGAGATTGCAGCATTAAAAGATAAATTCAATTTCAGATTTTTAGTGGACGATGCACACGGTTTTGGAACACTTGGAAAAACTGGTTCAGGTGCAGGTGAAGAACAAGGGGTTCAAGACGCTATTGATGTATATTTTGCAACTTTTGCCAAATCTATGGCAAGTACAGGTGCATTTATTGCAGCGGATAAAGAAATTATAGACTACTTAAAATATAATTTACGATCACAAATGTTTGCAAAATCCTTGCAAATGCAATTGGTTAAGGGTGCTCTAAAACGTTTGGATATGATTCGAACCATGCCAGAACTTAAGGAAAATCTCTGGAAAATTGTAACAGCACTTCAATCGGGATTGCGCGAGAGAGGATTCGATTTAGGAACGACGCAAAGTTGTGTGACCCCTGTGTACTTGAAAGGAAGTATTCCTGAAGCGATGGCCTTAGTCAAAGACCTTCGAGAGAATTATGGAATTTTCTGTTCTATTGTGGTCTATCCAGTCATTCCTAAAGGACTCATATTGTTGAGGTTAATCCCAACCTCTATGCATACTATAGAAGATGTTGATGAAACCTTAAAAGCTTTTTCTGTAATTAGAGAACGCTTAGAAAAAGGTGTTTACAAGCGTCTTTCTGCATCTGTTGCAGCTGCAATGGGCGAGTAGTGTTTTTACAACTCTTTTCTAAAGGTACTTCGTTTTTTAATCAGTATTGGATTAAAGTTTCGCCATAGCTTTTGTATGGCTAAGTTATTAACTAACTCGGGTGTTCTACGGCATTCTATAATGCCATTCTTTTTAAAGGTTTTGTAAAATGAACTAAAAATAATGGAATGTACCCCCTTCTTTTGATATTTAGGATCGACGCCAATTAAATAGAAATTTAATTTCTTAGATTTTTTGGCCTTGAGAATTTGAAAAATCCCAAAAGGAAATAACTTACCTTTTATTTTTTGTAATGCTTCTGCAAAAGAAGGCATTACCACTCCGAAAGCCACTAAATTATCGGTTTCATCCACTACAAACTTAATGTATTCGGGGTTTATGAAGTTTAAAAATTTCTTCTTTAAAAATGCTTTTTGAATGTCTGTAATGGCAACAAATGACGATAAGGATGCATAACTTTCGTTAAATAAATCAAACATTTTATCGGCATATGGCATCAACTCTTTTGTACTAGTAAAGTCTAAAGCTCTTAAATTATAGCGTTCTTTAATAATTTTTTCCAGTCTTTCAGAGTCTTCAATTATAATGTCACTAAACTGATGTTTGTGTTCTAAATATTCTTTTTCAACTTTTAAGTTTAACTGATTTAAGTGCGCTACGTAATAGGGGTGATTATACCATGTAATCATAGTGCCTATATGGTCATATCCATAGGTAAGAACACCTACTTTGTCTAAGTTAGAAAACCCAATCGGCCCTTCCATATATTTTAAATTATTTGCTTTTCCAATAGACTCTACTTTGGCTAATAAGGCCTTTGTAACTTCAATGTCATCAATCATATCCATCCAACCAAAACGTATTTTTTGGCTGCTTTTGTTTTTGATTTCTAGCCAATTTATAATAGCGGCAACACGTCCAACAATCTTCCCGTTTTTATAAGCTAGAAACAAGTGAGCGTCTGCATTTTGAAGTACAGGGTTGGTGTTTTTATCAAAAACTTTAATTTCTTCGCTAATGATAGGTGGAACCCAATATTTAGAGTCTTTGTATATTGAAAAAGGAAACGTGACAAATTGTTTTATCTCCTTTTTAGAAACCGCTTTTTTAATGGTTATCATACTGTTTAGTCCTCATCAAAATTAGTATTCTTCTTTTTCTTTTTTCTTTTGTTTGTTTTTTTGGAGCGTGACATTCGTTCTCTTTGCTCTTTTGCAGACGTCCCATTATCCAGTTTGATTTTATCTTTATGGCGATCTAATCGGTAGGAGGCCCCAAAATTTAGGCTTAAAACCGATGGGGTATTTTTAGTATTAAAGGTAAGTGCAGTATCTAGCTGTAAATCTTTGTTAAGTAAATAACCTCCTCCAAATCGAAATAAATTATCTGCATAGAATTCACTTTTAATACCTTGGGTTTCTGCAAATACCACCCATTTTGGGTTGAATGAATGTGTAATTGTAAGAATGTATTGGAAATCTGTTTGGTCACTTCCAATACGATCCATCATGAAATTAGTAATAAAGACCCATCCACCATAAAAATTGTTCTGTGTAATAATGACCCCTCTGTAGCTGAGTCCTTCAACAGTAGCTGCTGTGTAAGGATTGTCTTTAGTGTCATAATTTACACCTGCTGCGACAGATACAGCAGGAATTAAACTGCTCCATTTAAACCCTCTGTTAGCGTGGTAGCTATATAAATTAGGTTTAGTTTCTTTGTTTTTGTGTGGATCATAGATCAAATACTTTGCGCCAATGTTGAGGTTTTTAAAATTTGCACGACTATTTTCAACATCCACAACGGATGAATACGTTTGTGTGTCTTTTTGAAAGGTTCCTTGAATATTAAATTCTAAAGCTTCTTTCCAAAAACCATAATGTGCTGCAAAATCGACCCCATACCCGTCGACTTTATATTTTGGAAACAGCGCTCGATTTTCCTTTATCATATACGGGCCAACCTCAAATTGTAACACTTTAGTACCCACAGAAAATGCGCTTTGAGAAGCGCCTGGTCGATTGGAGTTGATGACATCGGTATATTGTGCATGCGCTAAACTACACAAACAAAGGAGTATTAAAAAAGTAATAAGTTTAGATAGAGGTTTCATAAAATAGACTTTTATCAAACCTACATATTTTTTTTATATTTTTAATTGATTGATCTGTTTTTTCTTGCGTATACAATCATTTTATATAATAATTTATGTAATAAAAATAAGAATTGTATTTTTGAGAAAATTATCTATCGATGTTACAAACTGCCTCTATACTTGGATTGCTAAAAACACTGCTTATTTTTGTTTTGGTCTATTCAATTTTTAAGTATTTGATGCGTCTATTCGCGCCTTTTATAATTAAGTCTATTGCCAAAAAAGCAGAAGCCCATTTTAGAAATCAATCCGCTCCAAAACCACCCACCCAAAAGGAAGGGGAAATTAGTATTGATAAAATGCCCAATTCTAAAACTTCAAACAATGATGTTGGAGAATATGTCGATTATGAAGAAGTTGAATAAATAACAGAGAATATGAACCCGAGCTTAAAACAATTTGGCACCCATTTTTTAGTGATTTTAGGGTTTATCCTTGTGGCGGTTTTATATTTCAATCCTGTTCTTAAAGGAAAAATGATCTACCAAAGTGATATTGTCCAATATACAGGGATGGCCAAACAGCAAATCGATTTTCGAGACGCTTATGATGCCGAATCCTATTGGACCAACAGTGCTTTTGGAGGCATGCCCACCTACCAACTCGGCGCTAAATACCCTCATAATTACATTAAAAAATTAGACTTAACACTTCGTTTTTTACCCCGTCCAGCAGATTATCTCTTTTTATATTTACTAGGATTTTACATCTTACTATTGGTTCTGAAAGTTGATTATAAAGTTGCTATTTTAGGAGCCCTCGCCTTTGGGTTTTCTACCTATTTGATTATTATTCTAGGGGTCGGTCATAACTCCAAGGCCCATGCCATTGCCTATATGCCGTTGGTGTTATCAGGTATTATTTTGACCTATCAAAAACGCTACTTTTTAGGGTTTGTACTAACCGCCGTGGCTTCTGGATTGGAACTGGTAACCAATCACTTTCAAATGACGTACTACTTAGGGTTTTTAATTTTGATCTTAGCGATATCGTATTTGATTCAAGCTATTAAAGCAAAAGAACTTCCAGCATTTTTTAAAGCATCCGCTGTTCTATTATTTGCTGCTGTTTTAGCCTTTGGAATGAATGCGACTAATTTAATGGCTACGAGTGAATATGCTAAAGAAAGTACACGTGGTAAAAGTGAGTTGACCATCCTCCCTGATGGGAGTGTCAAAATCCCAACTACAGGACTAGATAGAGACTATATCACCCAATTCAGTTATGGGAAATTAGAATCATTTAATCTTTTAATTCCTCGATTTATGGGTGGTGGTCATAGTGAAGATATTGGAAAAGAATCCGAAACTTATAAAGCTGTTAGAGCCCTTGGAGCCTCGCCCTTAGAAGCGCTTCAAATTTCTAAAAAAGCCCCGATGTATTGGGGAGACCAACCTATAGTGGAAGCACCTGCCTATGTAGGAGCTGTTGTGATTTTTCTCTTTGTGTTGTCTTTGTTTCTGTACTACGGTCGTTTCAAATGGTGGCTGATTGCTGGGGTATTGATGTCATTACTTTTGTCTTACGGAAAAAATTTAGGATTCCTTACTGACTTCTTTATTGATCATGTGCCACTGTATAATAAGTTTAGAGCAGTCAGTTCTATTCAAGTCATTTTAGAACTTTGTATTCCACTTTTAGCAACTCTAGGACTGGGACGTTTATTTCATAAAGACCTAAGCTTAGAAACGAAATTAGATGCCCTAAAAAAATCCTTAGGAATTGTTGCCGGATTGACAATTTTATTTTTGATTTTTAAGAACAGTTTGTTTGACTTTGTTGGGATGAGTGATAGGCAATTTAATGAATCTCTTGTTGAAGCTTTACGCAGGGATCGAAGTGCTATTTTTACAGAAGATGCACTAAGAACCTTATTATTTGTCTGCGCTGTTGGAAGTGTGATTTTTGCCTATCTCAAACAAAAAATGACTCAAAATACGACAATTGTTATTTTGGGGATTATTCTTGTCTTTGATTTGGTAGGAGTGGACCGACGCTATGTAAATAACGATAATTTTGTTCTGACCATACAAGTGGATCGTCCTTACCAAGCAAGTGCCATCGATAAAGAAATATTAAAAGACACTTCACACTTTAGAGTCTTTGATATGTCTGACAATTCTACAAAAGCTTCGTATTTTCATAATTCAATAGGAGGGTATCATGCCGCCAAATTGCAACGATTTAATGACTTACAAGAATTTTATATTGATAAAAATAATTTTGAAGTTCTTAATATGCTCAATACAAAGTATATCATTTATCAAAACAAACAAGGAGAAGTGCTATATTTTGAAAACGAAGAAGTCAACGGAAATGCGTGGTTTATAGATGCCGTTGAAACAGTTGAAACTCCAGATGACGAAATTTTAGCGCTCGGTAAAATAAATACAAAAACAACTGCGATTGCCAACGCTTCAGAGTTGAAGTCCAAACGTTTTGCAAAAGATTCTACTGCTTCTATTGTATTGGTAGAAAACAAACTCAATTATTTGGCGTATGAAACCAAAAACAATGAAGATGGTTTTGCAGTATTTTCGGAGGTCTATTATAAAAACGGTTGGGAGGTTACTATAGATGGTGACGAAGTAGATCATTATAATGTGGATTATGTACTACGTGGCTTGGAAATCCCGAAAGGAGAACATACTGTAGTGTTTACATTTAACCCTGCGGTTGTAAACACAGGTTCCAATATCGCCTTGGGGAGTACTATTTTGTTGGTGTTGCTAATTCTAGGTCAAGGCCTTCTTATTTATAGAAAACCATCGTGAAAAAGGTACTCATCATAACGTACTATTGGCCACCAGCTGGTGGGCCTGGCGTTCAACGTTGGTTGAAATTTGTGAAGTATCTTCCTGATTTTGGAATTGAACCCATTGTCTATTGTCCAGACAACCCCAATTATCCCATATTAGACCCTTCGTTAGTATCAGATGTAAGTTCGGATTTAACTGTCTTAAAAACACCAATTAACGAACCGTATAAATGGGCACAATTAGTTTCAAAATCTAAAACAGCGAGCCTATCTAAAGGACTTATTGCCAATCAAAAAAAACAATCAATTTTAGAAAAACTGCTGCTTTTTATTAGAGGAAATTTTTTCATTCCAGATGCACGTGTCTCTTGGGTGCGTCCTTCGTTGTCATTTTTATCGGACTATATTACGGAGCATCAAATAGATACCATTATTACCACAGGGCCACCTCATAGTTTGCATCTGATTGGATTGCAATTAAAACAAAAACATAAGATCAAATGGTTGGCTGATTTTAGAGATCCTTGGACACAAATAGGGTATCACAAAAAATTAAATCTTAGCTCTTCTGCTCACAAAAAACATAAAAATTTAGAAACCTCAGTACTTCAAACTGCTGATGAAATAGTCGTGACCAGTCAAAAAACGAAATCACTGTTTTTAGATTTAACAACCAAACCAATATTAGTTCTCACAAACGGCTATGATTTTGAAATCACTAGAGATAACACATTAGATTCAAAGTTTACAGTTTCACATATTGGATCGTTACTTGAGGGTCGAAACCCATCAATTTTGTGGGAGGTGTTCTCGGATCTGTTAAAAAAATTCGAAGATTTTGCAGTAGCTTTTCAATTGAACTTAATTGGGTCCGTAAGCGAAGAAGTGATGAGTGCGATTTGTAGTTTTGGTTTGGAAAGCTACGTTTGTAATATTGGATATATTCCTCATAAGGATGTTTTAGAGTATCAAAAAAAATCGCAAGTACTGTTGCTTATCGAAGAAAACTCAAAAGAAACGGAATACATTATCCCAGGAAAATTATTTGAATATATGGCGTCTAAACGCCCCATAATCGCTATTGGACCTGCCGCCTCTGATATAGAGAAAATACTCAACCAAACCCGATCGGGGACTTATTTTAGATACGATGAAAAAGAGGTACTTCGTACACTTTTGTTAGAGCATTATGAGACCTATAAAACACAACAATTAAACGTCGATTCAAAAGGATTGGAAGCCTACAGTCGTAAGTCCTTGACCCAAGAATTGGCTCAAAAACTCCTTAAGTAAATAAAAAAACTCCGTAATGATATGGGATATTCAGCTACGGAGTTTTCAACTAACTAATGAACTATTTTCTTCTTTGCAGTGGCGTTCTTCTTGAGTTCACTCTAGTTGTTCTTTGCGCAACAGCTCTTGAATTTCTTGTGACCGCTTTATTGCGTTTCACTAGATTCGGTGTATTTGTTCGCACTCTTTGATTCGAGGTTGTAACTTGATTATTGGTTCGATTTGTTGCTCTTGTTGTTAGACGGTTTTCAGAACGTGTACTGTTGTTTGTACTCCTTCTAGCAAGTCGGTTGGTTCTATAGCGATCACTAAGATTCGATCGGGTGTTTGCGACTCTATTTTGACTTCCTCGATTTCTATAAACATTTGGACGACGATTGTTTCTATACGGTCTTTGGTATTGATATCTAATTGGTGTATAATGTCTTCTATAAGGTGTATTGAAAACCACACAATACTGAACATTTGGAACGCTGTAATACGAATACCATGCGCTAGGAGTGTAGTATCGGTGTTGACGATTGATATATCCTATACAACGTGAGTTGTTAGAGCGATCGTAATTAATATGCATATTACCTATCCATGCCACACGACCTCTGTAGTCATATCTTATATGTATTGATCCAGCTTTGCTGATACGTCCGTAATAATCATAAAAAATAGGGGTGTTTTCTATTTGAATGACCGCGCCATAATGATCATACTGAACATAAGCACTGTAATCATAGCCCGAATTGAAACTGATATTTATCCCATTGTGATTTGAAAATTGAAAAAAATTTGGTCGCTGTCTCAGCACATTAAAATCAAATTGACCATCCTTAAAAATTGCAAGTTCAATGCCTTGTTCATTAAATACGAAAGAATTATGAGTTCTCGAATGATTGGAAACTACCGATGCAAATGCAGATCCAAATAAAGTTAAGGTGACGAGTGTTAAAAATAATTTTCTCATGATACAGCGTTTTAAAAAGTTAAACTTAAAACTGTAGTACCAAACAGCATGCCAAGAATTGAATATGAAATCTATTTAATTGATAATCAGTATATAAATTAAATATCACCTCAATTAAATTTTACTTCTGAGAAATTCAGCCGTCGAAGATTTTTTTGATTTAGCAATTAATTCAGGGGTGCCTTCAGCCAAAACATAGCCTCCGTTTGCACCACCTTCTGGGCCTAAATCTATCACATGATCGGCACATTTAATAAGGTCTAAATTGTGTTCAACAACCAATACAGAATGGCCTTTATCAATCAAAGCATTAAAGGATTTGAGCAGTTTTTTAATGTCATGAAAATGAAGTCCAGTCGTAGGCTCATCAAAAATAAACAAACCTGTTTCTGCTTTTGAACCTTTTCCTAAAAAGGAAGCCAGTTTGATACGTTGTGCTTCGCCTCCAGAGAGGGTTGAAGAACTTTGTCCAAGCGTCACATAACCTAACCCTACATCTTGAAGTGGCTGTAGTTTTGTTTTGATTTTAGTCACATTGTGCATATCAAAAAATGCAATTGCATCATCAATCGTCATGTTTAAAATAGCATCAATTGTTTTGTCATGGAACTTAATCTCCAACACTTGTTTTTTAAAGCGTTTTCCATCACATTCATCACAGAGCAATTGGACATCAGCCATAAACTGCATTTCAATGGTCACAGTTCCTTCCCCTTTACAGTTATCGCAACGGCCTCCATCGACATTGAATGAGAAATGTTTTGGTTGGTAATTTCTTAAAACACTTAATTTTTGTTTCGCAAATAAGGCCCGAATATCATCATAGGCTTTGATATATGTTACAGGGTTGGAACGTGAAGAACGTCCAATCGGATTTTGATCGACAAATTCGATAAACTTAATAGTACTAAAATTGCCTTCAATACTCGTGAATTCCCCCGCCTTTTCGCCATAACCTCCAATAGATTTTAGCAAGGCTGGATAGACAATTTGTTTGACGAGTGTACTTTTACCACTTCCAGAAACACCTGTCACAACGGTGAGCATGTTTAAGGGAATGATCACATCTATATTTTTTAAATTATGTTCTCTGGCGCCTTTGACTGTCACACTGTATTTAGACGTTCGTCGTTTTTTGGGAACTTCGATTTCTAGGGTTCCATTGAGGTACTGCGCAGTTAAAGTATTACTTTTTAAAAGCGATTTGTAAGTCCCACTCGCCATCACTTCACCACCAAAAGTACCCGCTTCAGGTCCAATATCAATCACATGATCTGCGGCAGCCATGATCGCTTCGTCATGTTCTACCACAATTACTGTATTTCCTAAATCCCGTAAGGCTATCAGCACATTAATCAGACGTTCGCTATCTTTAGAATGGAGTCCAATACTTGGTTCGTCTAAAATATACATAGATCCAACAAGGCTACTTCCTAGAGAGGTCGCTAAATTAATACGTTGGCTTTCACCTCCAGACAAGGAGTTTGATTTTCTATTTAAGGTCAAATAGTCCAATCCAACATTGGATAAAAATTCCAAGCGGTTGTTGATTTCTTTGAGCAGTCGCTTGGCAATTTCTTGTTCTTTAGCATCTAGCTGTAAGGATTTAAAAAACGTCCTTAAATCTTTGAGTGATAATTCAACCAAATCGGTAATGGAGGCACCTCCAACTTTCACATAATTAGCTTCAGGTCTCAGGCGTTTTCCATGACAGTTTCCACATTTTGTTTTTCCACGGTAGCGGGATAATATCACACGGTTTTGAACCTTGTAGGCTTTGGATTCCAACTCTACAAAAAAGTCGTTTAAACCTGTAAAATGAGAATTACCTTCCCACAACAACTTTTGGTGTTTGGCTTCTAGCTCAAAGAAAGGCTTGTGAATTGGAAAGTCAAATTTATGACTGTTATTTACCAGTTGATCTCTGTAGTATTTCATGCTTTCTCCACGCCACGGAAATACTGCATTTTCATAGATTGAAAGGGAGGTATTAGGAATCACGAGGCTATCATCAATTCCGATGACATCGCCATAGCCCTCACATTTTGGACAGGCGCCATAGGGGTTGTTAAAGCTAAATAAATGGGTATTGGGTTCCAAGAATTTTTGACCGTCAAGCTCAAACGAATTACTAAATTCACGGGATTCTGAAGTCTCGATTTTTTCAATCAGACAACGTCCTTTTCCTTCAAAAAATGCCATTTCAATCGCATCAGCCAAACGGTTGTAAAAATCTTTTTCGTCTTTCACAATGATCCGATCGACAACCAAACTAATTGTTTTTGGCAATTTTCCAAAATCCTCAATTTGTTCAATACGCTCGACAGTATCGCCCACTTTGATTCTCGCAAATCCTTGGTGTTGGAGTGCTTGGAGTTTATTTTCTAGAGTTCGTCCGGCCTCTAAATGAATGGGGGCAAGGAGCAACAGTTTGTCGCCAAGCTCAAGGGTTTTAATATAATTGATGACATCGCTAGTCGTATCTTTTTTGACCACATTATTGGAAGTAGGAGAATAGGTTTTTCCAATACGTGCAAATACCAATTTTAAATAATCATATATTTCAGTGGTGGTTCCAACAGTTGAACGTGGATTGGTAGAGTTTACCTTTTGTTCAATCGCAATAGCTGGCGCAATGCCTTTGATATAATCGACGTTTGGTTTGTTGAGACGCCCCAAAAACTGCCGTGCATAACTCGATAAACTTTCTACATAGCGTCGTTGGCCTTCAGCATACAAAGTATCAAACGCCAAACTTGACTTTCCCGACCCAGAAAGTCCAGTGATCACTACCAATTTGTGGCGAGGTATTGCAACGTCTATATTCTTTAGATTGTGCAATTTTGCACCCTTAATCAGAATGTGTTGTTTTGGACTTAATTTTGAAAGGTCTTGTGGCATTTATTGAGTTAATTTTTGGTTGCAAAGATACCATTAATATGAAAAATATTATAGCCGTCTTCGTCCTACTTATGATTATAAACTAAAATAAATTTGTTTAATTAAATAGAATGTTCTTATATTTGATTAAATAACTCTTAACAAACGCTTATAGAATAACATTACTTTTCAATTTTAATTAACCCCAGTACACCCTTGGTGTGCTATTAAAAGTAATGTTATGAATTCTAAATCTATTAGCGATGCTACTCTCGTAAGTCAATATATTCAAGGTGATGAATCCTCATTATCGGTGCTCATCAAACGTCACCAACAACGCTTGTACAGTTTTATCTATTCCAAGGTTTATGACCGCGATGTGACTGAAGATGTTTTTCAGGATACCTTTATTAAAGTCATTCGGACCCTCAAACGAGGCAATTATAATGAAGAAGGTAAATTTTTACCCTGGGTAATGCGTATTGCTCACAACCTTGTCATCGATCATTTTAGAAAAAATAGCCGCATGCCGAAGTTCAACAACAGTGGCGATTTTGACATCTTTTCTGTGCTGAGTGATGGCGCTCTTAATGCCGAAGGTGAATTGGTACAATCTCAAATTGTTCAAGACATCAGGGACTTGGTAGAAGAGTTGCCAGAAGAACAAAAATCAGTTCTTAAGATGCGTATGTACAACGATATGAGTTTCAAGGAAATTTCCGAAAACACCGGGGTAAGTATCAATACTGCTTTGGGACGCATGCGTTATGCTTTGATCAATCTTCGTAAATTAATTGAAAAACACAATATTGTTTTGACAAATTAATTGCCCGGTAAAATAAAGTATCAATTCTGTCGTTGTAGTATTAACTAACTAACAATTACAGGCTCATGGCAAAACTTTACACTGAAAAATCTTTTAATTCTCACACATTTAAACCCAAGACAGAAACCATAAATTTCCTTTTAAATTATTCAAAAGCTTTGAAAGTCTCTGTTTATAAAGGACTGAAATTTGAATCTGTAATGAATTAGAATGTGATCTTTTAAATCCCCGCTGCCGCTAGAATCTTTCGTGTGGTTTATAAATTTATTTGGAACGCGAATGGATTGACTTCGTCGAATCTTCGCTTTCGCGCACCAGCGGGGCTTGTGTTACGGTTACCGGTGTTGTGTGTAGTTTTTTATTTCAGTCGTTTCTTTATATCCATCCCTGGTGCAAAATTCTAACGATTTCGACTATTTCATTTTCGACTTTTCTGTAAAAAATCAGATGCGATTTGATTTTCGTTACTCGATAATTTTGTCGCGTTTCCTCTGCGGATTTTCCAATCAGATAGTTGTCTGCAATAAATTCAATTTCTGCTATTATTAAGTCGAAATATCTATCTGCTTGTTCTTTAGACCATTTGTTAAACGTATAAAGCCAAATTTTGTCTAAATCCTCAATCGCTTGTTGACTTATGCGATATTTGTTTTTACTCATAAGTGTTTACGATGTAACTCTTTCTGGTGTTGTTTTGGGTCAAAGTTTTCAATAAATCCACTATTTTCTCCAACTTCGAGAGCTTTTATAAGTTCTCTTTCTTTTTTTTCTTCACGTTCTAACAACCGTAGTGCCGAACGAATTACTTCGCTAACCGAACCATATCTACCAGAATTAACTTCTTTTCTGATAAAATCCTCAAAATGATTTCCGAGTGATATTGATGTATTTTTCCCCATTTTGATTAAAATCTATTCAAATATACCAAATCTTGGTAACGTAGCCAAATTGCACTTCAACTACTGTATATAGGTACTTGTACCGATATTTCAATATGTTTGACTGGGAATAAAAGTTATTTAAAAACATATTAATCAATAGATTAAGTTCTTTAAATGGTGTTTCACCCTTTCTAAAGTGTGTTTTAAACAGTGGAAACTTTAAGATTTATTCCACAAAAAAAGAGGTCTGAGTTTATTTATAATAGGCATCAATCACTGATTTCCGACCAATGGTTTTGGTAATGATATCAGTGTCTAAATTCCAGCCACGGGCAGGGGAGTACTCTCGTCCATACCAAATGATTTGCAAGTGCAAATCGTTCCACAATTCTTTTGGAAACAGTCGTTTGGCATCTTTTTCTGTTTGTACTACATTCTTGCCATTGGTCAGGTTCCAACGGTACATGAGGCGCTGGATGTGTGTATCCACTGGAAAAGCAGGTACGCCAAAGGCCTGTGCCATGACCACACTCGCCGTTTTATGCCCTACGGCAGGCAAGGCTTCCAAAGCAGTAAAACTCTGCGGAACCTCTCCGTTATGCGACTCTATGATGATTTTTGACAAGCCATATATCCCCTTACTTTTCATGGGAGATAAGCCACATGGCCGTATGATGGCTTTGATTTCTTCCACCGTTAGTTTCACCATGTCATAGGGGTTGTCAGCCTTTGCAAATAGGAGAGGGGTAATTTGATTCACACGCACATCCGTGCATTGTGCCGATAACAGTACGGCGATCAAAAGGGTATAGGAATCTTTATGATCAAGGGGAATGGGGATTTCAGGATAAAAATCTTTTAAGGTTTTTATAACAAAATTTACCTTCTCCGTTTTAGTCATTCGTGTATCTTTGTTGTGTTAACCAAAGATACTAATTATGACAACATTACAAATAGGCGATACGGCACCAAATTTTAAATCTTTAGATGAGGCTGGAAACTCAGTTTCTTTAACAGATTACAAAGGAAAAAAACTCGTCTTGTTTTTCTATCCCAAAGCCAGTACTCCTGGATGTACCGTTGAAGCCTGTAATTTAAGTGATAATTACAGCCGATTTACAGCACAAGGGTACGATGTTTTGGGGGTGAGTGCAGATTCTGCCAAACGCCAGTCTAACTTTAAAGAAAAATACGGATTTCCTTATCCTTTGTTGGCAGATGAAGACAAAGCAGTCATCAACGCCTTTGGTGTTTGGGGACCTAAAAAGTTTATGGGGAAAGAATATGATGGGATTCACCGAACTACTTTTGTGATTGATGAGGCAGGTGTAATTGAAGACATCATCCTCAAAGTCAAAACCAAAGAGCATACAGATCAAATTTTAAAATAAAAACTAAAAAAGCGACCAATTGGTCGCTTTTTTTATGCATTTATGGAAGTTCTTAAGCTTCGTACCCAAATAACTTCTGTGCTTTGATAATATCAGAAACTCCTTCAGGGAGCATTTCTTCCCAACCTTCTTCTGCATTTGAAATCATTTTTAAAACTTTTCTGGAGAAAATATTCAGAATTTCAGCATCGTAATTTTTAATATCCACCAGTTTGCCGTTGTATTTAAAGTATTTATAGAGTTCTTTCATGCGTGGATGTACCTTTAAGTCTTCACTCGTTGTCATGGTTTTTTGCTCTGTTAACATAGGATACAAATAGATTTTGAGGTCTTTGTTAAAGAGTTTTCCAAAGGCTTCCAAAATCCCACCACTTAAATGGCGGTAATATTTCTCATCAAAGATATCAATCAAATTATTGATTCCCATGGATAGACCCATACGGTTTTTAGTATAGAGATTAAAGTACTCAACAAGTTTATAATACTCTTGGAAGTTGGAAATCAAAACCGTTTGTCCGAGTGAGCATAACAAGCGCGCACGGTCCATAAAATCTTGTTCGTCAATTTCGCCACCAGAAGCTCTGAGGTTGGATAAGGTGATTTCAAAGATCACTTGGGTTTTTTCTTTTTCGACTTTATTCTCGTTCAAAAAGAGTTGATATGATTTTTCATACATATCCATATTAACTTTAGTAACGGGTCTAAAACTTCCTCTAAAAGCTAATATATTTTTTTTGTACAACACACGAGCGGGCAATACATTGTTCCCATCAGGTGCAAACATAACGGCATCCGTCATTCCGTTTTTTAGGAGTTGTAAACTCATCAAACGGTTGTCAACATCTTGAAAAGAAGGTCCAGAAAAATTAATAGTATCAATTTCTAACTGGTCTTTGTCAATGTGGTCGTATAGATAGCGTAATAATTTTTTTGGTTGATTGTATTTATAAAACGCACCATAAATTAGATTGGTTCCTAGTTTTCCAAGCGTTTCTTGTTGTAAGCGTGCATCGGTTTCTTTAAAACGAATGTGAAGTGTAATTTCATTGTATTCTTTTTGGTCGGAATCAATTTGATAGCGGATTCCAACCCATCCGTGTCCTTTGAATCGTTTTGCGAAATCAATTGTTGCAACAGTATTCGCATAACTAAAAAACATTTTATTTGGATATTCCTCTCTTGAAAGACGGTTCTCAATCAACTTAACTTCATGAGACAGCATTTTTTTCAACCGATCTTCAGTCACATAGCGATTTTCTTTTTCAGTTCCATAAATCGCATCACTAAAAGATTTGTCATAAGCAGACATGGCTTTTGCAATGGTTCCTGAAGCCCCTCCAGCTCTAAAAAAATGCCTTACAGTCTCTTGTCCAGCACCAATTTCTGCAAAAGTTCCGTAGATATTTTCATTTAAATTGATTCTTAAAGCTTTGTCTTTTAATGAAGGAATGCTTTCAATGACAGCATCCCCTTTAAGCGTTATTTCCATCTTTAAATTTAACGAGGTTACCACACAAAGGTATCATTTTAGATAATCTTAAAAAAAAAATAGCCTATTTTTGTTGAAATTAATCATCCATTGAAAATTACATTTTTAGGTACCGGAACTTCACAGGGAATTCCAATTATTGGAAGCACGCATCCTGTATGTTTAAGTGAAGATCCTAAGGATAAACGTCTCAGGGTATCGGCGCTTGTTCAGTGGGATGATTTTTCTGTGCTCATTGATTGTGGACCAGATTTTAGACAACAGCTTTTACGTACCGATTGTACCAAAATAGATGCCGTTCTTTTTACGCACGAACACAGTGATCATACCGCAGGTTTGGACGATTTACGCCCTTTTTTTTACAGACAAGGCGCTCTTGATGTGTATGCACATGAACGGGTTTTAAGATCGCTTTACAAACGGTTTGATTATATTTTTGCAACCGAAAATAAATACCCAGGGGTGTTAACTTTAAATGCTCATTCAATTTCTGATACACCTTTTTTTGTTGGCAGCAAAAAAGTTGAGCCAATCAATGTTCTTCACAATTCTCTTCCTATCTTTGGATTTAGAATTGATGCATTTGCCTATATTACAGATGCGAAAACAATATCAAGTTTTGAAGTTGAAAAACTTCAGAATTTAGATGTTTTAGTGATTAATGCCTTACGAATTGAGCCACATTTGTCTCATTTCAATCTTGAAGAAGCCTTGGGTTTCATCAAATTGGTCAACCCAAAAAGAGCTTTTTTGACCCATGTAAGCCATCACTTAGGATTTCATAAGGACATAGAAAAAGCTTTACCAGAAAACGTTCATCTCGCTTACGACCAATTACAAATATCTCTTTAAAATGAAAGGAAAAATATATCTTTACTTATTCGTGTTTTCAATCTTAGTTAATGTGTTCCAGTATGTGAACTCCAAAGGAATTATTGATAAATACGAAAAAGACATCAAGAAATTTAAGGCCAAAATCGAAGTATTAGAAAAATCTGAAGCGTCTCTTTTGGAGATTGAAAACGATGTTGTTGAATGATCCACTGAAGTGATCTTGTTTTAGGGTATTAAATTTTAGTGGAAATCCAATCTCTTAGTTCATAGAAATTTTGAGGGGCGACACCATGTCCCACTGGAAATTCACTGTAGGAATGTTGGATGTTTAAGGACTTTAAAAACACAGTTGTTTGTCGTGCCCAATCGATGGGAATCACTTGATCCATACTGCCATGAGAACAGTAGAAATTTAGGTTTGAATAATCCATTTCTTCTAAATTATTTGGCAGAATGTCATGATTTATATACCCACTCAATCCAATGATATTTTTAATTTTTGTGGGATGATTTAAAGCCGTAGCCATTCCTAAAATAGTTCCCTGACTAAAGCCCAATAGACTCACGTTATTTTGATCTAAAGGATACAGTTTGCATGCCAAATCTATACAATCAATTAAAATTTTCATCGAAGCCTTAGCCTGATCATTATCGTTCCATTTATTCTGCTCTGCATCAAAATTAATTGCATACCAAGCATTTCCACTCGGTTGGAGTGAGTAAGGTGCTCTTATTGAAATAATAAACAACTCTTTTGGAAGTTCAGATGCAAATGAAAATAAATCATTTTCATCGCTGCCATAGCCGTGAAGCATCACCAGTAGAGGTGCATTTTCTTTAAGAGTGGATGGTCTTGAAATATGATGTAAAGGGAGTTGATCAGACATTTATTGAATTTTTTTAAAAGCAGTTTGATAGAGTTTTCCTACTAAAGGAATTGGAATCATTTTTCCCGACAAGGCTGTTGAAAATCCATAAATAAATAGAATCCCAAATGCCATCCAAAAAGAAGCTGTGATTTGCCAATTATCAAAATACCCTATAGGGTAACCTAAGGCCAGAAATGTAAGCCATAATCCTAAGGATTGTCGAATGTGGAAATAGGCGAATTGACTCTTTTTGTCGGAGTTGATTAGGTAAGCAATCAATACCCCAAGAAGATAAAAATAGCTAATAAATGCAGTCGTTTTTCCAGATTTGATATCTTGACTATCTAACATTAAAGGGCTATTGAAGTTGTGTTATTTGCAATAACTCCATAAACCTTTCCTTTTAGTTTTGTTCCTAAAAAGAGTGAATTTTTTGATTTTGATTGGATGTGTTTATCTTTAAAAACATAGGGTTCAGAAGGATTGAATAAACTCAACTGGGCAGAGCTTCCAATTTTTATAGAGCCAGCTTTTAAACCAAAGCGTTGTTTTCCTTTTGTTAGTATCTGAATGGCTTTTTTGGTTGTAAATAATGTGTTCAAAGCACCAAAAGCACTTTCCAATCCGAGTGTACCATTTTTGGCATAATCAAATTCTATTTTTTTGTACTCAATATCAATTGGGTTATGGTCAGAAGTGACCATATCTATAGTCCCGTCTTTGACACCTGCGATCAGAGCTTCAATATCATATTGAGTTCGTAATGGAGGGTTAACTTTAAAGTTAGTATCGAAGTCGCTTAAACTCTCGTCTGTAAACATTAAATTATGGATAGCGACACTACAACTAACATCCAATTTTTTTGCTTTTGCTTCTCTAACCAATGCTACTGACTTTGCAGTAGATAGAGTAGGAATGTGTAGTTTTCCTTCGGTATATTCTAGCAGAAATAAATCGCGTGCAATTTGTAGTTCTTCAGCCATTGCAGGCAATCCCTTGAGTCCCAGTCGCGTACTCATTATGTTTTCATTCATCACTCCTTTTTTTGCCACTCTAGATTCATGTGGAAAGGAGTGAACTAAGCCGTCAAAACTGGATGCATATTGAAGGGCTATTTTGAGCAGATTAGGATTTTTAATGGGTTTTTTATAATCTCCAAAAGCAATGCTTCCAGCGGATTTCATATCAAATAGTTCAGCTAAGTCTATGCCTTCACTAGCTTTTGTGAGCGCTCCAATAGGGTGTAGATTGGTCGCAGAATTTATAGCTTTAGACTTCACATACGCAATGTCAGAGTGAGAATCAATCACAGGGTTTGTATTTGCGTTGAGCGCAATGTCTGTAAACCCAGAAGCTGCTGCTACTTGTAATCCATTTGCAATTGTTTCACGTTCCTCATACCCTGGCTCTCCAAACGATACACTGCTATCAAACCAACCGCTAGATACATGGAGGTTTTCTAATTCTATTACAGGATATTTTTTTGGATTTTTGAGAGATTTAGCAATTTGAGTAATAAAACCGTTTTCAACTAAAATGTCTTGAGTTTGATAGTGGAAATCACTTTTGTCATCAAGAATGGTAGCTGATTTTATAAGTACGTTCATTTAAAATATTTTAAGATGAGCATTTCAAAAGCTAATAATATTAGTGCAAAAATAACAAACCATTTCCATAACCAAGTCACATTCGCCTCAATTTTTATATTTTTTAGTGTACTACTCAAAGAATTTTCAGTTGAAACTCCTTTAATTTTTGTAAGATCGGAATAGCGCAAAAGGCTTTCATTGCGGTTATAGTTATAGCTCACATGGGTCAAGGTGTCTGAACCTTTTAAGATGGAAAAGTGTCCAGCTTCCTTTGGATCTTCCTTTGTGGTGATGTTTACTTTCGTGTTAAAATTTGTCTGTAATGGAATAAATTGACGGGTTTTATTAGCAAATTTTAAAATCCGATCTTTTTGTAAATTAACTTTAAGGTCAAAGGTGTTTTCTGCACCAATCCAATAGTAAAGCGGAGGTGTTGTTAAACTTGATTTGCCAATATTATACAAGGTAGGGACAATTAAAGGAGAGTTTACAAAATTAGAAGCCTCTGTTTCTACGGCAGACGTAAAAACATATAGTGCCTTGAACTGAACTAAAAATGGCTGTAGGTCTTCATAAGACAATACACTGTTGGTTTTGGTAGTGAGAGGGTAATAATACTGAACCGTTGGATATTGGAAATTTGTGACTTTATCTTCAAAAACATCCTTCAAAATAGGGTGGTTAAACGCGATGTTGGTGATGCGTTTTTTTTGAGTTATTGGCGGTTTAATTCTGTGGGTTGTTTGCGAGGATAAGAGCTGATTATAAGATGTTAAGCTACTGTTTTTAGAGGGAATCATAACCACCACGCCTCCAGTATTCATAAATATTTCTAGATTATTTCTTAAGGCAATTGAAAGCTCGTCTAGTCGATTTAGAATAATTAGATTTTGATTTTTAATTTGACTGTAATCAAGAGTCTTGTAATTTTGACTTTGAAAAATGAATTCCTCACCAGTGTAAAGTTTCTTTAAAAAAGTAGAATGAGTATTTTCGTAAATCTCTAGGACTTCAATTTTTTCGGCTTTTGGAATGTTAAAATAAAAGGTGTTATCGTAAGGTATTTGAGAATCCTCAATAGAGAGCTTTCCATTAAATCCTGCTGCATTTGGGAGTACAAAAGTCGTTTTGTAATTCTTACTTTTCTCTAAAACAGACTTCCCAACAATTTTCTGGTCTTGGTATAAGGTTACAGGGACGGGGTCGTATGTTTCGCTCGAAGATTTACCGCTCACATTCAAGGTGTAATTGGCATTTAGCGTAGGTTCTAAAGACACTGATTCAATATAACTATTGTTGGTATTGAGTGGTTTCAAAGGCACTAAAACAATGCGTATTGTACTGTCTAATTTAGATGTAATAGTATCTTCGTGTAGTTGAAAGTCTGAAACCAACACAAGTGTTTTTGAACTTGTTTTGGAATCCGAAAACAGCGCTTCCCCTTTTAGTATCAACGTATTAAAATCTAGTTGATTTTGACTAAATTCCAGTGAGAGCAAGTCTGATTTTAAATCTTTTATAGAAGTTGATCTGTAACTCTTGTCGTTGGTGAACAATCCAATTTTTTCGGATTCATCGAAGCCTGTAATTACATCTTGAACCGCTCTATTTAAAAGAGAGCCTTTTGGTCCAATCGCTTGCATGCTGAAGGAATTGTCTAAATATACAACGGTTTCAGAACTGTTTTTTTCTGCTATTTGATTGGATAAGTACGGTTGACTAAATGCGATAATGATACAGGCAATGGCTAAGAGTCGGATCAACAGAACGAGCCATTTTTTTAGTTGAAAACTTTTTCTGGTTTGAAAGCGTATTTTTTGTAGCAAGGCAACATTTGTAAACAATTGAACCTTAAAACGTCTCAGTTGAAATAAATGAATAAAAATTGGGATGAGCAGTGCTGGGAGGGCGTAAAAAAAATATGGGTGTAAAAACTGCATCTGATGGGTTGAAATGCCAAATATAAAAACTATAATTTGATTTGATTAACAGAAGAAGAAATAATCCTTCATTGGAGTTTTTTTATGCGATTTAAAATACTGTTCAATTTCCAATTGTTCCTCACGATTTGTGACGGTCACAATACATTGATAATTTTTGATTTCAGTTAGGGATTCAAAGGGTTTTAGGAGGGTATTATAGATGTCTTTTCCAATTTTTTTAGGATTGTCACAAACCCAATCAAAAGAGGTGTTTTTATAAATAAGTATCTGAGCGACTTTTTTCCCCTTTGTGCCAGCGCCCCAAATAATGATTTTTTTTTCCTTGTCATGCGATAGCTTTAGAAAATAGTGAATTTTTAATTCTAAGAAAGAATTTTCAGCATAGTGCGTATCGACTCTTGAGGTTCTTACTGGATAATCACGCCAATGGTGGAGTATTT
Source organism: Formosa sp. (assembly GCA_018673215.1). Taxonomy (GTDB): domain Bacteria; phylum Bacteroidota; class Bacteroidia; order Flavobacteriales; family Flavobacteriaceae; genus Hel1-33-131. The sequence goes on along the minus strand of JABHDE010000030.1, from coordinate 77,961 downwards.
CATTAGAAGGAATACATTTCAATTCCTGTTGAAAAAACCGGAAGGCTAAATCGTAATCTTCAGGATATCGATTGGCGTTAAATCCTCCACAGTGTTCAAAGTCCGTTTTATATACCATCCAACAGGGAGAAGGAACGACACATTCTTTATAAATTTCGTCAAAGTTGGTACCTTGAGATGTTAATGAATTGAGCCAGGTTTCATATCGTTTGTATCCATTTCCAATTCCGGCTTCCGAAAAATAACGAACCTGTCCCAAAGCCAAGTAGCCTTCTCCAAACGTGACAAGTGATTTTTGCATCTGTTCAAGTTTGTTTAAAGCCATCACATCGTCACTGTCCATACGGGTCACAAACCTGCCTTTAGCTTGTTTGTAAGCCGTTCTAAGCGCTTCAATAATACCGCTGCCTTCATTGCGAAGTAAGCAAATTCGAGCGTCCTTATTAGCGTAGTTTTGTACTAGAGCATAACTTTCATCGTTTGAGCCATCATCCACAATAAGTAGTTCCCAATTGGAATAGGTTTGTTGTACAATAGAATTCAAACAGTCACTTAAATAGGATTCCGTGTTTTTAAAAGGAATCAGAATACTTATAAGGGGTGTTTGCATATTAGTATTTAGCGGCTTTTCCATTTGCGGAGGACTCTTTGAGAAACACTCTTAAGTCTTCATTCGCTTGAATTAAATCTTCATTTCGTAAATACATCATGTGTCCACTTCGGTAGCCTTTAAACGTGAAACGGTCTTTCATTTTTCCGCTAGGATCTACTTGTGACAAGGTGTATTTCGCATTAAAATAAGTGGTCGCGCCATCGTAATATCCAGATTGATTTAATACTTTTAGATAGGGATTTTGCGCCATCGCCAGTCGAAGGTTATCGCGGGTGTTGTCGTTATCGTTATTCCAAGGACGTACAGATCCAAACATATTATATTTTAAATCGGTTATAAATTTCAATTCACTTTTGATATAGTGGTTAATAGCTGGGGTAAATGAATGCAGCCATGAAGTGAGCTCTGCACTATAATCGGGGCTATTACCGGATTCTTTTTTGTCAATTCCTAGGTAGCGAGAATCCAAACGTCCGATGGTTTGACCCGTTTCATCACGAAGGAGTTCTTTCCAGAAAAATGAATTAGGAACATCCAAATTGTGTTGTAATATTACCTTTTCACTCAACCCAGAATAATAAGCCATTTTTTTGCTAACCGCCATTTTTTCAGCAGGGTCAATAAATCCACCTTTTGCCAATGCAGGAATAAGAGTATTGACGGCATAGGCTTCAGATTCTGGAAGAATCTCTAGTAAATCTTTCGATTGAAGTGCTTCTGGTAATTTGTTGTGGTACCAAGCGGTTGCGGTATAATAGGGGAGGTTCAAGGCGGAGGAAACAGGGCCTCCAACTCTTAATACTTTATAATCTGCGGGAGACACTAAAATGACTCCATTTAAGTACATCCATTGATTTTGTTGGAGTTCTAATGACAAACCCATTACACGGGTACCTCCATAACTTTCTCCAATAATATATTTTGGAGATTCCCATCTGTTTTTACGACTGACAAATGTGTTGATCCATTCTGCTAAATATTTGATATCTTCATTGATTCCAAAAAATTGTTCTCTGTTTGGCATTTCTCCTTCTTTATTGGTAAGCATTCTAGAGTATGCGGTATTGACAGGATTGACAAAAACAATATCTGCTTCATCTAATATGGAGTTCGGGTTATTTTTAAATCCGTAAGGTTGAACAGGATAGCCTTCAGAATCTACATTCAAAATGCGAGGCCCTGTATAGGCAATATGCATCCAAACGGACGCTGAGCCTGGACCACCGTTAAAAGAAATGATTAAGGGACGACTTGCCTTATTTTTTATATTATTACGGGTATAATAGGTGTAAAATAAACTGGCAATAGGTTGCCCGTCTTTATCCCAAACAGGTTGCATGCCTGTTTCCGCAGTATAATCGAATTTCACCCCTTTTACAATGGTAGAATGAGTCGTAATCACCATTGTATCGACAGGAATTTTTACAGATTGACTGAATCCAATAAATAGAGAGGCTAAACTGAGGTATAAAAGGTGTTTCTTCATTATATGTTTTTTTTACTTTTTGTAATTAAAGTTATAAGTAATAATCAGGTCTATTTATTTCAACTCCGATAATGTGGTGGCTATGATTGCTTCAGCTTTGTTCTTTTCACTTGAATGTACATACAATTCTTGAAACCCATAGGTGGATGTTCCGAAACCTGCCAGCCTTGCAGATTCTGTTTCATCTTTGATAATGGGAGTGATCCCCAACTTCTCTAGATTTTGAGTAATCAATTGAACCATAATAAAACTACCGGCATACAGTTTTGAATAGTGTGATTCCATAAGTTTTGAATTTTGACAGCTGCATTTCTTTCAAGCAATTTACAAATAAATTTCACTTATAAAGCATATAATATAAATTGTTAATTGTGAAGATCATACAATCCCCTTGAAATTACGAAAAGAATAGGGAGCTAATCATTTATATCAACGCTTCCTCCTGAGGAAGATTTAGCACTGTTTTTTACAGCAGAAAAATTATTTTTAATGTGTGCGCCACTAGAAGCTTTTGAATCAAAATCTTTTTGGCATTTGACAGACAAATTAGATCCGCTTGAGGCTTTTGTTTCGCAGAATTCAGCCGTTAGTTTTGAAGCATTTAATCGACTTCCACTAGAAGAGTTCCCAATAAATGTTTTGGTCGTTCCTTTTAGGGTTAATTCGCTGCCACTGGAACTACTGCTGTTGATTTGTTTGGCGTCAACTGTTAGTTCCATTTCACTTCCGCTAGATGTACTCAAATCGAGACTTGGGACATTTAGTGTGTTGGTGCTAATAACATCGCTTCCACTTGAAGCTTTTATAGTTTCAATAGTAATAAAATTGACTAGAACTTTTTTGGAAGTTACATGGTGGGTACTCTTGTCCATATAAATTTTAAGCGTTTCATTTTCAACTTCTGTAATAATAAACTCTTGAATATTTTCATCTGCTTGAACAGAAATACTTGGGGTCTCGCTTTGTGTTAAAAACAGTTCGATTCCAGTACTTACTTCAATAGTGTTATACGATTCATTACTGTTTCGTCGTTCGGTCACAACAACACCATTTCCACGAACCCCTTTGTTAAAAGGGTAGGAGTTGAATTGGCAGGCATTTAAAGCAATGGTTACAATGGCAAGGCTAATAAATTTGATAAGGGTCATCATAATGGTTTAAGTTTAGGTTATTTGTTTAGGTTTGGACAATCCAAGCAGCGCATGGATTTATGTAATATTTTTAGAAAATGTTCTTCATTTCCGTTGTCTAGTATATCATTAAATTGTGAAGTGTTCCTATGATATGAATATGTGTTTTCATCTGGAAACAAAACACTGCCAATAGGTAATTTCACAATGATTTCAACTGTTTGTGCTCTGTATTGATGTTCTATATCTGTAAGAAAAAAACCATCTAAATACAAGCTGTTATTTTTGTATTCATAGTGATAGTCGATCTCCATAGCACGTTCTTTTGCTTTTAAGTAATCAACTCCAGCAGCTTTTTTCTCGACTGAAATAGTTCCAACAGAATCTTTAGTAGATTGAACAATGAGTCTAATGTTTGACCCATAAATTCGCTTTGTGTCCTGTTCGTCATAGATAAATTTCAAGTCACTATCACGATGAAATGACTTTGAATATAAAGGATTTCCTTTCATTTCTAAATACAAAGTGTCCATCGCTGTAATTGGTAATTCTGATTGTTCTGTGACGCTGGCATCGACTCTGAAATCGGCGGCTTGTTTGAAACTCAATATGATAAGTGTAATCAAGACGATGAACCAAACTCCCAAAAGTGAAAATTTAGTATAACGATTGAATAAAGGAATGCGTTTGGAAACCATACGAAAGCCTAGGAGTAATAAAAAAACCATTGGAATTCCAGCAATTAACAGAGCTAATATAGAAACCAACCAAATAGGTAAATCTGTAGAATTCACAAGATCAGCAAAATCCATCCCTGGAAAATGTACGGCATCAGCTATGCCGACGGTTAGTAAGCTGACAAAAAATCCAATGAGAATGATAATACTCAAAACAATAAAAAAGATCCCAATCAATTTGAAAATCACTTTAAAGAAAAGTAAAATGAGATCCCCAATGGTTTCAAAAAAAGAGCGTGATGTAGATTGGATGTTTTTTCCTAAATCATTTAATTTCCCTGAGTTGACACTGTCTTTAACACGTCCAAGACTCTCTTTAACATTACCAAACTCTTCTTTTACTTTTTTTTCAATATTGGTAATGTTAACGGGCTTTCCCATCATGGATAGTTTTTCGGCAGTGGTGTTGGCAGCAGGAATTAAAATCCATAAAATAACATATAACAAAAGACCTGTTCCAGCACCAAAAATTAGGGCAACCCAAATAAGTCTTATAATCAATGGATCGATTCCAAAATAATACCCAAGTCCAGACGATACGCCTCCTATGTATGAGGAATCTCGGTCTCTAAATAAACGGCGTTTTTGACTATCAGAGTGCTCATTTTCAGTCGTTTCTTCAAAAATCTCTTCATCTATTTTATAATCTTCTGGTTGCCCCATAATTGAGACAATTTCGTCTACTTCTTTGTTAGAAATGACTTGCTGACTCGATTTGATTCGCTCCGAAAACAGTTCAGCCACCCGCCCTTCGATATCAGAAATAATCTCAGAGGCTCCTTGGGTGTTTTGCAATGATGCTTTGATGGCTTCAAAATAATTTTGAAGTTTTTGGTATGCATTTTCATCGATATGAAAAAAGATACCGGATAGGTTTATACTTACAGTTTTGTTCATTTTTTGGTGGTTTTTTCGAGGGTTACTAAAGTGACGGCATTGTGGAGTTCGTTCCAAGTCGTTGTTAATTCAACTAAAAACAATTCCCCACTTTCGGTGAGTGTATAATACTTTCTTGGAGGGCCAGTAGTGGATTCTTCCCATCTGTAATTGAGTAATCCAGAATTTTTAAGTCTTGTAAGAAGTGGGTAAATGGTTCCTTCCACTACTAGCATTTTTGCTTCTTTTAAGGTTTTTAAAATTTCGGCAACATAGGCATCTTTATTTTTTAAGACAGATAATATACAAAATTCTAAAACACCTTTTCGCATCTGTGCTTTTGTGTTTTCTATTTTCATTACTATTAATTTTCAACAAACCTAATACATAAAAAGGTATTATGTATAACATAGTATTATATTTTAACTTAATTTTAACAATTCGAGATCTTCAAAAATTTCCTATATTAGCTGACTATCAAAGAGCACTCATGAACTTTACACCAAGAAAACTCAACCTTTTTTTACTTTTTAAATTACCTTCTGCTTATTTAACAGGTGTACGCACAAAATCAATTGATGCACAAAAATGTGTCGTGACTGTCAAGCATCGTTGGATCAATCAGAACCCATTTAAATCTATGTTTTGGGCGGTTCAGGGGATGGCGGCAGAATTATCTACAGGGGCTTTGATAATGATGAAAATACAAGCGACTCAAAAAAATATATCCATGCTGGTCATTAAAAATAATGCCAGTTTCACCAAAAAAGCAAAAGGGCTTATTACGTTTACTTGTAATCAAGGTAATCTTTTGGACGAAGCACTACAAAAGGCTATCGCTACAGGGGAGGGACAAACACTAATTTTGACTGCCAAAGGGATTGATATGGCTGGAGTTGAGGTCTCCTCTTTTGACTTCGAGTGGTCTTTGAAACTCAAACAATAATAATACAAAATATAGTGTTAAAGTTTTCCAATTGTATTTAATTTTTCATTAGTTTTATAAAATTAATACTAAAAAAAACGCCTATTCCGTAACATTACTTTTTATTAATTTTAATTTTCTAAAAATGTCAAGAGCAATGTTTGAGTACACTAAAACCGTACTGAAAAAGGTGAGTTTTGATACGAACCTTTTCTGTAAAGAAGTTCAAAAAGCACTTCAACGCTTATTACCATACGAAATTGAAGAATTAAAACTATTTATTCAAAACCTGGTGACATCCAATCCAGATTTGAAACAATGTATGGTTTATTTGAATTAGTCTTTTGTATAAAAATTAAACTGTAAAGTGGTCGAGAGGCCACTTTTTTTATTTTGCAACAGGACTTATAATTTGAACATTTTGAAACGCAATGGCGCCCCGTATAATTCCAGAAATGATGTTGTGAAGTGCATCAATAATTTGAATTTTCAATTCACTTTTGTGGTAGATCAAACTAACTTCCCGTGCAGGAGAGGGCTCACTAAAATGGTGTAAATAGTCTTGTTCTTTTTCTTTTAAGTCTAAGGTGTGCAAATAGGGGAGCAGTGTCATTCCCATCCCTTCATTGGTTAGTTTTACCAACATTTCAAAACTTCCACTTTCTAATTGAAATTCGTTATGATCGGTCGTTTTTTGTGCTTGACATAAATTAAGAACTCCATCCCTAAAACAATGTCCGTCTTCTAGCAAAAGCATGTCATTAATGTCCAAGTCCGAAACCTCTAATGTTTTTTTGGAGTTCAATCGATGGTTGCTAGGAATGTACCCAACAAAGGGTTCGTAAAACAACACACGTTCTTTGATATGTTCATTTTTTAGAGGCGTAGCTGCTATGGCAGCATCCAAATGTCCATCCTTAATGCGTTCAATGATTTCTTCGGTATTCAGTTCTTCTATCTTGAGCTTTATTTTAGGATAGCGCTCGATAAAGGTTTTTAGAAACATTGGCAACAGTGTTGGCATCACGGTTGGAATAATTCCCAATTTGAATTCGCCCCCAATAAATCCTTTTTGTTGGTCCACAATATCTGTGATGCGGTCGGCTTCGTTGACAATATTTTTGGCTTGATTGACAATTTTGCGTCCCACTTCGGTCAGTTCAATGGGCTTCTTACTGCGATCAAAAATCTGAACAGACAATTGGTCTTCCAATTTTTGAATTTGCATGCTCAGCGTCGGTTGTGTGACGAAACACTTTTCGGCTGCTTTGGTGAAGTTTTGGTGCTCAGCAACTGCTAAGACATATTTGAGTTGTGTGATGGTCATAATGGTTCGTATTGAGACTGCAAAGCTATCAATAAAAACTATTAAAATTACTTTTTTAAATAGATTTTAACAGTTGATTTCTTGAATTAAAAAAAAATATTTAATTGGATAAGCTTTTGTCTTCTCGCCGTTAACAAATTCAAATAATTTATTTAAACCCCCTAATAAATAGGCGACAAATAAGGTCTAAGTAATTGATAATGTATTACTTGTGTTTTAAAACAAATAAATATCAAGGGGGTTTTTTGCAGCCAAAGGTCACTTTTAATGGCACAAAAAAAGACTGCCTTTTCAGACAGCCTTTTTTTAAATACAGTATGTAGTTCTTTTAGTTCACCGGAAAACCACGGTCGCGCATCAAAGCTTCTTTTTGAGCATCTCGGCCTCTAAAGATTCTATAAGCTTCTGCGGGGTCTATAGAGTTTCTAGGTTCAAACAAATACTTCACCAAACGCTGAGCAACCTCTTTGTCATAAAATCCGCCTGGGGCTTCTTGAAAGGCTTCTGCTGCATCGGCTGTCAGTACATCTGCCCACATATAGCCATAGTAAGCCGTGGCATAGCCTTCTCCAGAAAATACATGTCCAAAATGAGGGGTGCGGTGACGCATTGGAAGTTCTGTAGGCATTTTTAGCTCTGCTAAAGTTTGTCTTTCAAAGGCATCAATATCAATGTTTTCCGGATCTGCAAGGTGGAGTTTCATGTCCATCAAGGCAGAGGCTAAATATTCAGTGGTTCCAAAGCCTTGGTTAAAGGTCGCTGCTTTTTTGATTTTCGCCACCAATTCTTGTGGAATCACGGCTCCAGTTTCGTGATGCACCAAAAACTGATTGATCACTTCGTCCGTGGACAACCAACGTTCTAATAATTGAGATTGAAATTCGGTATAATCTCTCACGCCTCCGTTGAGGGTTGGATATTTGACTTTGGATGAAAAGAAGTGCAAAGCATGTCCAAATTCATGGAAGAAGGTGGTCGCATCGTCCCAAGAGACCAGCAAGGCTTCTCCTTCAGCGGGTTTTACAAAGTTGGAGTTGTTAGACGCCAACACTGTTTTTTTGCCGTCAAAAGTGGTATGGCTGCGGTAGGTGGTTGCCCAAGCTCCAGAACGTTTACCTTGACGGGCATACGGATCTAAATACCAAAGTCCAATGTGGGCTCCAGAATCTTTATCCGTCACTTCCCAAACATTGACGTCTTCTTGAAAGACCGGAACACTGCCTTCAGGCACTGGCGTGAATTCATAATTAAATAAACGTCCTGCCACGTAAAACATCGCATCTCTTAATTTGTCGAGTTGAAGGTATTGCTTTACTTCATCACTGTTTAAATCGTATTTAGCAACCCGTACTTTTTCGGCATAGAAACGGTAGTCCCAAGGCTCAATCGTAATTTTTTCGCCACTGGCATTCGCCACGGCTTGCATGTCCGCCACTTCTTCATGAACTCGCGCAATAGAGGCAGGCCATACGGCTTCCATCAATGCCAAGGCATTCTCGGGTGTTTTTGCCATGCGATCTTGTAGTCGCCATTCGGCATAATTTTTATGTCCTAATAATTCTACTCGTTCCCGACGCAATTTCAGAATCTGAGCAATGATCTCGTTATTATCGTAATCATCGCCATTATCACCACGCGAATAATAATTGGTCCAGACTTGTTTTCTTACATCTCTGTTTGTAGAATAGGTGAGGAAAGGATCCATTGACGAACGGGTGTTGGTAATGGCATAACTGCCTTCTTTTCCTTTTTCGGTGGCAATGGCAGCAGCAGATTTAATAAACCCTTCTGAAAGTCCATCCAACTGATCCTCATTTAAATAGGTCACATAATTTTCTTCATCGTGAAGTACGTTGTCTGAAAAGGTATTGTAAAGGGTTGACAACTCTTTGTCGATCGCTGCATAACGGGCTTTCTTCTCGGCATTTAGTTCGGCACCCCGCATGGCAAAACTGTTATAATTGAGTTCTACAACCCGTTGTTGATCGGCATCTAGACGTGTCGCTAAAGACGCTTCATAGACGGTTTTTATTCGATTAAACAGGGCTTTGTTCTGATAGATTTTAGAAGAAAAATCCGATAGTTTTGGTGCCAATATCCCTTGTATTTCTCTGAATTCTGGAGAGGACATATTGGCACTCATAATTCCGTAATAAGAAAATACACGGTCCAATTCTGCTCCCGAACGTTCCATGGCTTCGATGGTGTTTTCAAAGGTAGCTGGCTCTGTTGAATTTGCAATGGCTTCGATCTCAGACAGGTTGAGTTCCATGCCCGTTTCCACAGCTTCTTGCACATCATTTACATTCATTTGATCAAAGGCAGGAACGCCGCCATAGGGGCCTTTCCATTCTTGTAACAATACATTTTTAGGTTGGGTTTTTATGTCTTTTTTACAACTTATAATCAGAGTTAGAAAACTGAAGCAAAAAACTTTGAGGTAAGATTTTGGTACACTAAGATTCATGATTTTTGATTTTAAAAGGTTAAAATAAGATTCCGACAATTTACTTAAAATAAATTATACCCTGATGGTTTTAAACTTATTTTAAGATTTCAATTTTTCGGATGAATACATTTTGAAGTGGCCAATCGGAGGCATCGGTGGGAACGGCTGCAATTTTATCAACGACCTCCATACCGCGAATTACGTATCCGAAAATGGTGTAATCGCCATCCAAATGATGCGCGCCGCCTTGCTGCTGAACAATAAAAAACTCAAAAGGGGAGGCCTTCTTGTAAGGGTTTTCTATATTTTTACTCGGCATACTCAGCATGCCACGTTCGTGTTTAAACCCTTTGTCGTGATCATTTGGAAGTAAGTATTTCCCGATCTTTCGCCTCTTTAGTGAGGTTTCTCGGTCATCGCTATTGCCCCCTTGAATCACAAAATTTTGAATCACTCTGTAAAACTGAGTCCCGTCGAAATATTGTTTTTTGATCAGGTAAATAAAGTTAGCGCGGTGGAACTTCGTTTCTTCAAACAATTGGACGTCAATTGTTCCATAATCGGTGGTGATTCTGACCTTATTTTCTTTGTGTTTTTGGTCATAGTCTAAGAAAAACTCCATGACATTCGCATCGCTCAGTCGAAAATTGGGTTCTTTTTTTTCAGGAATTACTTCTTTTGTGATGGAAGTAGAGTTATTTTTTTGGGGCTTGATTGTTTTTGATTTCTTACCTTCACAACCCAACAACACAACGCTTAAAAATAAAAGTATATAAATTCGCATGGATCGTATATATTTATTGAATTGTAAGATATGAGATTTAAGGCATTTGAAAAAACGATTTCAGAAATAAATAACTTGACTTTACCAGGAATCGAGATGCAGCTAACAATGGCACCTCCATTTCGAGAGCAATTATTGGAGCGTTTTAAAGAAGAACGAAAATCTGCTAAACTAGCAGCCGTTTTGTCCTTATTTTACCCTAGTTCAGAAGGGGATACACTTTTAGTTTTAATTTTGCGGAAATCATACAACGGGGTGCATTCTGCTCAAGTTGGATTTCCAGGTGGAAAACCAGAACCTGTAGACGCATCCTTAGAAGCCACCGCATTACGAGAGACTTGGGAAGAAATTGGAGTTTCTTCAGATAAAATTAAGGTCATTCGTGAATTATCTTCTATTTATATTCCACCCAGTAATTTTTTGGTGTCTCCTTTTTTAGGGATTGCTCAATCCCCACTAACGTTCACACTTCAGCCCTCTGAAGTGGATGCTGTTTTGCAAGTGTCTTTGTCAGATTTGATGAACGACAAGTCTGAGGTTGTTTCTGAAATTTTAGCTTCCGATGGGACTGCCTTTGAAGTACCGGCTTTTAAACTCAACGAACGTATTGTTTGGGGAGCGACAGCCATGATGTTGATAGAAATTAAATCAATGTTAAATCAAATTTTAAAAAAATAGCTTAGGTTTGCAAAATAATTTTTTTCAAAATCTTAATGGGTATTTTCAAGAAAAACATATTTGGTCAATTTTTATTTTTTAAAAAATGGATCATTCGAATTGCAGGTGTTTTAAGTCACCGACGTTACAGAGGGTTTAACGAACTTCAAATTGAAGGTTCTGAGATTCTTAGAAATTTACCCCAAAACAATGTATTGTTTATATCCAATCACCAGACATATTTTGCAGATGTGATGGCAATGTTTCATGTCTTTAATGCAGCCTTGAGTGGACGTGATGACAACATCAAAAATGTTGGCTACTTATGGAACCCCAAATTGAACGTCTATTTTGTAGCTGCTAAAGAAACGATGAAGTCTGGATTGTTGCCAAAAATATTTGCCTATGCGGGTTCTATTAGTATTGAAAGAACATGGCGTGCTTCTGGAGAGAATGTCAATCGACAGGTTAAAATGAGTGATATCTCTAATATCAATAAAGCACTCAATGATGGTTGGGTGATTACATTTCCACAAGGAACCACCACGCCTTTTAAGCCCATTCGAAAAGGAACAGCACATATTATTAAACATTACCAACCGATTGTTGTTCCGATTGTGATTGATGGATTCCGAAGGTCGTTTGATAAAAAAGGCATCCGTGTGAAAAAGAAAAATATTCTTCAAACCATGGAGATTAAAGCACCTTTAGAGATTGATTACGAAAAGGAATCGATTGCTCAAATCGTAGAAAAAATTGAGTATGCGATAGAACAACACCCCTCATTCATGAAAGTAATTTCTCAAGAAGAATTGATAGAAAAAGAAGCGTTAAACAATCAACGAAAGTGGTAAACTAAGATTCTGTTTCTAACGATTTTAAATCTTTATAATTCGATTTTAAACGCTTCATCAGTAGTCCATATATCAAATAGTAGAACCCTAGTAAAAGGGCTGTCAAAAGTGCCATTACCAAAACACTTAACACAACTATTATAAGGAAAAATATAGCAATATTTCCTTCTCCTTCTGATTTTATACGTGAGAGCATTGAGAATACTTCTGGGTTGTTTGTCAACTCAATATATACCCCCACAACTATTGAGATGCACATAAAAATAAGATTGAAGATCACATATTGTTTTACGGTTTTACGAGTTTTTAAAATACGTTCCATCAACAATTTTGTATTTTCTGTTGCTGAAATACTTTTGTAGTTTTTATAAAAAACATAAAAGAAATAAATCAATACCACATACCCTAAAACCGTAAGAGGGGTGGTGATGTACTCGACTTGATAACTTTCCATTTTTGCTAAATCTTCACTGTCTCTAAAATGGAAGTAGATCAGAGACCAAAACCCAAATTCTAACAGACAAATAATGAAAATCCATTTCACAATGGATGAAGATCGCTTATATATTAATTTATAAAGGTCTTCTTTTTTTAGCTCAGGATAGTTTTTTGAGGACGTCTCCCAGTCTTTTTTTAATATTTCTAACTCATCCATATCTAAGAATTTAATTGGGTTTTTAGTTTAGTTTTAATACGGTTCATTCGTACGCGTGCATTAACTTCACTAATCCCTAGTGTTTCACTAATTTCTTTATAATTTTTATTTTCTAAATACAAGAAAACAATTCCTTTATCAATGTCATTTAACTTATTTACAGCAGCATAAATTTGTTTCAATTGCTGGTCCTTGGTATCGTCATATTCTTCATGAGATAGCTTGTAGGCTACAGCTTCGATATTTTGACTTTCTACCCTTCTCAGAGATTTTCTGTATAAGGTGATAGAAGTGTTTAGCCCCACTCGGTACATCCAAGTGCTAAATTTGGAGTCGCCTCTAAATTTTGGGTATGCTTTCCATAACTGTATGGTAATTTCTTGAAACAAATCCTTATGCGCATCAGAATCATTCGTATAGAGTCTGCAAATTTTGTGCACGATGTTTTGGTGCTTTTGCAAAAGTTCGACAAAATTATGTTCTAATGATTTCAAATGGGTTAGGTTTTAGATTAGTCGGATCATTTAATAATTTGTTACTATTTTTTTAAATTATTAAAGGGCTTCCTCAATGCGTTCTCCAGCTTTAAGTCTAAAATCAAGTTGATTTTGCCGGGGTGGAAACAAACAAGTTGTAAACTCTGAATAAGCACAGGGTGGATTGTATAGATAATTAAAATCTAAAGTTACGCTTCCATTTGTTATTGGGAGTTCAATATACATATAGCGTCCGCCTCCATACGTAGTTTCTCCAGAAGTTAAATCTCCAACCATTACAAAACCTTCACTTCCGACATCTAAACTATAAGCTTTGCCTTTATATCTAAATTGTAATTGTCCTATAAAATCGGTAACATCTGGAATTCCTAGTTTTGATTCCACAGACTCCATCCGTTTTGTTTCAAAATAGCTAAACTCTGCATCAAAAATAAACTCATTATTAATTTCATAACTTTTAAATCCTTTGAATGCCTGAATGGCTGGATTTTTTAAATCCCAAACTCTCAGGTACAAGGCTCCTGATCGAGTAATGATTTGCCATTTTAACTGTTTGTGAAAAAGCTGTATTGAGTTTCCGTTGGCGTCAATTTTAAGTTCTAATCGCTCTATTTCTTCTTGTTGAGCATTGGTGACTTTGATGTTTTTAGCTGCATTAAATAGAAGCCCCTTTTTTGATAAATCAATACTTCCAATAATAGGTGCTAAATTTTCAATATCTAGAATAAATTTATTTGAAGCGGCTTTCCCAAAGGTATTCTTTGTGGAATCTAGCTTAAATAAACCTGTCAGCTCTAAATACTTCACTCGATTTTTAGCACGATTTTCTCTATTTTCGTTTAGAGCATTCAGATAAGAATTTTCTAAAAGGTATTGTTTGTTTACTTCTTTGCAATTAAAAAAAAGAGTTAAAAAACATCCAATTAAAATATGTTTTTTCATCTCAATTATTTTTTTGTAGAATGATTAGATTTTGCTCCTTTTGGAGGCATAGGACCCCTCAAATGAATGATGAGTCCGTCTAAGAAATTTCTTAAAAATTGGTCTCCACACTCCATATATTTTGGGTGGGTTTCGTTTCTAAAAATAGCGTTGAGCTCACTTTTGGTAATTTTAAAATCTTTTAGACTGCAAATTTTTACAATATCGTCATCTCTTAATTTATGAGCGACTCTAAGTTTTTTGAAAATATCATTGTTGTTTAATCCCATGCTTCAAAGGTAGTATTTTTATGACTTAATCATTTATTCTATTGTCATCAAATGCAGAGGGTAATAATTTAGGAATAAACTTTACAAACAATGGCAACAACAAAGCACCACCCGGAAGAAGAAAAATTGCTAAACTAGGAATGGATTTTAGGAGGTCTAAAAGCTGTTCTTGCATTTGTTTTTGTTCGGTATCGTTTAATTCTCTTTGCGTCGATTGAGACAATAACTTAACCAATTCCTTACTTTCTTTTAATTCGATATACAAACGTTTGCTATTTCTGAAAATTAGCTTGCGTACCATCAAACTGGTGTGGTCATAAAAACTTCGAACACTGTTTTTTGAGTTTAACAGGGCTATTTTATTATTATGCGTTTTAAAAAATATGTAAATAGAAGCTATCGATTCTTCTACGATTGCTTTCGAGATATTCAGATCAGACCCCAATCTTTTTAGGAATTCTTGTTCTGTCGTTTCATGTTTGAAATCACTCCATGTGGACATACACGCCAAATCAAAATAATAATAGGATTCAAGTTTATTGGGAACGGCATCTATGACTGTTTTGTATTGATAAGATGTTGTGTCCGAAAATCGAAAGGAAGACTCTATAAGTTTTATCAAACTATCGTCATAAGACGTTTTTTGTAATTTAGAATTTAAAGCATTTAATACTAATGTTCTAATAGACGTTTCAAACTGTTTTAAGTAAAGGATGGTGTTTTTTTCTCCTTTCAAATATTCTCGGTACGCCATCACATCCATAAAAAGGAGAGCATTGGTCACAAAAAAACTAAAATTTTTAGTCAGAATATTATTGTCAATATGTATGCGTTTATGAAGAGTCGATTCAAGATTGTTTCCAATAATACTACCAATGAGGCTTGTTTTTTGATTGGTAATTTCTTTGTATAATTCAAATATACTTTTTTCAAAATCCTCTGTAGATTTTGAATCACAGTGAACAGCATACAAAGCAATTAATAAGTTAATCTTGCAGCGTTCCTCCTTAGTGAAATCTGGATTGTCTTCAATATGGTTAAGGGTTTCCATATTACTTCCATACAAAAAACCCACTGTTCTAAGTTTGGGATATAGCTGTTCTAACGACTCAAATTGGGGTTCCGAATTGGTTTTGAGTAGCTTTAATAGTTTTGTAATCCAACCTTTTCCTGATGGGTTCATCGTAACAAATTTTCATGTGAAATTAAAAAAAAGCTACTCATCATAAGTAGCTTATTTTTATTTTCTTAAAATTAAATTATTCGATAATTCCTCCACAACTCACGCGGCTTCCTGCTGCTCCCGAGGGTTGAGATTTGAAATCGTCCACACCTTGGTGTACTATTACGCCTTTACCTAAAATATCTTTGCTGTCATCTCCGCAACCAATACACCATTCATCCGTACTAAATTCAACAGTAGTATCGCCTTCTATATTTTTAACCATAAAGTTACCAATATCTCCTTTGTGGTAGCCAGTTTCAGCTCCCCATTTACCATGCGGCTGTGCTGTAGGATTCCAATGTCCACCCGCTGATTTCCCATCTAAAGAAGAGCAATCTGCTTGATCATGAATATGGATAGCATGAGATCCTTCACTGAGTCCTTTAATAACTGCGGTCATATAAACTATACCATTGGTTTCTTCAAATTTAGCAGTTCCAGTCACGTTGCTTTCACTTTTAGGGTTGAGCGAGATTATTAAAGAGCGTTTTTTTTCAATAACTTCTTGTTCGGAATTAGACCTTTCAGTATTTGATGTCTCTGTTTTTTTAACTTCTTTTTTACATGCCAATGCACTAAAAACAAGAAGGAGAGCTAGAATCGTATTTTTCATATTTTATTCATTTTAAATTTAGTCCGTCGAAAGTTAGTTAAAATAATGAAACTGCCTCATCAAGAGGTTTAATTTTTTATCTTAAATGTTTCTACAGGTTTAAATGGTGACAATTCCTTGGCTTCCATGTCAGTTCGAAATGCCCCCCATTCTTCTGTAAAGAAAGTGTTTGTTGCTTCTAAAGCACTCTCTATGGCAGTCTTTGCATGCTTGATGAGACTGCGCTCGGTATTTGTTATTCCATTTTGTCGTGTACTGGTATAATACGAAGCTATTCCAACACGTTCAGTCACAGATACCTCAGGGTCACTTGTAATCCCTTGGCGTTTATCTTCTTTTCCAAAGTATAGCGCTAAAAGTGAGTCTATTTTTTCAGTGAGTTCTTTACATTTTTTAAGAGCTTCTTTATTTAACTTTTTGTCTTTTTTTGATAGTTTTTCGGAAAACTCAGAAACGATATTTTTACTTTCTACGAGTTGTTTAACTGCTTTACGCATTGTTTCTTGCTGGTGTTCAAACTCCTTTAGTGCATCGTACACTGCTTGCCTTGCTTGGACATTGTAGGGGATTCGTGGGTCGCTCTTGACTTTAATAATAGTCTCCGAATTTTGGTCACCATAACGAAGTACCGCACGGTAGGATCCAGGCATGACTTGGACTCCAGAAGGTTCACGTTTCGATTTTTGTATTTTTTTAGAAGGTCTTTCAACACCCTTTTCATCCATATTCCATCTCAAAAAATGAATTCCATCGTCTTTAGGTGCCTTTTTTTTGAGGGTTCGTATGAGGCGTTCACCATCAAATAGTTGAAGCTGTAAAGAATCCCATTTGACCTCTGTTGTTTCTTTTTGGTCTTCTTCCTTATTTTTATCTTCGTTTTCGTCTGCTTTTGAGTTGTTTTTTTGAACTTTCACATAATATGAAAACTGTGCACCACTGTCTCTATTTTCTCCATTAAACATGGCATCTCCTCCAAATCGACTGCCTGTAGGTTGTTGATAGGCTGCTTGATAGGCCGTAGGTGTTTCAAATAAGTGAACTGTTTTTTTAAGTAAATTTTGATTTTTTGCGAGAGCTCTCAATGGACGAATATCATCTAAAACCCAAGCAGCTCGTCCAAAGGTTCCAATGACTAAATCATGTTCACGAGGGTGAATTATTAAATCCTTCACAGATACAGTTGGAAACCCTTCCATCCATTTGGTCCATTTGGCTCCGCTATCAATAGAAATATAAAGTCCATCATCTGTTCCTAAAAATAATAAATTAGGTTCTTCAGCATCTTCAACAATTGATAAAGTATAGCTCTTTACATCTGATGCATCGACAATTCGCTCCCATGATTTGCCGTAGTTTTTTGTGCGATATGCGTAAGGGGTGTAGTTAAAACGTCTATAATCATTGGCGATTAAAAGCGCTTCGCCCTTATTTGTTTTAGATGCTTTGATTTGTGGAATCCAACTCCCTTTTGGCAATCCTTTAATGTTTTTAGAAACTTCTGTCCATTGAGATCCTCCATCTTGGGTATAGTGCACACGTCCATCGTCAGTACTCACCCAAAGCATATTGGCTTCCACTTCTGAGGGTTCGATCACTAAAATGGTACAATGGTTCTCAGCTCCAGTGGCATCCATAGTCAATCCACCACTTTCGTGCTGTTTTAATTTATCTGGGTCATTCGTAGATAAGTCTGGAGAAATAATACTCCATGTCTCGCCTTTATCGGTTGATTTATGAACAAATTGACTTCCAAAGTACAGCGTACTATTTGAATAGGGATCAATATTAATCGCTGCATTCCAATTAAAACGAAGGGTCACATCCGCATCTGGGTGGGTAGGTCGTACAATATAATTATTTCCTGTTTTCCAATCATAACGACTCACATAGCCTTGTTGACTCATGGTCCATCCAAATTGTGAATCGTCCTTGTCAGGAATCACATCAAATCCATCTCCAAAACTAATTTCTTGCCAGTATGAATTTCTGATGCCTTGTGCACGCCACACATAAGCCGGTCCTCTCCAAGATCCATTGTCTTGCATGCCGCCATACACATTGTAAGGAAATTCATTATCTATATTTATATGGTAAAATTGTGCTACGGGCAAATTTCCGATAAATCGCCACGAATCTCCACCATCTTTAGTAATGTTTAGACCGCCATCATTTCCATCAATCATAAAGTTACCATTTGTTGGATGTATCCACCAAGCATGATGGTCTGGGTGAATGCCATTATCAACTCCATAAGCGGGCATGAGTTGTTCAAAGCTTTTTCCACCATCTTCACTGATATTGACATAAGTAAATATTGAATACAGTCGATTTTCGTTTTGTGAATCGACATAAATATCTGCATAATAAAAAGGGCGATTTCCGATTTCGTTCATGTTATCACTGACCTTTTCCCATTTGACACCCCCATCGTTACTTTTGTACAGAGCGTTCTTTTTTGCTTCGATCAGAGCATAAATGATATCTGGTTTACTGGGAGCAATTGCTACACCAATTCGACCCAAATTCCCTTCAGGTAATCCATCTTCAGACGTTATTTTTTTCCATGTTTCGCCCCCATCATAGGTGCTGTACAGTCCAGAGCCTTCTCCACCAGAGTTGAAAAACCAAGGGTCGCGTTTGTGTTCCCACATGGCAGCGATTAACTTATTGGGGTTTTGAGGGTCCATCACCAAATCTGCTGCGCCACTTTTTTGATTTGTATATAATATTTTATTCCATGTTTTACCGCCATCAATGGTTTTATATACCCCACGTTCAGGATGTTCTCCCCAAGGAGATCCAATCGCTGCGGCATATACTGTATTCGGATTTGTAGGGTCAATAATGACACGATGGATATGACGTGTTTTTTCTAAGCCCATCAACATCCAGTTTTTACCACCATCCAAGGATTTATAAATACCATAACCGCCATTTATACTGTTACGAGGATTGCCTTCGCCTGTTCCGACCCAAATGACACTAGGATTGGATTGTTGAACGGCAACAGCACCAATAGAGGCGGTCGCTTCATTATCGAAAATAGGTACCCATTTGATGCCTCCAGAAGTGGATTTCCATAAACCACCTGAAGCCGTTCCAGCATACATGATGTCTGTATTGGCATGAACTACATCTATGGAAGTCACCCGTCCAGACATACCGCCTGGACCAATATTTCTTGGGGTTTTGTTTTTAAGAAGTTCCATGGAGAATTCTTGTGCGACTCCATTTAAACTGAACACTAATAGTAAGATTGATAGTATGGTTCTCATTAGAAAATGTTTTTAATTTAGTTGTTTGTAGTTGATATAGTAGTCTCTGTCGATACTAATTTGTTTGGAATTGATTTTCATTTTTTTCCAATCGACAGTAGGGTAGAGCCATAGAGCTTCTTGATTGATTTTAATTTCAATAGGCATTTCAAAATTCTCGACAACATTGTTCCATCGGTACTGGAGTTGTTTATTTATTATTGAATACTCTAAAGTTGGAACTCGAACATCCCGAAGGTATTGGTTGAAAAATGCGGATAGATTTAGTCCTGAAAATTCACTCAAATAGTTTTCAATTTCTTGAGTGGTGACGGTTTGGTGGTAAAAAGTCTCATTCAGACCTCTTAATAGTTGTCGCCATTTTTCGTCATCATTTACGAGGTGACGTAGTGTGTGTAACATATTGGCACCTTTGTAATACATGTCTGACGAACCTTCAGAATTTACATCGTAGACTCCAATAATTGGTTTGTCATTTTGAATATTTCTTCTGGTTCCAATGACATAATCTGCCGAAGCTTCTGATCCAAAGTAATAATCTAAAAACAGGTTTTCTGAATAGGCCGTAAACCCTTCGTGAATCCACATGTCCGCTGCATCTTTGTAAGTAATGTTATTTGCAAACCATTCATGACCGGATTCGTGAATGATAATAAAATCAAATTTTAATCCCCAACCAGTTCCTGATATATCTCTACCCAAATACCCTTGTTTAAATTGATTTCCATAAGTTACAGAGCTTTGGTGTTCCATGCCTAAGTAGGGGACTTCCACCAACTTAAAACTATCCTCATAAAAAGGGTAGGGACCAAACCAATGTTCAAAGGCTTTCATCATTTTGGGGGCATCTTTGAATTGTTTTTTTGCTTTTTCTAAATGGTCTCTTAAAACATAGTAGTCCATATCTAGAGGGCCTTTTTCACCTTCATAAACCTCAGAGAAATGCACATAATCTCCAATATTAATGTTCACTCCATAATTATTAATAGGATTTGTTACGACCCAGTTGTAAGTTGTGGTTTCATCATCTTTTTTATCGACAGATTCAAGTCTTCCGTTTGAGATGTTCATCAAATGTTTTGGAACATTCACACTAATTTTCATGCTGTCCACTTCATCATACATATGGTCCTTGTTTGGCCACCATACACTAGCACCTAAACCTTGACAAGAAGAGGCAATAAAATCTATGCCGTTTTTGTCTTTTTTCCAAGATATACCACCATCCCACGGTGCTCTTACGGCGACTCGTGGATTGCCTTCATAAAAAATTTCAATTTCTTCTTGTAAACCAATGGCAGTCTGTGGTTTTATTAAGCTGATAAAATGTGCGTTGCCCTCTGTTACGAACTCTAATTCTACACCATCTTGAACAGCTTTGGTCAGTTTCATAGGATTTTGTAAATCAATTTGAAGGGTTTGATTAGCTTTAAGAATAGTATAACGAATGGTATTTTTTCCTTTAATGGACTTTGCTTTTGGATTTACAACAATATCTAAATGGTAATAATTTAAGTCCCACCAATCACGTTCAGCAGTGATGCTCCCTCTCAATGTATCTTGACGTGTAAAGGTGTTTTGGTCTGATTTTAAATTTTGACCGTTAATAGAAACACTCGGTAATAAAATTAGGATTAATAAAAAAGATTTGGTCTTCATATTTTTTTTATAAAGTTAAACAATTTTTAAATGCAGCACTCTCAGTCTGTAGTTTTTGCAAAAAAAAACGCCTCAAACTACTTTGAGACGTTTCTCTATTTAAAAAGTATTGCTTAAAAACAATAGCCATTTTCTTCTTTGACTTTTTCTGCAATTTCGATACGTAAATCTACAATATCAGGGTAATTTGTGTATTTTGTAAAACGTTTCAGTCCCATTAACATCATGCGTTGTTCGTCGCCTTCAGCAAAAGAGATGATGCTTTCTTTCCCTTTTTCTTCAACAATATCAACCGCGTGGTATAAATATAATTTAGCCATCGCTATTTGTGCCGATTGTTCTTTTTCACTTGTACGCTTCACGTTTTTCTCAGTTCTTAAAATGGCCGACTCTGCCATATAGATCTCTATTAAAATATCTGCAGCAGCAATTAATAACTGTTGGTGCTCTTCGAGTTGAGGGCCATATTTTTGAACTGCACCTCCGGCTACCATTAAAAATGTTTTTTTCAATTTCTTTATCATCTCCTTTTCTTCTGAAAATAATTCAGAGTAATCTGGTGTTTCAAAAGAAGGAATTCCCATGAGTTCTTCTTGAACTTTTGAAGCAGGTCCTAATAAATCGACATGCCCTTTCATGGCTTTTTTGACAAGCATCCCCACTGAGAGCATTCTGTTAATTTCATTGGTTCCTTCGTAAATACGCGCTATTCTAGCATCTCTCCAAGCAGATTCCATGGGTGTTTCTTCTGAAAATCCCATGCCACCAAAAATTTGTATTCCTTCATCAGCACAGTTTTGCACATCCTCAGAAACCGCTACTTTTAATATAGAGCATTCAATAGCATATTCTTCAACTCCCTTAAGTTCAGCTTCTTGGTGTGTGTTTCCAGCTGCTTCACGTAATGCGATTCGGTCTTCAATATCTTTTGCAGCTCTGTAGGTAGCAGACTCTCCTGCATAAGCACTGGCAGACATCTCCGCTAATTTTACTTTAATAGCCCCAAAGTCTGCGATTGATGTTTTGAATTGTTTGCGTTCCTTGGCATAATTTACGGCGATATTTAAAATTCGTCTTTGAGAATCTAAACAGGCCGCTGCCAATTTGATGCGTCCTACATTGAGAGAGTTCATAGCAATTTTAAATCCTTCTCCACGCCCTGCTAACATATTCTCTATAGGGACAACAGTGTCATTAAAAAATACTTGACGAGTAGAGGAGGCACGGATTCCTAATTTGTGTTCTTCTTCTCCTAAAACAATTCCATTTGGCTTTTCACTATCATATTCAACAATAAACCCAGTGATGTTTTTATCATTTTCAATCCGTGCAAATACGATCATCACACTACAGAATCCTGCATTGGAGATCCACATTTTTTGACCATTGATTTTATAGGACTTTCCATCTTTAGATAATTCGGCCGTAGTTTTTCCCGAATTGGCATCCGAACCAGCTCCAGGTTCTGTGAGGCAATAGGCGCCAAACCATTCACCAGAAGCTAATTTTGGAACATATTTTTGTTTCTGCTCATCGGTACCATATAGTGTGATTGGCATAGTACCAATGCCAGTATGTGCTCCAAAAGCCGTGCTAAATGACCCTGTACCGCTAGAGATGTAATCACAAGTTAATACCGTTGATACAAATCCCATTCCCATCCCCCCAAAGGCTTCGGGGACCGCTACACTCAAAAACCCTAGATCACCAGCTTTGCGCATACATTCTTCTGTCAAAGCAAAATCTTTAGTTTCAAAACGTGTTTTATGAGGTATGATTTCACGGTCATTAAATTCCATCACCGCTTCTTTCATCATTGTTTGCTCTTCCGTAAAATCTTCAGGAGTAAATACATCTTCGCATTTTGTTTCTTTCACTAAGAATTGACCTCCTCTGAGTAGTTGTTTGTCGTTTGCTTCCATCCTCTTTAGTATTAAGTTTTTAGTATAATTATTAAGATGTCTAGCTAGAGAACTTTCGTCTTTGTACTTAATAATTAATTTGTTTATTATTTTATTTATTTCTAGTTAAATTTAGAAGTATGCATAAAACGGAATTGCAACGTCTTAGTACTTAATTCTAATAATCTTAATTCTATTTATTTTAAGAACTCAAAAATCCCACAAGCCCCTTGTCCTGTTCCGACACACATGGTGACGGCTCCATATTTTCCTTGCATTTTTTGTTTTCGCATTTCATCAAACAATTGAACCGATAGTTTTGCTCCTGTGCAACCTAGGGGGTGTCCTAAAGAGATTGCCCCTCCATTTGGATTGATGATGTCTGGGTTAAGGTTTAATTCTCTTATAACTGCTAAGGATTGAGATGCAAAGGCTTCATTGAGTTCAATTATAGACAGATCGTCTTGTTTTAAACCGGCTTGTTTTAAGGCTTTTGGAATCGCTTTAACAGGACCAATTCCCATAATTCTTGGCTCAACACCTGCGGCAGCATAGTTAACCAATCGTGCAATTGGTTCTAGGTTTAATTCTTTTACCATGTCTTCACTCATGACCATGACAAAAGCTGCCCCATCACTCATTTGCGATGAATTTCCTGCTGTGACACTTCCACCTGCAGCAAATACGGCTCTCAGTTTTGCGAGGGCTTCTTTGCTTGTTCCAGCTCTTGGGCCTTCATCCTTTGTGACAGTATAGGATCTGGTTGCTTTTTTCCCGTTGGCATCAATATATGTTTGTTCGACATCAATCGGAACAATCTGATCCTGAAAACGGTTTTCTGCTTGCGCTCGTAAGGCTTTCATATGGGAATTATAAGCGAACTCGTCTTGATCTTCACGAGATATTTTGAACTGATTAGCTACTGCTTCGGCTGTGTTTCCCATGCCCCAATAATAATCTTCATGACCTGCTTTTACAATATCATAATTAAGTTCTGGTTTGTACCCTGTCATTGGTACACTGCTCATACTTTCAGCTCCTCCAGCAATGATACAATCGGCCATTCCAGCTTGAATTTTTGCTGTCGCCATTCCAATGGTTTCGATTCCGGACGAGCAAAAACGATTGACAGTCACTCCTGGAACATCGACAATATCTAATCCCATTAATGAAATGAGTCGTGCCATATTTAGCCCTTGAGATCCTTCTGGCATGGCATTTCCAACAATGACATCGTCTATACGTTTTGGGTCTAAATCAGGCAATTCTTTCATCATATATTTGATGGTTTCTGCGGCTAATTCATCCGTTCTTTTAAAACGGAATACACCTTTTGGTGCTTTTCCTACGGCGGTTCTGTAGGCTTTTACGATGTAAGCGGTTTTATTCATATCTTTTTTTTTTTGACTTATAAATTAAATAGACTTATTAAGTAAGACTTTACTAACAGTCTTGTGGTCTTATGTCATTTAATCTTAAGTCATTTTTATTCATCACTTTAGTTTCTCAATGGTTTCCCCGTCGTCAACATATGCTGTATGCGTTCTAGTGTTTTACGTTCAGTACATAAGCTTAAAAATGCTTCACGTTCTATATCTAATAAATATTGTTCAGATACAAATGTGGGTTCAGACAAATCTCCTCCAGCCATCACATAGGCTAGTTTGTTTGCTATTTTCATATCGTGTTCCGAAATATAATTGCTATCCTGCATGGAGTCTGTTCCTACTAAGAACATCCCTAAGGCTTGTTTGCCCAATACTTTTACATCGGTTCTCATGATGGGTTGTGTGTATCCACTTTCTGCCATTAGTTTAGCATGTTGTTTTGCTAGGGCTATTTGTCTATGTTTATTAACGACGACCACATCTTTCCCTTTTTGCAAAAGGTTTAAGTCGAATGCTTCATATGCCGAAGTTGATACTTTTGCCATCCCAATGGTTAAAAAATGTTCTTGCAATACATTCAATTGAACGTCTCCTTTTTGGAAGGTATCGGATGCTCTAAGTGCCATTTCTTTTGAACCTCCTCCGCCAGGGATCACCCCAACACCAAACTCTACAAGTCCCATATAGGTTTCTGCTGCAGCGACTATTTTGTCTGCGTGAAGCGACAATTCACATCCTCCTCCTAAAGCCATTCCGTGTGGTGCGGCTACTGTTGGTATGGAGGAATAGCGCATGCGCATCATGGTATCTTGAAAGTATTTAATTGCCATATTAAGCTCGTCATATTCTTGCTCGACAGCCATCATAAAGATCATTCCAATATTGGCTCCTACAGAAAAATTGGCTCCTTGATTTCCAACGACTAAACCAGCAAAATCTTTTTCAGCCAAATCAATGGCTTTATTTAAGCCTGCCAAGACATCGCCACCTATGGTATTCATTTTAGAACGGAATTCACAGTTGAGAATGCCATCGCCTAAATCCTCAATCACCACCCCAGAATTTTTAAACACTTCGTTTGATTTTCGAATGTTATCTAGGATGATAAAACTATCTTGTCCAGGAATTTTTTCTTGTGTCTTTTCAGGGATGTTGTAAGCATAGGTTGCTCCTTCTTTGATAGAATAGAAAGAGGTGCTTCCAGATGCTAACATCTCATTGACCCAAGCAGCAGGTTCTAAGCCTTCTGCTTTCATTAATTCAATTCCTTTTTCTACTCCAATAGCATCCCAAATTTGGAAGGGGCCATGCTCCCAACCAAACCCAGCTTTCATGGCATCGTCAATTTTGTATAAATCATCTGAAATTTCTGGAATTCGATTGGATACATATGAAAATAAAGCTGCGAAAGTTTTTCTGTAAAACTCTCCTGCCTTGTCTTTCCCAGCAACTAAAACCTTGAAACGATCGATAACATTGTCAATGGTTTTGGTTAATTCTAATGTGGCAAATTTTGCTTTTTGAGCCGAGCGGTATTCAAGTGTATTCAGGTCTAAAGTTAAAATTTCTTTTTTGCCCTCTGCGGATACATTTTTCTTGTAGAATCCTTGTCCTGTTTTACTGCCTAACCATTTGTTTTCCACCATGGTGTTAATAAAGTCTGGAAGTTGAAAGGATTCTAAGCGTTCATCGTCTTTACAGTTTTCAGCAATTCCGTTTGCAACGTGTACTAAAGTATCCAAACCAACAACATCCACGGTTCTAAAAGTGGCTGATTTTGGTCTGCCGATGACGGGGCCTGTTAATTTGTCAACGGCCTCAACCGTCATCCCCATGTCTTTAACGGCATGAAACAAACTCATAATACTAAAAATTCCAATGCGGTTTCCGATAAATGCCGGGGTGTCTTTGGCGATGACGGCCGTTTTTCCTAAAAACTTTTCTCCATAGCTTCCTAAGAATTCAAGAACCTCGGGATCTGTTTTTGGTCCTGGAATAATTTCAAACAATTGTAAATAACGTGCGGGATTAAAAAAGTGGGTTCCACAAAAGTGCTTTTGAAACTCTTCACTGCGTCCTTCACTCATAAATTTTATTGGAATTCCAGATGTATTGGACGTGATTAAAGTTCCCGGAGTTCGGTATTTTTCTAAATTTTCGAACACCATTTTTTTGATATCCAAACGTTCAACCACCACTTCCATGATCCAATCCACATCGGCTACTTTTGCGATG
Organism: Formosa sp.; assembly: GCA_018673215.1. Taxonomy (GTDB): domain Bacteria; phylum Bacteroidota; class Bacteroidia; order Flavobacteriales; family Flavobacteriaceae; genus Hel1-33-131. The sequence continues at coordinate 51,464 of JABHDE010000030.1, read as the reverse complement.
TCGTCTTCCAAGTTTCCGGTCGTAATTCGTTCTGCAAATTTTTGATGGTAAATAGGAGAGGGCTTTGATTTTAAAGAGGTTGCAAGGGCTTCATTCACCAATCGGTTTCTGACGACTTTGTCTTCTAAAGTAAAGCCTTTCGCCTTTTCTTTGTCATTGAGTTCTCTAGGAACAATATCTAAAAGTAATACATCGACTCCAATATTGGCAAAATGGCAAGCAATTCCGCTGCCCATGATTCCAGATCCAATAATGGCAATTTTTTTGATTCGTCTTGTTTTCATCTAAGTATATATAGCGTTGTTAGAATATTTTTTTGTTTGATATGAGGTTCATAATAGAATCCGATACTTCGTAAAAGTGGCTGAGTTTTTCTTCTGAAATTTCAGTTTTGATCACGCTGTTAAATTTTAAAACAATTTGTTTAACTTCCTCTCTGTTTTTTAGCCCTGATTCTGTCAGATGTATGAGCACACCACGACCATCGTCTGGATTTGGTAAGCGCTCAATTAGACTTAAGCTTTCCAATGTTTTTAAAATTCTGGATAGGCTCGTTGCTTCCATTCCCATTTTTGGCCCTAATGAGGTAGAAGGTGTGCCGTTTTGTGGATCCACACTTAAGAGAGTGAAACCTGTTGCCATGGTAATTCCATTTTCTGAAGCCTCTTCATTATACATTTTCTGAACCGCTAACCAAGTGGTTCTTAAAACATAATCTATCGTTTTATCTTTCATCTGTTTTCTAATATCTAGTTTCAAAGATAGCAAAATATATTATGCATGCATAGTAAAAACTAAAAAAGTTATGCATGCATAGTATTATTTGTCTTTAGAAAGGGTGTTATAGAAGGAACAGCGAAATTGAGGATACATGATTCCGCTGCGATTGAGGTTTTTAAGCGACCAAAAGTTCGTACTAGTTATTAAAAAAAAGAAGCTAAAATAAAATGTAAAATGTGTTTAGGCGTCTGTATATATTTTCTCAGCCAAATCTTTATACAGGTCAAAAATAACACTACGCTTCATTTTCATGGTAGGGGTAAGGTGTCCACCTTCAATACTCCAAACATCTGGAGTAAGTTCAAAGCGTTTGATTTGTTCCCAATTCCCAAAACCTTTGTTGGATTTATCCACTTCTTTTTGGATGCGTTCAACAATAAGTTTTGAAGCACAAATGGCTTCAGGAGTTTTGTCTATATCTAATTTTTTGCGGTCTATCCACTCTTTAATAAACTCAAAATTAAGTTGAATTAAAGCGGCAGGCATTTTTTGATTTTCACCAATAACCATTACTTGCTCGATAAAATTAGATTCTTTCAAGTCATTTTCAATAAGGGTTGGGATAATGTATTTCCCCCCTGAGGTTTTAAACATCTCTTTTTTACGTCCGGTAATTTTAAGAAATCCATCCGAATCAATTTCTCCTTTATCCCCTGTATGGAAATAGTCGCCGCTCATCACTTCAGCTGTTTTCTTAGGATCTTTAAAGTAACCTTTCATAATATTAGGTCCTTTGACAAGAATTTCGCCATCCTCAGCAATTTTCACTTCCACATTAGAAATGGGTTTTCCAACCGTTCCAATTTTAAAATGATGATTTGCATGCATTCCTACTGAAACAACTGGAGACGTCTCTGTAAGCCCATAACCTTCCATAATCATCATCCCAGAGGCACAAAAAATTCGAGACAACCGAGGGTGCAGAGCTGCACTTCCTGAAACCATAGTATGTAACTCACCTCCAAGGGCGGCTTTCCATTTACTAAAAATTAATTTACGAGCGATTTTTAATTGAAACTCATACCAAAACCCATTGGCTTTGTAAGGTTCGTATTTCTCACCAAGTCCAATAGCCCAGAAAAATAAGGCCCTTTTAATTCCTGTCAACTCGCTTCCTTTGGCATTTATTTTATTAAACACTTTCTCTAACAAGCGTGGCACTACACTCATAAGGTTGGGTTTAATCTCCTGAGCATTTTCACCGATTTTCTCTATACTTTCTGCAAAATAAATACTGATGCCAGCATGTTGGTATATGTAAATTAAAACGCGTTCAAAAATATGACAGAGGGGTAAGAAACTAAGAACTCTAGTCGTCCCTTCCATCAAAGGAAGCCTAGGCATACTTGCCAAAATATTTTCTACCACGTTGTAATGAGTCAACATAACCCCTTTTGGTTTTCCAGTGGTTCCAGAAGTATAGATAATCGTTGCTAAATCTTCAGGGACAACTTCCGATTTTCTTTTTTCAACATCGGGTTGTGTGTTTTGATCAGCGCCAAGTTCAAATAAGTTTGTGTAATTTTCACAACCTTCAATCGCATCAAAACTAAAAACATTTTTAAGCTTGGTATTGTCTTTTACTTTAAGGACTTTATTATAAACCTCTTCATCGGATACAAAACAATAGACGGCTTCACTATGGTTTAAAACATACTCATAATCATCTGAAGAAATTGTTGGATAAATAGGGATGTTTTGCGCACCTATTTGAAGGACTCCAATATCTACTATACACCACTCAGTTCGGTTGGTAGTCGAAATGACTGCGATCTTATCATTTTTTTGAACTCCCATTTTAAGCAAGGCTCTACTCAGTGCATTTGCTTTTTCTAGATATTCCTTTGAAGATGTTTTTATCCATTCTCCATTTTTCTTTGATACCAAAGCGGCGTCTAAATTATGAGTTTCTAATTGATAATATGCAAAGTCGAAAAGTCGCGTAATTGGTTTCATCGAATTATAATAAGATTGTGAGCATGCAAAGTACTAATTTTTAAAAGAGTATCAAATTTGAATCTTTAAAAATAAATACTTCCTTTCAAATCCTCTAACCAACGTCTTGCATTCACAAATCCTTCTAACCAAGGCGAAACTTCATCGGATCTGTTTTCAGGGTAATGTGCCCAGTTCCATTGAAAGGTCGAACGCTCAATATGTGGCATTGTGACCAAGTGACGACCTGTCGCATCACACATCATAGCCGTATTAAAATCAGATCCATTTGGATTGTGTGGATAAGCATCAAAAGCATATTTACCGACAATATGGTACTTTGATTCTTCGTAAGGCAATTTAAATTTCCCTTCTCCATGTGAAATCCAAACGCCTAATGTACTGCCTTCTAGTGAAGAGAGCATTACTGAATTATTTTTCTGAATGGTGACAGATGTAAACGCACTTTCGTGTTTTTGAGAATCATTGTACGTCATTTTTCCGTGTTTGGAATGATCTGGGTTGATCAAATCTAATTCCATCCAAAGTTGACATCCATTACAGATTCCTACAGACAATGTATCAGCTCGCTCAAAGAAATTTTTCAAAGCGGTCTTGGCTTTTTCATTGTATTTGAACGCACCTGCCCATCCTTTTGCAGATCCTAGTACATCACTGTTACTAAATCCACCAACAGCTCCAATAAACTGAATATCTTCCAAATTTTCACGTCCAGAAATCAAATCCGTCATATGAACATCTTTGACGTCAAAGCCAGCTAAATACATGGCATTTGCCATTTCTCTTTCAGAATTACTCCCTTTCTCTCTAATAATAGCAGCTTTTGGTCTGTTTTCTAGATGAATTTTAGGGAATTTTCCTGTAAAATGTTCTGGGAATTTATAGCTGAGGGGTTGGTTTTTATAATTCTCATATCGCTCTTTTGCCAATCCATTAGCGGTTTGTTTTTGATCGAGTAAAAACGATGTTTGATACCAGGTATCTCTTAATTCATGAATATCTAAAGATAGATTATCACTTGCATTTTTAATGTTTAAAACCGGCTGATTTGTCACGGTTCCAAGTTCATGAAATGCAACAGACGCTTTTGACAGTTCAACTGCTACAGAATCATCTGTTGCCTGAAATACAATCCCTGAATTTTCAGAGAATAAGAGTTTGATACTGTCTGCTTCTTTAAGGCTGTTCAAATCTAAATCGGCTCCTAAATTAGTGTCCGAAAAACACAATTCTAGTAGTGTAGTAATCAATCCACCAGAAGCAACGTCATGACCCGCTACAATTTTATTGTTTTGAATCAATTTTTGAAGCGTATTAAATACGGATTTCACATAAGAAGCACTTTGAACTTTTGGAGTCTCTGATCCAATCGAATTTAGAACTTGTCCAAAAGCACTGCCTCCTAATTTAAAATCATCTTGCGAAATATTGATGTAATAAATAGGACCTGCTTTCGGCTTGAATAAGGGCTCCACAACTTTAGAAATTGCATTACAATTCCCTGCTGCTGTGATAATGACCGTTCCTGGAGATATCACATCACCCTCAGGATACTTTTGCTTCATTGACAGCGAATCTTTTCCGGTAGGAACATTGATACCAAGGTCAATTGCAAACTCAGAAATGGCTTCCACCGCACTGTACAAGCGTGCATCTTCTCCTTCATTTTTACAAGGCCACATCCAGTTGGCTGATAGTGATACACTTTTCAAACCGTCTTTTAACGGCGCCCAAATAATATTGGTAAGCGCTTCTGTAATGGCAGTACGACTTCCCGCTTTGGGATCTATAAGAGCAGCTATAGGCGCATGTCCAATAGAAGTCGCAATTCCCTCTTGACTTGAATAATCCAAGGCCATTACACCTACATTATTGAGTGGGAGTTGTAAAGGGCCAACACACTGTTGTTTAGCCACTTTTCCACCCACACAACGGTCCACTTTATTGGTGAGCCAATCTTTACAGCCAACGGATTCAAGTTTTAAAACATCTTGAAGATAGGTTTGAAATAAACTACTGTCGTAGGAGATAGGTTTATAATTTCTGACAATTGTTTGATCCTCTAAAATGGTTTTAGGAGAGCTTCCAAACATGTCTTCTAAATTAAAATCCATGGGTTTATTTCCTGTAGATTTTGATTCAAATACAAAACGATGGTCTCCTGTAACAGTACCTACAGTATACATAGGAGAACGTTCTCTATCGGCAATTCTTTGTAAGGTATCAATATGTTTTTCAGCAATCACAAGACCCATACGCTCTTGAGATTCGTTGCCGATTAATTCTTTATTTGATAGGGTAGGGTCCCCAACTGGAAGTTGGTCTAAATCGATATGTCCACCAGTATCTTCGACCAATTCTGACAAGCAATTTAAGTGCCCACCCGCTCCGTGATCGTGAATAGAAACAATAAAATTTTCGGGACTTTCAACCATACCTCGAACGGCATTTGCAGCTCGTTTTTGCATTTCTGGGTTGGAACGTTGAACTGCGTTTAATTCAATTCCACTAGACAAGGCTCCTGTATCTGCTGAGGAGACAGCAGCGCCCCCCATTCCAATGCGATAATTTTCTCCTCCAAGAATGACTATTTTATCATTTTTTTCTGGGGTATCTTTGAGTGCCTGATTGGCTTTTCCATATCCAATCCCTCCAGCTTGCATAATAACTTTATCAAAGCCTAAACGTTGGGCGTCTTCTTGGTGCTCAAAGGTGAGTACAGATCCACAAATAAGAGGTTGTCCAAATTTATTTCCAAAATCGGAAGCTCCGTTGGACGCTTTGATTAAAATATCCATGGGTGTTTGGTAGAGCCAATCCCGTTCTTTAAACCCAGCTTCCCAAGGTCTATTTTCGTTTAATCTCGAGTATGAGGTCATGTAAACTGCTGTTCCTGCTAACGGTAGCGATCCTTTTCCACCCGCGAGTCGGTCTCTAATCTCTCCTCCAGACCCTGTTGCAGCTCCATTAAAAGGCTCTACAGTGGTTGGAAAGTTATGGGTCTCAGCTTTGATAGAAATTACAGATTCAAAGTCTTCAGTGGTATAAAAATCAGGTTTATCAGCACTTTTAGGCGCAAATTGTTCTACTACAGGGCCTTTGATAAACGCAACGTTGTCTTTGTACGCAGATACAATGCTATTTGGATGTTGTTTGGAGGTTTCTTTTATGAGTTTAAAAAGGGATGTTGGTTTTTCTTTTCCATCGATAATAAAGGTGCCGTTAAATATTTTATGACGACAATGCTCTGAATTGACTTGCGAAAACCCAAAAACTTCCGAGTCGGTGAGGGGACGTCCAATTTTTTCACTGACCTGATTAAGGTATGCAACTTCATCGTCATTTAAAGACAATCCTTCTTGTTGGTTATAAGCAGAAATATCTGTAATGTTTAAGATGGGGTCTGGAGTGATATCAATTTCAAAACTTTGTTGGTGTAAGCCTTTAAATTTTTCAGAGATCATAGGATCAAAGTCAGAAAAATCACTTTTGATAGCCTTAAATTCTTCTATTCGAATAATGCCTGGAATTCCCATGTTTTGGGTTATCTCGACAGCATTTGTGCTCCAAGGCGTAATCATCGCTGCTCGTGGACCTATAAAATGTGAATTAAGCGTTGTGTGTTCTATTTTTGGTAGGTCGCCAAAAAGCCATTGTAGTTTAGCGATGGTTTCAGGAGTTAAATCGTTGTCAGATTGAACTGCGAACACTTTTACTTCAGGAGTTCCAAAGAAATGAATCATTCGTTTTGTTTTGGATATTATTCGATCCTACAAATTTAATGATTTTAAGAACATTTTTGAATGATTTTATTTCCTAATTTACGGAGTTATTCACCAGTTTTGAACATCTATAAATAGAAGTTCTAAAACTTAAAATTTTGGTTTCTTATTGACGGATTAATTTTTTTACCTGAACCCCAAAATCATTTGACATTTTCACAATGTATAAACCTGAATTTAAAGCCGAAATATCAAGCGATTTTGAGTGTTTTTCTAGAACTGTACTTATGACTAGTTCTCCCGTAATGGCGTAAATTTCAACTTTTATTACGGATGTGGATTTGAAAAAAACTTGATTTGATTTGACAGGGTTTGGAAAGAATGAAAAGCTATTTTCTTCGATGTTGTTGACGCCAAAAGTTGTTGAGTGCGACCCCAAGTCGTCTATATTGTCTTGAGGGTAGGCATCCCATTCGCCAGCTAAATCAAATACAGTTGTTGGATTGATCACGGATTGCTTTCTTCTGTATGTTGCGTTCGAAAATTCATTTGTCCCTCCAAAGTTTCCAAAGATATCTATGAGTACTCCATTTTTAAAAAGCCCTACAGGGTCATCGCCATTAAAGGACATGGCGTCTCCGCTAGAAAGTTGGTCTGCAAGAGCAATTATTGCAGCCGAAGCATTACCTCTTGAAATAACGTGCACGTTTCCGTTGGCAAGGGTGCCTGTTAATTGCAATCCGGCGCCATAAGCTCCATTGCTATTTACATCTCTTGCAATTGTGTATGAGCTAAGGTTTATTGAATTGCCAGTAAAATTTGCAATTTCTATAGCTTTATTATTACTGCTGCCTTCAACATATTCCGAAATAAAAATTTCATTTGGGATTGAAGTTCCTTGATTGGTTGTTTCACAGCTTTGGTTGCTACTCGGTGCAGTATTGAGTGCTGAATCTCTTGCAAAAACGGTAAAACAGAATTCTGTATTTGCGGCCAAACCAGTGATTGTGATCGAGGTGTTTGCAGTACTTGTTGTATTTGTACCATCGACATAAACATCATAAGAAGTTACAGCTACATTGTCTGTTCCGGCCGTCCAGTTTAAATCAATGGAATTTACTGTTGGATTGGAGGCGACAAGGTTTGTCGCCGCTGTTGGTGCTTCTGTATCCGTAACAGGGTTCCAAATCATAGAGGCATATTCTGGGTGATCTACAAATGGATTTGCATTGTTTTGAAAGTTGTAGGCCGCATTATTTCGGTCGCGTTCGCGTTGGTCCACAGGATCGATGTTATTATGCCAGTCTAATAAAAGCTCTATAGCCCAAGGAAAAAAGACGGCATCATTAGAACCATCAAACATTTCAAAACTTGTGTAGCCATCGACCGTATTTTCGTAGCGTACAGCAAAGTAGAGCAGTGCTCTTGCAATATCGCCTTTAAATTCATCTATGGGTTCAAATACAATTCCTGAATAGCCAGACATAGCACTAGTTCCTCTTTTTGAACCATTTAATGAAGTCCAATTTGGAGAGCTGACAGTTCCAAAAACGAGCGAACCTCTAAAGTTATTGACTCGCCCATCTGATGGAATGACAGTATGAATATCACTTTGCATAGGAAAAGCACTGTTAAAAGAGGATTGCGGAATGAGGTGTTCTCTGTTATAACAATCCCCTTCGGAGCTTTGATTTCCACATTGGTTATTTCCATGTGTATAGTTATAAGGGTCAGTTCCAGAAGGATTTTCAGAATACATATCCAAAATAGTTCCATCATTTTCATAATTATTTCCTGAAGTGACTGCTGTGTCTGAGTGCGTATCAATATATCCGTTAGATCCGCTTATGCCATCACCATCAAATAATTGATCAAATGTTCGAGATTGATGTCCGTTTGTTGTAATTGTTTTTAATTGTGATTTCAAGGCGTAGCCTGTTAAACCATTTGCAGAATCATAATAGTTTGTTGGAATTTGCCCGTAAGAAAGACTCGAAATAATAAGCGCTATCGTGTATAAATGCTTCATAGTACCTTGAATTTATAAATAATTTAATTATTTTTTTTCTAGTAATGCCATGTAAAAACCATCAAATCCAGTTTCGTGTGCTAGTATTTTTCTATCTTTTATAAATGTAAAATCTTTTCCAGATTCTGATTTTAAAAATGTTTTAATTTGAGCTTCATTTTCGGATGGCAATACCGAACAGGTGGCATAAACCATTTTTCCAGAAGGTTTTACCATCTTTGAATACTGTTGCAAAACGTCTTGTTGAGTTTTACGTATCCTTTCAATAAATTCAGGTTCTAATTTCCATTTTGAATCTGGATTTCGTCTAAGAACGCCCAAACCAGAACATGGAGCATCAATCAATAAGCGATCTGCTTTTTCGTATAATTTTTTGATTGGTTTTGTGGAGTCGATGACTTTCATGTCAATATTATGTGCTCCATCTCGACGGGCTCTAATTTTTAGTTTTTTCAGTTTGCTTTCGTAAATATCCATTGCTATGATGGAGCCTTTATTTTCCATCAACGCAGAAAGGTGTAAGGTTTTTCCGCCAGCACCTGCACAACAGTCTACCACTTTCATCCCTGGCTTTACATCTAAAAAGTCAGCAACTAATTGTGAGGACGCATCTTGAACTTCAAACCAGCCATCTTTAAATGCTTCAGTTGTAAATACATTGGCGCGCTCTTTGAGTTGAAGAGCGCATGGATAGCCTTCAATTTCGATGGTTTCAATGCCTTCAGATTCTAGTTTAAGCTTTAAATCTGTTTTGGATGTTTTTAAGGTATTTGTTCTTAAAATGACATTGGCTTGTTTATTTTGCATGGCCATTTCTTTGGTCCATTTGGCTTCGCCCAATTCTTCAACTCCCAATTCATCAATCCAATCGGGTATAGATTCACGAAATTTACGGTCTTTGGAAAGCTCGTCAAAGCGTCCTTTAATTTTACGAGATGGTGTGCCTTCAAAATATTTCCAATCCGGTAATTTAATTCCTTTTAGTGTTGCCCATACGGCAAACAATCGCCATGCATCATCTCTGCTAAAGGGTTCTTTTATTTGTGCAATTTCAGCATACAAACGTTTCCATCGGACAATGTCATAGGTCGTTTCAGCAACAAAGCCACGGTCGCGACTTCCCCAACGTTTATCACGTTTTAATAATTTTTGAATGACTTTATCAGCATATTCTCCTTCATTAAAAATGAGTAGAAGTCCATCAATGACCGCAAAACATAAGTTTCTGTGTAAACGCATAAGTAAATTAGTTATGGCTGCAAAGTTACGTTTAATAATGCTAATTATTACAGATAATATGTATATTGAGATTTCATTATTTTTAATTTTAAATGTTCATGAAGTATCCACTTATATTCGGAATTACAGTCCTCTTTTTTTTAGGGTGTAAACAAGCCTCAAATACAGCTTCAAACTCATTTTCTAAAGTGATTATTAAATCTATTATTGAAGATTCTCTCCTCAATATTAGAGCTTTAGAAATTGACAAACATACACTAAAAGCTGTGTCATCAATTGGAGATACTTATACTTATGACACAAAATCAGCTCAAATTTTAATTGATAGAGTTTCAGGAGATACTCTAAATTTTCGTTCTTCTGCCATTTTGGAGAATGCTTATTTTACATTAAGTATTGGCAGTCCAGCCTACCTATTTAAAGATAAGGAATTGGTGTATGAAGAAACACACCCAGCTGCTTTTTACGATGCCCTTCATTTTTGGAATTCAAAAGAAGGCCTTGCAATTGGTGATCCTACAGATGGATGTATGAGTGTAGTGGTTACTAGAGATGGTGGACTTACATGGAAAAAGATAGCTTGTGAATCACTGCCTCCAGCAGTGCAAGGCGAAGCTGCTTTTGCTGCGAGCGATACCAATATTGCTATTGTAGGCGATGAAGCATGGATTGCTACCGGTGGGCTTTCGAGTCGTGTTTTATATTCACCAGATAAAGGTTACAATTGGGAAGTTTTTGAAACGCCTATAATTCAAGGTGAGGAGACGACTGGAATTTTTTCTATTGATTTTTACGATGCCTTAAATGGATTTGCTATCGGAGGGGATTATACGAAACCAAAAAGTCAGCATTCAAATAAAATACGCACCAACGATGGCGGCAAAACTTGGGAGCTTGTTGCGCAAGATCAAAGTCCAGGATATCGGAGCTGTGTGCAATATGTTCCAAACAGTAACGCAATGGGATTGGTTGCAGTGGGTTTTGAAGGGGTCGATTACAGTCATGATGGGGGAAACACTTGGGTTTCGCTAAGCGATGAAGGTTTTTATTCCATTAGATTTTTGAACGACAGCGTGGCTTATACAGCTGGAAAAGGGAAATTGTGTAAACTAAGTTTTATAAAATAGATTATAAGAGGGTCTAATTAATTTTTAGTAAACTTATATTAAAAATTCAAATTTGTTTAGCCTAAAATTAAATTGACATCTATTGTATATAATTTTTTTTACTTATATTTATTTTCCCTAAACTACTTAAATGAATCCAAAGAAATCTATCCTTCTTATATTGTTTTTTCTGTTTTTTCATCCTATGAATTCTCAGATAAAATCTAAGTTCTTCAAAAACCTATCTATTGAATATGGGCTGAATTGGGTAGATAGCTCTGGAAATCAGGATCCATTAACCATTTTCAAAGTGTATTCTGATATAGCATTTACACTCCCTTTTAAATTTGAAATTGATTACCTATTAAATAACACTTTTGAATTGTATTTGTCAGGATCTTCAAATAAATTTCTGAGCAATCAATTTATAGATTCAAGGGAATCTGGCCAATCGTACACATACTTTGCGATTGATTTAGGATTGAAACATGCAATAGTTGATGTAGATATCTTATCAACCAGTGTTGTTGGATTTGCTAAAGTAGGTATAGGGATGTTTAAAGTCAAGTCTTTAAGTCCTTCAGCAAATATTGGGATGGGGGGCGTGATACGGCTGAACGAAAACACAGATTTTATTATTTCATCAGAAGCTAAATTTGCAATTGATCATAAATATCTTGATTCGAATCATTTTCAACATTTTATAGGGTTGAAATATAGATTTCGTATTGAGGGAGATAATTGTTTTTGTCCCTACTGAGTTTATTGAAACGATTGCATGGTTACCAAATTCTTGTATATTCCATCAAGGTCTAATAACTTTTGGTGTTTTCCTTGTTCTGTGATTTCACCTTTGTTCATGACTATAATTTCATCCGCATTCTGAATGGTTGAAAGTCGATGCGCAATCACAATTGAGGTTCTGTTTTTCATCATGTTCTCTAGGGCGACTTGTACCAAGCGTTCGCTTTCTGTATCGAGGGCTGAAGTTGCTTCGTCTAAAATCATAATTGGCGGGTTTTTTAACACCGCTCTGGCTATGCTCAAACGTTGTTTTTGACCTCCAGAAAAATTATTTCCTGCATCCCCAACATTAGTATCCACACCTTCAGGCAAGTCTTTTACAAACTCCCAAGCATTCGCAATTTTGAGGGCTTCTAAAATCTGGTTTTCGGTAGCATCTGGTTTTCCTATGAGAATATTGTTTTTGATGGTATCATTGAATAAAATAGAATCCTGAGTTACAAGCCCCATTAAACTTCGCAATGATTTTTTGGTTACTGTTTTAATATCGTTACCATCAATTTTGATACAGCCTTCATTGACATCATAAAAACGAGTTAGAAGGTTTGCAATGGTACTCTTTCCACTTCCTGACTGTCCCACAAGAGCTATTGTTTTTCCTTTAGGCACCGAAATAGAAAAGTTTTTTAGAACTAAATCATCTTTGTACTTAAATGAAATGTTATCAATATCAATTTTATCTGTAAAGCCACCTAATACCTTGGCGTTTGGTGCATCAACCATAAGATTGTCATGATGCAGTATTTCAAACACACGATCAGCAGCAGCCATTCCGTTTTTTACACGGTAAGACGCTTTGCTTATTGCTTTTGCAGGAGTAAGAATAGCGTATGCTAATCCCATAAATGAAATAAAACTGGTGCCTTCTATAATCTTGTCAATTAAAACTAATTTACCTCCATACCAAAGCAATACGGCAATGGTTACAATTCCTAACACTTCACTTAATGGTCCCGCTAAATTATTCTTAACTCCTATGCTGTTTGATAATTTTAAGATTTTATCGGCAAATTGGTTAAACTTAAATTTAAATAAGGGTTCTGCATTGTAACTTTTAACAATTTTTAGTCCTGTTAAAGTTTCTTCTACAGTAGAGATCAGTTTACCAGACTCTTGTTGGGCTTCCAGGGATTGACTTTTAAGAGTTTTTCCAATTCTTGAAATTATTAATCCAGCAATTGGGATGAAAAATAATACAAATAGGGTTAATTTCCAGCTAAAAGAAAACATGAAAATTAAAGAAAAAACGATGGTTAAAGGCTCTCTTACAACTAATTCTAAAACAATGAAGAATGAGTTTTGCATTTCATTTATATCTCCTAATACTCTGGCCATTACATCACCTTTTTGTCGTTTGGAGTAGAAGCTTAGAGGTAAATCAATAATTTTTTTGTATGTATTTTTTCTTAAATCGGTGAGAACACCATTTTTTAAATACATTACATGTTGTAAAGCAAGATATCCAAACAGGTTTTTTAATAAAAATGTAGAAATAACAATTACAATAGTGATGAATAATGCCATTTGTGCATTACCATTGTCCAAGTACCCACCTACTTTGTAATACAACAAATTTTCTAAATAATCTTTTAAGTCCCAAATGTTTGAATAAACTGGTGCTGTTTCAATTTTTGCTGTTTTGTCAAACAACACATTTAGCATTGGGATCAGTGATACAAATGCAAGTGCGCTGAATAATGCATAAAGTGTATTGAAAAAGATGTTAAAAACAACGTGCCTTTTAAACTTTTTAATAAATGGGAATAATTGATTAATTATTTTCTTCATTAGATCAATTTCATATCTTTAATTATCGCATCAATTTTAGAGTCGAGTACATTTTCTGTATCAGAAAACTCAGTGGTGCTAGATAAACTAGTATTGACGCTAATATAGAACTTTATTTTAGGTTCCGTACCACTTGGGCGCAACGCCACTTTACTGCCATCTTCTGTGGTGTAAATCAAGACATCGGCTTTGGGTATTGAAATAGGTTCTGTATTGTTTGAAATTAAGTTTTTACAGATAGAGAGTTTGAAGTCCTCTACCGTCACCACTTTTGATCCATCGATAGAAGCCACTGGATTATTTCGAGCAGATTCCATAATTTTTTTTATTTCTTGACTGCCTTCAATTCCTTTTTTGGTGATCGATATTAAGCGTTCTTTATAAAAGCCATGCTCCACATATGTATTGACCAATTCGTTAAAAAAGGAGCTGTCGTTTGCTTTGGTGTAAGCTGCAATTTCACAAGCCAACAGGGTAGAAGTGACTGCGTCTTTATCACGGACAAAATCGCCTACCATAAAACCGAAACTTTCTTCGCCACCCCCAATGAAATCCATTTCAGGAAAATCCTTGATCATCTTCGCAATCCACTTAAATCCTGTGAGTCCAATTTTACATTCAACGCCGTATGACTCTGCAAGTTTGCTGAGCATTGGAGAGGATACAATCGTAGACCCAACAAATTGATTTCCGTTAATAGCCCCGCTATTTTTCCATAAATCCAACAAAAATTTGGTCATCATTACCATGGTTTGATTCCCATTGAGTATCACCATTTTGTTGTCAAAATCACGAACTGCAATTCCAAGACGGTCACAATCAGGATCGGTACCAATTACGATATCAGCATTGACTTCTTCCGCCAATTCCAACGCCATTTTCAAAGCTTCTGGCTCTTCTGGGTTTGGCGACTTTACGGTTGGGAAATCACCATCAGGGACGGATTGAGCTTCTACTAGATGCACATTCGTATAGCCTGCACGCTTCAAGGTTTCTGGAACTGCTGTTATAGAGGTTCCGTGTAAGGCAGTAAATACAACCGATACATTTTCTCTTGATGTTGGAGTGTTGACTTCTAAACTTCCGTTTTTAACGGCTGCGTTAATAAAAACATCATCCACATCTTTTCCTATTAAATGAATCAAGTCTTCTTTTGCAGCAAAATTAATATCTGTATATTCTAAAGAGTTTATAAGGTTGATGATCTCGCCATCAAATGGAGGAACCAGTTGTCCGCCATCTTCCCAATATACTTTGTATCCATTGTATTCTGGAGGGTTGTGAGAAGCGGTTAAAACGATTCCACATTGACATCCTAAATGCTTGAGAGCAAAGGATAATTCTGGAGTGGCACGAAGGTCTTCAAATAGAAATACTTCGATATTATTGGCAGAAAACACATCCGCTACAATTTTAGCAAAGGATTGACTGTTATGTCTACAATCAAATGCAATCACTACTTTTATTGGTTGATTGGGGTAGGTTTGGTGTAAGTAATCACTAAGTCCTTGGGTGTTTTTTCCAAGAGTGTATTTATTAATTCGGTTGGTGCCAACGCCCATCACGCCGCGCATGCCACCGGTTCCAAATTCTAAATTTTTATAGAAACTATCGTTGAGTTCTTCTGGATTACTCGCTTGAAGTTCATGAATTGTATTTTTTGTAGTATCATCAAAAAAAGGAGATAACCAAGTGGTTAAATTTTCTTGAACTTGTAAATCTGTTTTAGACATGTAAAAAAAATATTTTAGCAAAGGTAAATATTTGCGAACATTTATGGGTTGTTTTAAGCGCTTTTTAAGGATGTTTTATGCATCCGTGACTTCCGATATAAGATAACGTTCTTTGTTTTGTCGGGATTGGAGGACAATTTCACCCAAAAATCCTGCTACAAAAAACTGTGTTCCAATGACCATGGTAGTCAACGCAATGAAAAACTCAGGTCTGTTGGCAATCAAACGTCCAGAGGGATTTAAGAATAGTTTATCAATACCAAGATAGGTTGCAAATCCCAATCCAATCATAAACATGATGACGCCTAAGAGTCCAAAAAAGTGCATAGGGCGTCTTCCAAACTTGGAGATAAACCATATAGTAATCAAATCTAAAAATCCATTTATAAATCGTTCCATACCAAATTTTGTTTTTCCGTTTTTTCTTGCTTGATGAATGACTACTTTTTCTACGATATTCGTAAACCCTGCATTGACCGCCAATACGGGAATATACCGGTGCATTTCGCCATAGACATCAATTGTTTTTATGACGTTCTTACGATAGGCTTTAAGACCACAGTTAAAGTCGTGAAGCGAAAGCCCAGATATTCTCCGAGCCGCCCAATTAAATAATTTTGAAGGTAGGTTTTTAGCGAAAAAAGAATCGTAGCGCTTCTTTTTCCAACCACAAACAATGTCGTGATTTTGTTCTTTTATAAGTTGAAAGAGTGCAGGAATTTCATCGGGACTGTCTTGTAAATCCGCATCCATTGTGATCACAACATCTCCTTTGGCTTTTGCAAAACCTGCGTGTAATGCTTGAGACTTCCCAAAGTTTTTAGAAAACTTAAGCCCTATAACGGACGTATTTTTGTTGCAGAGTTTCTGGATCACCTCCCACGAATGGTCTGAACTACCATCATCAATAAAAAGAATTTCATAAGAAAAATGATTGGATTGCATCACAGACACAATCCAATCATGGAGTTCTTCTAAAGAATCTTGTTCATTAAGTAGTGGTATAACTACTGATATATCCATTTCAATTACTTTTGAAAGTCAAAAGTAAAGAAATTAAGCCTCTTTATTGTCAGTTTTCTTAACGATTAATGCTACAATTAGTCCAATCACTGCATAAAATGCCAGTCTGAAAACAAATCCTTGACTTTGCATCCCTAAAGAAAAGTTATTTTTTTGACTAGCTTCTTCCAATGCCGCTTGCATAGCTTCTTCGGGCATTCCAAAACGTTGCATGGTTTGTTTAGTTACCACTAATATTTGCTCATTTAAATAGGTTGCAGCTTCAGGATCGATAATTGTGAAAATAACGATTCCTAAAACAGTAGAGATAAGTGTTCCTATAGCAATAGTAACGAAATATGATGTGAAAGCTTGTTTGAAGCTTATAAATCCACCTAAAATAGTTCTAGATTTTACGGCGGAGACTATTCCGTAAACGAAGACTAAAACAAATAATAAAATTCCAAGCCACCACTCAGTGAATAAATCGAGATTAACAGCATATACAAGTACTGTAATTAATGATAAAATTCCACCTAGGTATAGACCATTATTGATGACAGATGATTTTGTAGTTGGTTCCATAATTTTTGTTTTTTATTAAGTTATATAAATTAGACTCAGAATTCAAATATAAGTTACATTTCCAATAAAAAAAATAATATTAATAAACTGTTGTAGTTTTGTAAAAAATATATAAATTTGCAACTCGAAAAATCGAATTTAATAGTTTACGTGATGAAAAAAGATATACACCCAGATAATTACAGAGTAGTAGCATTTAAAGACATGTCAAATGACGATGTGTTTTTAACAAAGTCAACTGCAGACACTAACGAAACTTTAGAAGTAGATGGTGTAGAGTATCCATTAATCAAAATGGAAATTTCTAGAACATCTCATCCCTATTACACTGGTAAATCTAAATTAGTGGATACTGCGGGACGTATCGATAAGTTCAAAACTAAATACGCGAAATTCAAGAAATAATCATTTTTCTTTCAATTATACTACAAAAGCCTTTCAACAATTGAAAGGCTTTTCTTATTTTTACATAAAGCTTTGGTATGAATTATATACTTTTTGACGGAGAACACAGAGATGCTTTGTTGCCGTTCACCTATACACGTCCCGTAGCCGAAATCAGGATTGGTATTTTGACCATTCGTGAAAAATGGGAATTATTTTTAGGTTCTACAACCACGACGGTGACTGAAGATTATCTTTCTGAGAAATACCCTATGGTTGAAATGGAGCATAACATCATGATCAATGCTTCCTACACACCAAATGAAGCTTTAGTCCATCAAATTAAAAATTTAAAAGAAAATCAAGCTGTTTATGATGGGGAAACAATGGTTGCTTTTTTTAGTTCAGAAGATCAAGAAATAGATATTGATAGGTTCGAGGTGTTTCAATTTGAAGGTAAACTTTTAAAAATTGAAACTACTTGGGACATTTTTTCCAAAAATGGTGATGCAATCAAAGCAGATTTCAACCTTCTAACTGCTGACAGAACCTCTCAGCCCATCCCTGAAAAAACGGTAGCTTTCAATCCGGAGGCTATTTTTATTGAGGAAGGAGCTCAATTACCACTCTGCGTGCTTAATGCTACAGATGGCCCTATTTACATAGGGAAGGACGCAGAAATCATGGAAGGCAGTATGGTGAGAGGACCTTTTGCACTTTGTGAAGGATCGACTCTTAAAATGGGTACTAAAATATATGGACCAACGACAATTGGCCCCCACTCAAAAGTAGGGGGTGAGGTAAATAATTCGGTATTCTTTGGGCATTCTAATAAAGGTCATGATGGGTTTTTAGGGAATTCAGTCATTGGAGAATGGTGTAATTTGGGGGCGGACACGAATAATTCAAACTTAAAAAATAACTATGCTGAAGTACGTTTGTGGAGTTATGAATCTGAAAATTTCGCCAAAACAGGCCTTCAGTTTTGTGGATTGTTGATGGGCGATCATAGTAAATGTGGAATTAATACAATGTTCAATACAGGAACCGTTGTGGGCGTGAGTGCTAATATTTTTGGCAGTGGTTTTCCTCGAAATTTTATTCCAAGTTTCAGTTGGGGCGGTGCTAAAGGATTTACAACCTATCTAACATCCAAAGCTTTTGAAGTGGCTACAGAAATCATGAAGCGTCGAGGGATGGAATTCTCGGCACAAGAATCCGCTATTTTAGAACATGTTTTTGAGTTGTCTGCATCCTATAGAACGGACTAATTTTTCTGAACGTTTTTTAGTTCTAATAAATTGGTAGGATTAATTCCTAATCCATTAATACCAATCGATGTAAACCGAATGACTTCATCGTAAAACAAAACCACTACTGGTGCTTTATTAATCACTAAAGAATCCATTTTTTGATAGAGATTGATACGTTTTTCTTGATTTGTTTCTAGCATTGCCTGCTCATACCATGAGTCAAACTGTGCATCTTTAAAGTGGGTGTAGTTAGGGCCGTCAGGTGCAAAGTTACCACTGTAAAATAAGGATAAATAGTTCTGAGCATCTGGATAATCGGCGACCCAACTCGCTCTAAATAAGTCTATTTTTCCATTTGATTTTGCTGATTTTAAAGACGATGGCGGCATCACTTCAATTCGGATGGTTAAACCAATGGATTGTAATTCACGTTGAATAAATTCACTAAAACTCAAATAATTAGCCGTGGTAGTCAAAGTGATCTCAGGCTCTGAATTGCCAGATTCAGTTCTATAAGTTTCTATAAGTTGTTTTGCTTTTTCGGGATGATAGTCATAGCCAACGTCTTCATTATGTCCTGGAAGTCCCTTTGGAATAAAACCGCCCACTCCAGGAATCCCAATACCGTTTCTAAGGTACTTCATCATTTTACTGCGATCAAAGCCATAATTTACAGCTTGTCGAATCAATTCACTTTGGTATTCAGAAATTTCTGAATCCATATAAAATCCAAAATATTCTGTATTTAAATAGGGGGCTCTGAGCATTTTCACAGTGGACGCGTAGCTGGGCTTTAAGTCACCATCGGCACTAAGAATGTCATCTTTATAAGAAGCATCTAGGCCTGTAATATAGTCGATATTTCCTTGAACAAATTGAAGAAATTCACTTTGTTTGTCTGCTAAAAATGTAATGGATACCGCTTCTAAATACGGCAGTTTTTTACCTGATTTATTGGTTTCAAAGTAGCGCTTATTTTTTCTAAAAATTAATTTAATATTTTCCTCCCAACGTTTAAACTTATAAGGTCCAGTTCCAATTGGATTGGATCTAAAATCAGTCCCGTAATGCTCTACAATTTCTTTTGGCACCACACTGCAATATTTCATAGTCAACAGCCCTAAAAATGCAGGGAAAGGGGATTTTAAAGTGATCTGAAAACTGTGTGTGTTCACAGCCTTATAAGACTCCACATTTTGAAGTACCCATCCTCCAGGTGAAGCTAATTTAGGATCTTTCAAACGATCAAAACTATATACAAAATCATGTGCCGTTACCGTTCGGCTTTGATCTGTTCCAAACAAGCTATGTGTATGAAAATAGACATCTGTTCTAAGGTTAAAGGTATATACTTTCGCATTGTCTGAAATCTCCCACGAACTTGCAATGGCAGGCTCTACATTCATTAAAGAATCCATTTGAACCAATCCATTAAACAATTGATTGATGGCCGAAATATCGGCATTGTCTTTCGCAAATGCGGGGTCTAAAGAACCAATGTTTTTATGTTCGTTGTATCTAAAAACCTGTTTGGATTTAGCATCAACATCTGAAGAATTGCACCCTAAAAATATGGAACTAAAAAAAAGGAGACTCCCTATTAGTAGCCAGAAGTATTTAGATGCTTGCTTTGTCATTATATATGATAATTGTAAATTTGTACACTTGGTAAAAGTACAAGAATGATTGTTAGAAAAAAAGTCGCTTTTTATACTTTAGGGTGTAAATTAAATTTTTCCGAAACTGCAACGATTGCTCGCAACTTTCAAGACGAAGGTTTTGACCGCGTGGAGTTCTCGGAATTTGCGGATATTTATGTTATCAATACATGTTCTGTTACAGAGAATGCCGACAAACGTTTTAAATCAATCGTGAAGCAAGCTCAACGTACAAATTCAGATGCATTTGTAGTTGCCGTAGGCTGTTATGCTCAATTACAACCTGAAGAGTTGGCAGCCGTTGAGGGTGTTGATTTGGTTTTAGGAGCCACCGAAAAGTTTAAAATCACCGATTACTTAAACGAGCTCACCAAAAATGAATCTGCTGCAATTCATTCTTGCGAAATTGAAGATGCCGATTTTTATGTGAGTAGTTATTCTGTTGGAGACCGTACCCGCGCTTTTTTAAAAGTTCAAGATGGTTGTGATTATAAATGTACCTATTGCACCATTCCGTTGGCACGTGGAATTTCTCGATCGGATACCCTTCAGAATGTATTGAATAATGCCAAGAAAATTGCAGACGAGGGGATTAAGGAAATTGTCTTAACCGGTGTCAATATTGGAGACTATGGTAAAGGCGAATTTGGAAATAAAAAACACGAACATACTTTTTTTGAATTGGTTCAGGAATTGGATACTACTGAAGGGATTCATCGCTTGCGTATTTCATCTATTGAACCTAATTTATTAAAAGACGAGACTATTGATTTTGTTGCACAAAGTCATTCTTTTGTGCCTCATTTTCACATTCCTTTACAAAGTGGGAGTAATGTAATGCTCAAAGCGATGCGAAGACGTTATATGAAAGAACTCTATCAAGATCGGGTCCTTCACATAAAATCTGTAATGCCAGATGCTTGTATAGGGGTGGATGTGATTGTAGGGTTTCCAGGTGAAACAGATGAACTATTTTTAGAGACTTATAATTTTCTAAATGATTTAGATATTTCGTATCTTCATGTATTTACTTATTCCGAACGTCCCAATACTCATGCCGCAACCCTCTCAGGTGTGGTGCCAAAATCGGTGCGTTCTAAACGAAGTAAAATGCTCAGAGGTTTGTCTGCCAAAAAAAGACGCGCTTTTTATGAAAGTCAAATAGGGAAGAAGCGAACCGTTTTATTTGAAGGAGAGAACAAAGAGGGCTATATTCACGGCTTTACAGAAAATTATGTCAAAGTAAAAGCTCCTTGGAATCCTGAACTGATAAATACTTTGCACGAAGTTTCCTTAGATAAAATTGACTCAGATGGATTGTTAAGGTTTGAATTTGAAAAAGTATTCGTGTAAATTTAAATACGAATACCTACTGGGAGCATTTTTCTGTAACGTCTGTTTCCGCGAATAAATTTTGCTACTGGGGGGCTGGTAGGGACAACACTAATGTTTTTTTCACTTATGTTCTCCAAAACAATTTTTAAGAAGTTTTCGAGAAATTCATCTGACATTAAAACGTCTGGAATATTTAGTTTGGTTAAGAAAATTTTTCGTTCTTGTTGAGAGTATTCCAGAGTCGCCATTTCCCCGCCAACATTTAATTCATATTGTCGTAAAAATGCATTGTCTGTAAAATTAGAAGCGTCAACCATAATAAATTATCTTTCAGTAGGTTTATGTAAATTCTAGACTGTAAATTTACAAAAAATAATCTAACTTATATTATATTAGCTAAGTGTATAAGATTGAAAATAAAATACCTGTCTATTTTTTACCTGGATTAGCTGCAAATCCCAGTATTTTTAAAAACATTCAATTAGATCCTGATAGGTTTGAAATTCACTTTTTGGAATGGATGATCCCTTATCACGAGGAATCAATTTCAGAGTATGCTTTGCGCTTTTGTTCTAAAGTCAAACATTCAAATGCTGTTTTGGTGGGGGTCTCTTTTGGAGGGATTATTGCTCAAGAAATGAATTTGGTTCAATCGTTCAGGAAAATCATCATTATTTCTAGTGTTAAATCACGACAAGAATTACCGCTTTACCTTCAATTGGCAGGGACAACAAAGGCGTATAAATTTGTTCCCACCAGTCTTTTTGCTCAAAATATTGATTTATTATCAAAATATGCTTTTGGAAAACCTATAGTAAAGCGAGTGAATTTATACAAACAATACCTGTCCATCACTGATAAACGTTATCTAGATTGGGCCATTAAACAGGTTGTTTCTTGGAATCAGGAGAAGAGCGATCCAAATTTGATTCATATTCATGGTAATAAGGATATTATTTTCCCGATAGACAAAATTGAAAATTGTATTGTTGTTGAAGGGGGTACCCATATTATGATATTAAATAAATTTAAATGGTTGAACGAAAATCTCCCCAATTTGATTCTTGGTTAATACAACTTGGGCTTTTTTTTGTATTTTTAAACCAATAAACCCACACTATTATGCATTACCTCAAAAATATTTTTT
Organism: Formosa sp.; assembly: GCA_018673215.1. GTDB lineage: Bacteria > Bacteroidota > Bacteroidia > Flavobacteriales > Flavobacteriaceae > Hel1-33-131. Next base: position 28,943 of record JABHDE010000030.1, on the reverse strand, counting down.
TAACAATAGGTACAATTTCTTTTATTGGATTCTTAGTCCTGGCCTTTTCGAGTCAACCAGTTCTAGAAAATGGATTCGATTCTTTGGAAAACGATTATAATGTTTATGCACTGGAAATTCCAAAATTTCTTGATTTCTCAGGTGAAGAGTTGCCTGTCTATACTCCAGATATTCGCGAACGTATGGATCGTGAGTTGCTCGTAAATACCTATTGGCAGTCTAACGGATTGTTGATGTTTAAACGATCTCACCGCTATTTCCCTGTTATTGAACCAATTTTAAAATCATATGGAATCCCTGATGATTTCAAATATTTAGCTCTCATAGAAAGTGGACTCCAAAATGTAACTTCTTCTGCAGGGGCTAAAGGGTTTTGGCAAATTATGGAAGCTACGGGTAAAGAATATGGATTGGAAATTAATTCAAATGTTGACGAACGTTATCATTTAGAACTATCAACTCACGTGGCTTGCAAATATCTGCTAAAAGCCAAAGAAAAATTTGGTACTTGGACTCTTGCGGCTGCCGCTTACAATGCTGGAATTCGTGGAATTTCTAATCAACTAGAAAGGCAACAGGTTTCAAACTATTATGATTTGTTGCTTGGAGAAGAAACGGGGCGTTACATATTTAGAATAGTAGCTTTAAAAGAAATTATAAACCATCCTCACAAATATGGTTTCAATTTTACGACTTCCGATTTATATACTCCCATTCCAACTTCAAAAATTCAACTAGATACTGCTGTGACAGATTTTGTTCAATTTGCGAATAAATTTGGTCTTAACTACAAACAACTGAAGCTACACAACCCTTGGTTGAGAGAAGCGTTTTTGAATAATAAATCCAGAAAACTGTACACTTTAGACATCCCTGAAAAAGGGTATTACAGTGTTAAAAACTAACGTCGCTTCCCGCCACGTTGCTGTCCACCAAAATGTTGGTTAGGCATCGTAGCTTTTTTCATCTGTTGCTTCATCATTTTGATTTGTTCAGACAACATGTCTCTTTTGTCTAGCTTTTGAGCTTCTTGTAATAATTTCTGGGCTTCTAATTTTCGACGCTTAGTAAAAGCTATTCCAGCTAAGTTTAATTTAGCCATCGCTAAATCGTGGTCCATCGATAACCCAAGGCTGACGGCATTTTTAAAGTACTTTTCAGCATCGTTCATATTTGTTTGAGACACCATAATTCCTTTTAGGAAATTATAATAACCCTGTTGCTTTTTAGTCAATGCCGATTTTGGATTTTTTATTTTGTTGAGTAGTCGCTCCGTACCAGGAAAATCTTGTTTTCTAAGTTTAAGAAATGCCAAAAGAATCATTTCATTTTTAAAATAGAGAAATACAAATACCAAAGCCAGTACAAGGAGCATGATCCCATTTCCAACATAGGTTTCTGTAATTTGATATATCCCATAGGCTATGATAGCGGTAGCTAAAACTAATTTTATATTTTTGTTGAACATATTTAAGGTTGTTTATTTTGTGAGTTCAAAGGTAGTAAAAACAAATCAAAATTATTTTAAAATTAGGTTTGTGAAAGTAAAAACTCTTTGTATATTTGCACCGCGCTTAGAGTGAGGACTTGAGCGCATTTTTTAAAGATAACTAGACTAGAAAAAGTTTTAAAAATATACTGTAATGAAAAGAACGTTTCAACCATCGAAAAGAAAAAGAAAAAACAAACATGGTTTTAGAGAAAGAATGGCTTCTGCCAATGGAAGAAAAGTTCTTGCTAGAAGACGTGCTAAAGGAAGAAAAAAGATAAGTGTATCTTCTGAACTTCGTCACAAAAAATAATGATTAACAATTGTTAATATATTAAAGGTGTTGCTTGTAGCAACGCCTTTTTTTATACCTAAACGTTACTTAATTTCGTATCCTATTATAATACAATCAATTACAATAAAAAATGCCTAAAAGTAAAGATCTTAAATCAATATTAATCATAGGTTCCGGACCCATCGTTATCGGGCAGGCCTGTGAATTCGATTATTCTGGAACACAAGCTCTCCGATCCTTAAGAGAAGATGGGATTGAAACGATTCTAATTAATTCAAACCCAGCAACCATCATGACAGATCCAACTATGGCTGATCATGTATATTTGCTTCCACTGACCACAAAGTCAATTATAAAAATTTTAAAAGAACACCCTCAAATTGATGCAGTTCTACCGACAATGGGGGGGCAAACCGCTCTAAACCTATGTATAGAAGCGGACGAAAAAGGAATTTGGGAAGATTTTGACGTGGATATTATAGGGGTTGATATTGAGGCGATCAATATTACAGAAGACAGAGAGAAGTTTCGTGAATTGATGCTTAAAATAGGAATCCCTATGGCACCACAAGCGACAGCAACTTCTTTCTTGAAAGGAAAAGAAATTGCACAAGAATTTGGGTTTCCGCTTGTTATAAGAGCTTCCTTTACTCTTGGTGGTGATGGTGCTGCCATTGTACATAAAGAAGAAGATTTCGATGAATTATTAACTCGTGGACTAGAAATTTCTCCCATCCATGAGGTTATGATTGATAAGGCCTTGTTAGGTTGGAAAGAATACGAATTAGAATTGCTTAGAGATTCCAATAATAATGTAGTGATTATTTGTTCAATCGAAAATATGGACCCAATGGGGATTCATACTGGGGATTCAATTACAGTGGCTCCTGCCATGACTTTGAGCGATCGAACCTATCAAAAAATGCGTGATATGGCCATTCATATGATGCGCAGTATCGGAGATTTTGCAGGGGGATGTAACGTTCAATTTGCAGTATCACCTGATGAAAATGAAGACATTATTGCCATCGAAATTAATCCGCGTGTATCACGATCTTCAGCATTAGCAAGTAAAGCAACGGGCTATCCCATTGCAAAAATTGCAGCAAAATTAGCTCTAGGTTACCACTTAGATGAACTCAATAATCAAATTACAAAATCGACTTCTGCATTATTTGAACCAACATTGGATTACGTAATTGTTAAAATTCCACGTTGGAACTTTGATAAATTTGAAGGTTCAGACAGGACCTTAGGTTTGCAGATGAAATCTGTTGGGGAAGTGATGGGAATAGGACGTTCATTTCAAGAGGCTCTGCATAAAGCGACCCAGTCCTTAGAAATCAAACGAAATGGCTTAGGAGCAGACGGAAAAGAAAACAAAGATTACAATCAAATTATTGAAAAATTAACTCATGCTTCATGGGATCGTGTGTTTATTATTTACGACGCTATTCAGATGGGAATTCCTTTAAGTCGTATTCATGAAATCACTAAAATTGACATGTGGTTTTTAAAACAATACGATGAATTATATCATCTAAAAAATGAAATTTCTTACTATAAAATTGATTCTATCGAAAAACCTCTGTTACTTGAAGCAAAGCAGAAAGGATATGGCGATCGACAAATTGCGCATATGTTGGGTTGTTTGGAAAGTCAAGTTTATAATAAGCGAGAAGAATTTGGAATCAACCGTGTGTACAAATTAGTAGATACTTGTGCTGCAGAGTTTGAGGCGAAAACTCCTTATTACTATTCAACATTTGAAAGTGATATGGAAACTGCCGACGGAAACCGTTTTTCGGACAACGAAAGCATTGTTTCAGATAAGAAAAAAGTCATTGTTTTAGGGTCTGGTCCCAACCGAATAGGTCAAGGTATTGAGTTTGATTACTGTTGTGTGCATGGTGTTTTGGCAGCTGCAGAATGTGGCTATGAAACCATTATGATCAACTGTAACCCTGAAACAGTTTCTACCGATTTTGATACGGCAGATAAATTATATTTTGAGCCTGTTTTTTGGGAGCATATCTATGATATCATCAAACATGAAAAACCAGAAGGAGTGATTGTTCAGTTGGGAGGTCAAACGGCTTTGAAACTTGCTGAAAAACTAACTAAATATGGTGTTAAAATTTTAGGAACGAGTTTTGAATCTTTACATTTAGCTGAAGACAGAGGTCTGTTTTCAAACCTTTTGAAAGAAAATAACATTCCTTATCCTGAATTTGATATCGCGACTACGGCCGATGAGGCTGCAGCAATTGCAGATGTATTGGATTTTCCAATCTTGGTTCGTCCGTCTTATGTTCTTGGAGGACAGGGAATGAAAATTGTAATTAACAAAGAAGAGTTAGAAAAACATGTTGTTGAATTACAAAGCAGAATGCCAGGAAATCAGTTATTGTTAGATCATTATTTAGATGGTGCAATAGAAGCTGAAGCCGATGCAATTTGCGATGGTGAAAATGTATATATCATTGGAATTATGGAGCATATAGAACCTTGTGGAATTCACTCTGGCGATAGTAATGCAACCTTGCCACCATTTAACTTGGGGAATTTGGTAATGCAGCAGATAAAGGATCATACCAAAAAAATCGCCTTAGCGCTGAATACGGTCGGACTGATAAATATACAGTTTGCTGTTAAAGATGATATGGTTTACATCATTGAAGCGAATCCTAGAGCGTCTCGTACAGTTCCATTTATTGCGAAAGCATACGGAGAACCTTATGTAAATTATGCAACTAAAGTGATGTTAGGCGAAAAGAAAGTCACCGATTTTGATTTTAAACCACATTTGGAAGGCTATGCCATCAAACAACCGGTCTTTTCGTTTAATAAGTTTCCAAATGTCAACAAACAACTAGGACCTGAAATGAAAAGTACAGGTGAAAGTATTTTGTTTATTGACAGTCTAAAAGACGATGAATTTTACAATCTTTACTCTAGAAGGAAAATGTATTTGAGTAAATAAATAATTAAAGCGACTTTTTAGTCGCTTTTTTTTATCAACTCAAAATCAAAAACCACCGTTACTATTTCTGCAATTTTTGAACTGACAATGCTTGGAATTTCGATGTCAAAATCATTTGGCGCAATTTCAAATGATCCTGTAAGTATGAACGAATTTTCAGAAGGAGTAATTTTAACAGACACGTTTTCTAACGTTTTTGTAACTCCATGAAAACTCAGACTCCCATTGATAATATAAGTAGTTTGGATATTTTCCAACGAGAAATCAGCTAATTTTCCTTTAAAAATTGCTTTGGGATACTCATCTGATTCAGCATAACTTTCATTAAAATGCTCTTCCATAAGTGCATTTTTAAAACGGAATCCTTTGACAAGTGCGAGTGCTGCAAATTGTCCATTTTCGGTATTTAAAATTGAGGTAACATTAGTATTGGTCGCTTTTATTTCTTCAAAAGCTTCCACACTAGCTTCAAAATTTAGAACCCCTGATTTGGTGAGGTATTTACTTTGAGAAAACCCTAAAAAAGAAATAAGTAAGAATAATAGATGTATATTTTTCATTGTTATTGTATGCTGTTATTCAGCAAATCCTTCTGTTTGCCATTGTATAATCAAATCAATAGATGCTTGTGGAATTCGAGAACCGCCAAGAGGCATAAAACCACTTTCTCCAGACTGTCTGTTGATCCGATCAATCAAATTTGTATTTTCGATAGAGCTCTGAACCTCACTTAGTGTTGTTAAGGGAACTCCAGCACCATTGATTGCGGGGTTGGAATGGCAAGCAATACAGTTGGAATCAAATATGGGTTTGATATAGTCTGAATATGTAATAACTAGTTGTGGATCTACTTGGTCTATAAGGTCATTCTCACTAGCATTTGTACAGGAAATAATTAAAAAAGCAAGTGTTATTATAAAAATATATTGTGTGATTCTCATGTCAATTATTGTTTTCTACCTTTCAAATTTAATTCTTTTTTTTTTAGATAATATAGAATATGATATTAATCTTAATATTAATCTTAATCTTAATTTTTGTTTACCTATATTAGCATAAATGAGAAACAAAGTTATATTTAGTCTTTTTTTGGTTGTTGGTATACTCTTTGCCTATCATTATATATATCCAGATCACAGGATAATTAGTGAGGAGCCAGTTAGTTATAACTTAGATGCAGAGTCTTTTTTTAATGAATTTGCTGAAGACTCTCAAAATGCGGAACTGAAATATTTAGATCAAACAATTATAATTTTAGGAGTCATCACTTCTATTGATTATAAAAGCGTCACAATTAGTAATAAAATTTACGGTCAATTTGAGACTCTAAATAGTGATTTAAAAGTAAACGATTCGATTGCCATTAAAGGCCGTTGCATCGGATTTGACGATTTATTAGAAGAGATCAAGCTCGATCAATGTAGTGTTATAAAATAATATATGAAGTATCTGTTACTCATTTTAACCTTAAACTTTTCCTTTGCTCAAACAGATGTGTTTGACTGTGCACGTACAGGAACAGCTGAAGAAATGGACGTCTTTTTCACTTCAAACCCAAAAATTGTAGATTCATTAAACAAAAGAGGAAGTTCACCACTTACCCTAGCAGCATATTATAATAATATTGAAGTAGCCAACTACCTAATTGATAAGGTTGACAACATCAACGGCAATAGCGATGATGGCACGCCCTTAATGGCTGCGGTGGTCAAAGGACATGTAGAAATTGCCAAAGCATTGATAGAAGCTGGAGCAGACCCTAACCTCACTGATGCCAACGGTGCAACTGCTTTGCATTATGCCGTGATGTTTAACAATCAGGAACTCGCTAGCCTATTAATGAACGCAAACGCCAGTGCCTATATGAAAAACAATGTTGGCCAATCGCCTTTAGATTTTGCCAAAATGCACAACGATAAAACATTAAATACCATTTTAAATAAATAACTCTAAATACAAATACTATGAAAAAAATTACTTTAATACTTTCTTTATTAATCTCCGCTTACGGATTCGCGCAAAACGTTTCCACAGGCGTTGTAACACTTACGACTGGATTTACGGTACAGTTTGATGTGAATGGTACAACAAACAAAGTTACTATGACCATGGTAGGACCTGATGATGTTTGGTTGGCAGTTGCTCTAAATGCAAATACTGGTAATTCTATGGGTGCAGGTGGTGAAGACGTAATTCTTTACGACAGTACAGGTCTAAAAGATCGAAATTTAACAGGGGCTCAAAATGCTCCAAATGTTGATGCTTCTCAAGATTGGACATCATTAAGTAATACGGTTACGAGTGGCGTACGTACAATTGTAGCCACTCGAGCACTAAATACGGGTGATTCTAACGATTATGTTTTTACAACAACGACCAATACAGCCCTTCCATTGCTATGGGCAAAGGGATCAGGTCTTACTTTAGCCTATCATGGAGCTAGAGGCGGAGCTGCTTCAACACTGGGTACTGAAACGATTGCAGCACTGCCTGAATTCAATGTGTATCCAAACCCAACGTTTAGAGAACTGAATGTAGAGTTTCCTGTTAGCGTTCAAAAAGCAAGCGTCTCTGTGTACAGTGTTTTAGGAACTTTGGTTTTTCAATCTGAAATGGACCAATTAAATTCAAAAATCAATACCTCAGAATGGAATTCAGGTGTTTATATTATGAACATCAGTACACCAAATTTTTCTCAAACGAAGCGTATTATCAAACAATAATAATTAGCTCACAATAATTTTAAAAACTATTAAATGCATTTTTAATGATTTTTTTTAACTTTAACCAATGAAAAAAAATCTAACCTCCCTGTTTTTACTTTTTAGTGTATTTCTCTTCTCTCAAGAAGATTTGTTGAGTGAGATTGATACAGATTCTCAAACACCTGTATATGCTTCTGCCGTATTTAAGGGGCTCAAAGTGATAAATTTTGAATCTACTAAGTTAGTCGCTAAAGGTGGATTTAACTTTATCGTATCCCATCGATTTGGAACGGTTAAAAATGGATTTGAAAACCTTTTTGGATTGGATGAAGCTGTGACCCATTTGAACTTTGTATATGGGGTTTCTGATAATTTTAATGTAAGTGCTTCTAGAAGCTCTAATCAAAAAATCTATGAAATAGGAGCCAAACTTAGATTGGTAAGACAAGAAGAAGGTAAAATGCCATTTACGGTTGTAGGATATGCATCTGTTTTAGCAAATACGGCACTGGATACCGATAACCTACCTAAGTTAAAGTTTGAACATCGATTGAGTTATGTAGGGCAATTGTTGATTTCTCGAAAAATAACAAGAGAACTCTCTCTTTTAGTGTCCCCTACATTTTTTCATGACAATTATGTAATAGACAATTCACAAAAAAACTCACAATATGGAGTCGCTTTAGGGGGACGTTACAAGTTAGGCGCACGTTGGTCTGTCAACATGGAATACGGCATGCATTTAAACCGAAGTGCAGCATCCTTATACAATAATCCATTTTCAATAGGGGTCGATTTAGAAACCGGAGGACATGTTTTTCAACTGCATTTCACCAATTCTCAATCTATGAATACCAATGGCGTTTTTGGAACCAGTACTGGCGACTGGGGGGAAGGCGATGTGTATTTTGGGTTTAATTTAGCGAGGTCGTTTTAAAAAATCGTTAAAATCTACTGATCAAAATCTATTTTAGTTTCAATTTTCGGAATCGCTCTAAGTTGCATTTCATTTTCGAGCTTATCAACCTGATCTTTTAAATCTTTAGTTAAGATTTGTTTATTTCGCTTTTCCATAGGAGGGTTTAGCTTTTCAGCATTTTCAAATTTGATGACATTTTCTAAGATATCTCTTGGAAGTTGGGAGCCAGCTTTACTCAAAGTGTCTAGAAATTCGCGTGCAAAAAATTCATCAATTTGAATACGTCTTTTAGTCGTATGGGCAAATTTACCAATGATTCTGCAAACATTGTCGCGATCTTCAGGACTTAGTTTGTCGGCAAATTCATATTCCTCTATTTTTTTTAAACTTAATATAATAGGCTCTAAAGCATCTTTGGTGATGATGTAGACGTTATAATCGCCAATATTATAATGAAACTGATTAATAACATCTAAGGTGTTTGAAGGAATTACTAAAAACAAATCATTTTTTACATTATCATGTTTAGCATATTTTTTTAAACTTTCAGTTTGTAGTTTGATGTATTTTGGGAAATTTGTCAAATCGTCATTAGCGGGACTTTTTGCATCAAAAACCACCAACTGGTCCATAATTTCAATAGAGTTGTCAGGTTTATTTCTAGGGTGTGGAAAGTCCTCTTGACTGATGTAAGTAATAATGTTATTTCTACATATTTGTTGAATGTGGTTTTGAACATCTTTTTCGTGTTCAGACCATTTGCGTTTCATCTTGTCCAGTAAAACTTCTTTTTCTTTTACACGCTCATCGTTTAAGCGTGCTTTTTCTTTTTCTAAAGATTGTTGAAGGGTCACAGCTGCAGCAATATTTTTATTAGATTCAAGTTGTCTGCCTTCCTCTGCTTTTTGAAATGAAATCGTTTCTCCCTTTAAATTATTTCGCTCTATTTCAAGGCGTTTAACACCCTCCTCTAGCTTTGCTTTTTCAGTTTTTAGTTGTTCAAAGGCCTCTGTTTTTGCATAGGCAACTTCGAGCTGTTTGTTTAAATTGGAAAGATGTGTTTCTTTTTCTATACATTCTTTTTCTAACTGAGTAATTCTTAAATCTTTCTGTTCTATTTGCTCATCAAAATTAGTATTTGGCTTTTTGAGATATAAAGCCAATAAAACAAAGCCAATCACTATACAAGCTAGAATTACAAATTCCATAATAGATAAGTTAAACCTTTAAAAAGGTGTTTGGTTAATAGAAATTTAAAAGAGATAAAACTCTTAGGCTAAGTTAAGATATTTATTCTGAACATAATTAAATCCGAGAATCATCGCTCCAGAATAGAAGAAATCTCCTAATAGAGAATTTCTAAAAAACGGAATAGCTAGGGTGTAACATTCAACAAATCCTGTCCAAGTTTTTGGATACCCTATCAGCCATACCCCAAAATTAGTAATGATGAAAAAACTAATACTGCTTAAAAATATAGTGAATACACTGGGTTTTTTGGTTTGGGTACCAATAAAACTGACTAATAAAAATGCAGCATACACAGAAATGGAAATAGAATGAAATCCTATAAAAAGGTCAGAAATTACCATAATAAAAAGGGGCGCTAGATAAGCCCAAGATTTTCTAGTAAAATACAATCCTCCAAAAAGAGCTATAGCAGTGACAGGAGTGAAATTTGGGAGGTGTGGAATCAGTCTTAGCAAAACAGCAACTAGCAAAAATGCTATTATAACAATTTGTCTTTTAGTTAAGTAGGTGTTTGACATAGGAATTATTTTTAACAAAAATAATAATAATAATTCAATTAACTCTATCTAAATGTGTTAGAATTTTTTAAATTTGAAATGAATTTTGGTTTGAATTTTTAACATTTAGAGATTCAATTAAAAGGGAATCTGGTTAAATTCCAGAGCTGTTCCCGCAACTGTATACTTAGTTTTGCGTTTGCAAAATGCTTTTGATTCTATTCTTTGTCACTGGAAATTTCTGGGAAGACTCATCAAAAGACGTAAGCCAGGAGACCTGCCTGATTCAAAAACAATGTTAAACTTTCGGGATAAAAGTTTTCATACAATAATGTATGCCCTATTATTTCGAGTAATTAAATCAAAATGAACTTTAAATCTTACCTATTAATTGCATTATGTTTGTGTGCTCAATCTCAAATTATTGCCCAAAACGTTCCAGAAGAATCTTTAGAAGAAGTTGTAGTGACTGATTCCCGTTTTAAGCTAAAACGTGAAAACTCTGGTAAAACAGTGATTAAAATTTCTCAACAAGAAATTGAAAAGTATCAAGGTCGAACCATTTCTGAACTTATAAATACTAAAAGTGGAATTGAAATTAACGGAAGTAGAAGTAATGCTGGACAAAATTTAGGAGTCTATGTTCGGGGGGGGCGAAACCGGCAAGTGTTGGTGCTAATAGACGGAATCCAAGTCAACGACCCATCTCAAATTTCAGGGGGTTATGATTTAAGACTTTTAAACCTGAATCAAATTGAATCTATTGAAATTATCAAAGGTGCTGCAAGTACACTCTATGGAAGTGGAGCCGCTACTGCTGTTATTAATATTTCTACTAAAGCAGCGAGTGCTAAAAAAATTAGTGCTGATTTTTCGTCAAGTATAGGAACAAATCAAACCGAATCAGATCAAAATAATAACATTGCGGATTTTAATAATGCAGTCGCTTTTAGTGGGACTCTCAAAAAGTTTACTTACCGTGCCGCTTTTAACAACCAATTTTCTGACGGCTTATCGGCTGTAATTAGTCAAACAAATGAAAAAGATGCATTTTCTAAATATGGAATTGATGTAAACCTGGGTTATAAATTTAGTTCTGCATTTTCTTTTAATTTTTACGGAAATCACACCGATTCAAAATCTGATATTGATGGATTTGATATGAATTTTAATTTAGTAGATACCGCAGATGAATTTAACAGTTCACAATCACGTGTAGGCGTGTCATCTCAATTTAAATATAATAATGGAAGTCTTAATTTGAATGCAGCCTTTAGTGAATACGATAGAGAATTTGTCTCTGATTTTCCATCGCTCTACACATCCAGAAACTTGATGTTTGATGTTTATAACAAATATGTTTTTGACGATACATTTTATACAATTATTGGGCTGAATGTAATCGAAAATAACGCAACCTTTGTTAGTGATGAAACGTTTAGTATTACAGATCCTTATGCGAATTTTGTATATGTCTCAGATTTTGGTTTTCATATGAATGCAGGGGTGCGCCTGAATAACCATAATGTTTACGGATCTCATTTTATTTACAATCTTAACCCATCGTTTACATTTAAATCTAACACTGGTTACACCAAGTTTTTTGGTTCTTATAGCACCTCCTTTATAACCCCTTCCTTGTCTCATTTGTATGGAGATTTTGGAGCAAACCCAAACTTACAACCGGAAGAAAATTTAACCATCGAAGCAGGGATAGAATTTAAACTGAATTCTAATTTTAGATTTTCTAGCTTATTTTTTAATAGAGAGGAAATAAATACTGTGTTGTGGATAAACGGTGGGTATTTAAATGCGGCTGATGTACTAAATGCAAAAGGAGTGGAGCTTGAGTTGAACGCTACTCTAATAGAAAAATTATCTATTGAAGCTAATTATACTTTTGTTGAATACAAAGAAGCATTGGCACGTAGAATCCCAAAACATAAAGCGAATGTTCAATTTGGTTATGAAATTTCAAATACTACTTTCACCTCTTTATCATATCAATATACTCACGAAAGATTTGAAAACAGTTTTGTACCTCTTTTAGATAGTTTTAGCATATTGAATTTTTATATAAGCCATACTGCCTTAAAAAGTAAGGTGAAGTTTTTTGGAGGTCTTGATAACATCCTAAACGAGTCTTATGAAGATGTTCCTGGCTACTCAACTAAAGGAAGAAATGTAAGGCTAGGTTTTAATCTCACTCTTTAAATGAGAAATTAATCTAAATACATTTCTTGTGAATGTGGTTTAAATGAATTGGAGTCTAGGATGGGACTGATGCCATAAAAATTAACACCAAATCTTCCAGTTCCAACAGACGCAAGTGCAGCTGCAAGTAAAGGTTCGTTTACTTCTCCTAATACTCCGTAATTTGAAACATTTTCTTTCACTTCAATAGTTGCTATGAGTCCCGTTGATGGAACCGCTTCGTTGTCTTTATTTACAGTAATAGCTACTAAGGGTTGAACTGCATATAAATGGCCAGGGTTAGCGCCTTGTCTACTATAATCAGGAGAATCATAAAGCGTTACAGATGCTTGCGATTTCCCAACAGTAGTAGTTCCTATTTGAACCACATCAATATATGATCTAAGGCTGTTTATAATCATTTCACTAGCAGATGCAGAACTCCCAGTGGTGATGACATGAACCTTGTTGAGTCCAACCGTGTTGATAGAAACTCCTTCTGAAAGCGTGCTTGTGAAGTTGTAATTTCTATTGTTGTTCTGCAAATCACTGTTGTATTGTAACTTAGCAAATACTTCATTAGAAATACCAGTAATCATACTCCCTAAAACAGACGCGGAATTTACACTCCCGCCTGGGTTATAGCGCAAATCTAATATTAAGTGCTGTATGTTCTGTGCTTGAAACTCCGCAAATATAGTATTGAGTTGTCCGTCATAATCAGCTACAAACCCATTATACATTAGATATCCCACATTTTCATTGTTTAAACTAAAGATCTCTGATTTAAAGATTGGGTTTTCAGAAAAGATGGTTTTTGTTAGTGTTATTGTTTCAGTTCCATCAGTTAGATTATCGTCATCCTGAATTTCTGTTCCATTGTTGTTATAGGTTGCTAAATGGAGTGTATAGTTTTCACTACCCAAAAGCGTTTGAAGATTATCCTCTGTCAATGAGATGCCATCAATTTTATTGAAAATTTGTCCTCTCACCAAATTGTTAGTGCTCGCATTGCTATTTGGTTGCACCATACGTACAATTCCAAAAACATCACTCGTACTACCAGGAATATAATAAAAATTAAATTCAGCACCATTAGTTTTAGTCACGCCACTGAATTGTTGCTCCAGAGCAATATAATCACTTGTAATCCAACTAAAACGATCCACAGTTTCTCGATCATAAACTAAACTTTCAAACAATTCTTCTGGCGTTTCATAACCATTTAAAAAACTTTGATAATCGCCTTCTGACGCAAAACGATCATCAGCCAAATCGGGACTGTTATCTTTATAGAGATAGGCAAAATTCATTGCATTCCAAACAAAATCTTTGATATCGGTTGTTCCAGAAATGGAATCGTCATTGTCTTCAAAACAACTGAATGTGAGACTAAAAACAATAAAGAGTAGTACAATTTTAAAAATGGATTTCATAAACAAGATTTAATATATTTGTCAGCTACTTAGTGTAACTTTTATTAATGCTGTAATATAGGGGATTTGAATCCTTTTTTTTATAGCTTTGAACTTAGACCTCTAAATTAAACTAATTATTACAAAAGAAAAATTATTTCACATTCTTGTAACAAAATAATATATGAGTCGTCTTTAATTTATAACCTCCCAATTTGCGATGAACGAAACAGAATATTTGAAAATTGTTACTCCTTTCAAGGACAAGATTTTTCGAGTTGCAAAACGCTTGTTAGTATCGTTTGAGGAAGCTGAAGATGCCACGCAAGAAGTTCTTATAAAATTATGGAACCATCGGCAAAAATTCAAGGACTATAACAGTCCTGAAGCATTTGCAATGACAATGACAAAAAATTGGTGCTTTGATCGTTTAAAATCAAAACAATCACAAAACTTAAAAATAGTACACAACAATTATGAAGACCATTCACTATCCCTACACAAAACAATAGAGGTTAATGACAGTCTTTATTGGGTAGAAAAACATATAGAGGCCTTACCCGAAAAACAAAAATTAATAATACAACTTAGAGATATTGAGCAGTATGAGTTTAATGAAATAGCAAAGATACTCGACATGAGTGAAGCCACCATTAGAGTTTCTCTGTCAAGGGCTAGAAAATCAATTAGAGAAAAGTTAACAAAGACCCATAATTATGGAATTAAATAACATTGAAAGTCTTTTAAAAAAGTACGATGAAGGACAAACTACTTTACAAGAAGAAGCTCAGTTAAAACACTATTTTACTACTGAATCTGTGGCGCCTCACTTGGAAGTTTACCGTTCATTATTCACTTATCTTGTTTCAGATAAGCAGCTTTCTTACCAAAGACCTTTAACAGCGACCCAAAGCTCTTCCAACAAGTACCGTTGGTTTGCCTCTGCTGCGGTCGTGACTATTATGTTCAGTGTTTTTACGACGCTAATGTCAAGAAATGAATTTATCGAGCTATCAAGTGAAGAACAATACACTTATAATGAAACTCTGAAAGCCTTTGATTTAATTTCAAGTCATATGAATAAAGCATCAGCTCCATTAAATGCTCTAAACATGATCTCAAACTCTTTTGAAAAGGGTCAACAAAATGTTGCTTTTTTAGAAGAATTTAATAATTCAACCAACAAAATATTTAACATTAAGTAATTAAATCTAAATTTAAAAAAATGAAAAAAATTGTAGTAGTTCTTAGTTTGTTTATTGCCCCCATCATTATTTCAGGGCAAAGCATATTTGAAAAATATGAAGATCAAGAACATGTAACATCTGTTGTTGTCAACCAAAAAATGTTTAAAATGTTGGCCAATATTGATGTACAAACCAACGATCCTGATTCCGATGCTTTTATCAATCAAGTAAAAATGCTGGACAATTTGACTGTCTTTACAACAGATAATATTTCTGTTTCAGATAACATGAAAAAAGATGTTGACAGATATATTAAAAACTCAAAGCTTGAGGAGCTTATGCGAATCAAAGACGGCGATCAAACGGTCAATTTCTTTGTTTTAGAAGGCAAAGATGAAAACCATGTCAAAGAACTCCTTATGTTTGTGAATGGTTTAGGAGATTTTACAAAAAATGAAAACATCTCGGTCAATGGTAAGCAACGTGTAATCGAAACTGTTCTTTTGTCCTTAACAGGAGATATTGATTTACGTCAAGTATCAAAACTTACAAATCAATTGAATGTTCCTGGAGGAGATCAGCTTAAAAAAGCAACAAAAGAATAAATGAGAAAGCTTCTTAAATTTTTAATATTAATTGGAGTACTATTGGTTTATGGATGCTCTCAAGAAGTAACGCTTCAAACTTATTTTGTAGAGCACCAAGAAGCTTCTGGTTTTATGTCTGTTGATATTCCGATTTCTTTTTTAAATCCTGACCAAATTGAGCTATCAGACATTCAACAAGAGGCCGTTGATTCGATCGACAAACTTAACATGATTGCCTATAGTTTAAAAGATGGTACTGATGAAGAGTTAAAATCGCAACTAGCCAAGGTCAAAACGATCCTAAAAGCAGAGAAATACAACGATCTAATGCGGGGAGGTAATCCTACAGATGGTAAGCTTTATATTAAATATATAGGGGAAGATTCTGAAATAGATGAACTCATTATATTTGGCTTTTCTTTAGATAATGGATTTGTCATCATCAGAGTTTTGGGAGATGATATGGAGCTGTCAAAGATTATGGAACTAGAGAATATTGTAGATCAGCTTGACACTGAAAATGCCAATGTTGAAGGTTTTATGAAGTTTTTATTGTAATAATTTCACCTAATTTATTCATAAAAAAGCCACGTACAACGTGGCTTTTTTATTTGCTTAACATCATTTATATCCCTGTGTAATTAGAAGGTGTAATGGCTTTTAACTCTGTTTTAATAGCTTCACTCACTTCTAAAGTATCAATAAAATTAGATATAGAAGTTTGGGTGATAGCTTCATTTGTTCGAGTCAAGCCCTTAAGTGCTTCATAAGGGTTTGCATATCCTTCACGTCTTAAAATGGTTTGAATAGCTTCGGCTACAACTGCCCAGTTTTTTTCTAAATCCTCAGCTATTTTTGAAGGGTTTATCAATAATTTTTGCAATCCTTTTAAGGTTGATTTGAATGCAATAATGGTATGTGCAAAAGGGACTCCAACATTTCTCAAAACCGTGCTATCAGTTAAATCGCGTTGCAACCTAGACACAGGTAGTTTTGCCGATAAATGCTCAAAAACAGCATTAGCAATTCCTAAATTCCCTTCACTATTTTCAAAATCAATAGGATTGACCTTGTGAGGCATCGCCGAACTGCCGACCTCGCCTTTTTTAATTTTTTGCTTGAAGTAATCCATTGAGACATAAGTCCAAAAATCACGATCTAAATCTATGAGAATGGTATTGATGCGTTTTAAGGCATCAAATAGTGCAGCCATGTGATCGTAATGTTCAATTTGTGTGGTAGGGAAGGAGTGGTAAAGCCCTAATTTGTCGTTTAAAAAATTAGTAGCAAATGTTTGCCAATCCACATCGGGGTAAGCCACTTTGTGGGCATTAAAATTTCCGGTAGCTCCTCCAAATTTTGCGGCATTCGGAATCGATTTCAAAGATTCAAATTGTGCTTCTAATCTGGTTATAAATACTTGAATTTCTTTCCCCAATCGTGTTGGTGATGCGGGCTGTCCGTGGGTTCGTGCCAACAATGGAATGTTTTCCCATTCAGACACCAATCCTTTTAAGCAGTCTACCAAGGTTTTATAGTCTGGAATATATACCGATTCGATGGCCTCTTTAATGCTCAGGGGTATGGCAGTGTTATTGATATCTTGAGAGGTTAATCCGAAGTGAATAAACTCTTTGTATTCAGAAATTTGAAGAGCATCAAAATTATCTTTGATAAAATATTCAACCGCTTTGACATCGTGATTTGTAATGCTTTCAATATCCTTAATAGCTTGCGCGTCCTTGAACGAAAAATCAGTATAAATGGTTCTTAAGTCCTTAAAAAGAGCAGTATTAAACCCTTGTAATTGAGGTAAAGGAATTTCACAAAGTGCAATAAAATATTCGATCTCAACTAAAACCCGGTATTTAATAAGAGATTCTTCAGAGAAAAACTCTGCCAGGGCATCGGTTTTTGATCTGTAGCGACCGTCTATAGGAGAAATAGCATTTAGCATGGATAAAGACATAATTGTTGTATTTTTTGAAGCTACAAATATAGGGCTTTTCAATCGAAGTAATTAGACTTGTTTTTAAGTTTTTATTCCATTTTATATCATAATTTTATGAGTGAATTATAGATTATTTAAACTAAATTTCAATAACTTTATAACCTAATAACATAAGATGTCAATTAACTTTTAACCCTATGAAATCCACCTTACTTGTCATCGGATTTGTGTATCCAGAACCCAATTCTTCGGCGGCAGGATCGCGGATGCTTCAGTTGATTGAAACGTTTCAAGCACAAGATTATACCATTACGTTTGCCACTGCGTGTAAAAAATCAGATCATGCGTTTGATTTAGAATCCATAGGCGTTGAGGTTGTTGAAATTCAACTCAACCATTCGAGTTTTGATACATTTATAAAAACTTTAAGTCCTGCAGTTGTTCTTTTTGACCGGTTTATGTCCGAAGAACAATTTGGATGGCGAGTTTCCGAACACTGCCCAGATGCATTGAGAATTTTAGATACAGAAGACTTGCATTTTCTTAGAAAAGAACGTCAAAAAGCGTTCAATTCAAAGCAAGAAACAGCGATTAGTTTCTTTAAAAGTGACATTGCCAAGCGTGAAATTGCCAGTATTTACAGAAGCGATTTATCGTTGGTAATTTCCGAAGCCGAATACGAAATTTTAACTAAAACCTTTAAAATTGATTCCTCGCTATTATATTACCTTCCTTTTATGATTTCTTCTGAAAATTGTGAACCCCACTCGGACAGTAAGTCGTATGCCGAACGTCATGATTTTGTATCGATTGGGAATTTTTTACATCCTCCTAATTTAGATGCCGTTCGGTATTTAAAAAAAGATATTTGGCCCCACATTCGAAAAGCATTTCCTGAAACCAACCTTCATATTTATGGGGCTTATGACAGTCCAATCATCAAAGAAATGCACAATAAAAAAGAAGGTTTTTTGGTACATGGATTTGTTGAAGATGCATTTGAAGTTTTAAACTCCGCTAGAGTGTTGTTAGCACCACTTCGATTTGGAGCAGGTCTAAAAGGCAAGCTCATACAGGCCATGCTAACAGGGACGCCTTGTGCCATGTCTTCTGTGGCGGCAGAAGGGATGTTTGGCAGCATGAAACCCAATGGCTTTGTAGAAGATGCTATCGATTCATTTGTAGTGCGTACGGTTGCGTTGTACTCCGATGCTGCTGAATGGGGCAATTTTCAACAACAGGGTTTTTCAATTCTAAAAAACCGATTTGAAAAAAAATTACATCAAACAAATTTTATGAAGCGAGTGAAGACACTTCTGAGTAATCTCGATTCCCACCGTGATCAAAATTTCATTGGGCAGATGCTCAGCCACCACCAAATGCAAAGTACAAAGTACATGGCTCGCTGGATTGAGACGAAGAATACAAAATCTAATTTATAGATTTAATTATAAGTTTTTTATTTCTGCACAAGCTTAGCACCTAGCCATGCCATTGGAATATATGCCAGTAGAAGATCTAACAGGTTAAACCAAAGGGGTGATGGGAGCTGCATGACCATAGAAAATCCTCCATACAAAAAGACTATCCCTACCACCAGAGCTACTTTTGTTTGAGTCCCAACAGCTATTTTTGCAGCGATAGTTCCTCCAAAAAATGTCCCTAAAGCATGGGCTAAAAATGGAAACAGAAAATGTTTAGGTTTATACAAATGCATAGCACTTTTAATGCTTTCCATATCAGAAGTATCCACCCCTTGGGGAAGAGGAATAATCGACCCACTGATTAATATAATTCCAAAATTAATGAGAGCACCAATAAAGATCCCAACAATAATAGCCAAACCGTTTCTAAGAAATGGATTCATAAGCAATTGATTTTCAATAAATATAAGAATTTAGTACTTGATCTGTGCTAAATGAATATAAAAATTGTTTAATAGAGTTGGTTTTCTATCCATTAAATATATAAAATTTATCGTTTTCTATTCCGACTTAAAATTTTATATTCTTCATAGCATTCGCTAATAGCGTCTAATATTTGTAAGTCATTTGCAGTTCTTATAAAGTCTGTAGAGTAGTTGCATTCACTGATCAGAAGGTCTAAATCTATTTTATCAACCTGTAACAAAGCAATCAGCATTTCTCTGTCAAAACGAGACGCAAGTAAGTTTCTAATTTCATCTTGCTTTTTCATTTCTCTCAGCTTTCGCATTTCGCGTGGTTTTTTGCCAAAAATGTTGTGTAAGAAATCTGCTGGATTAAAAATAGTACCTAAAACTTTAGTCACCATACTTGGCGAGCGCGACCTTGACTCATATCCACTGTTAAGTCCAGAAATACTATACCTTACATTTTTTTGGATGGGGACTTGTTTGATATCTACTTCAAGGTAGCCCGTAAGCTTTAGTTTATTGACATTCACTTCTTCTAGTGCTAAAGCCAGTTCTGTAAGTTCTATGGTTGTGGAAGTGCCATATTTGACCCAGTCATTACTAACCTTTACTTTGATTGATTTATAACCCAAATAGGAGAGGTGCAGGGTGTCGTTTGCTTTCGCTCTAATTTCAAACTGCCCTTCAGTATTAGTGGTTGTTCCAATAACCTGATTGAGGTTTACAATATTCACACTTTCCATAGCTCCCAAGGTTTCTGAATTTACAATTTTACCTTTCACGGCATTGTAAATTTGAGCCGTTCCAAAAAAGGGAACAACAAAGAGTAATAAAAGTGTGAAATAAGATCTCATTAATTCGGTTAAAGATATAAATGTACTAAACAAATACTACACAGATATGTTCAATCTCAACTTTGACTAAAAATTAACACAATGGTTTATTTTCTACGGCTTTTTCTTGGTCTTGAAAAATCGCCTCCACCACTAGGTTTAAAGTCTGAGGAACGTCTGGGCGATCTTCCAGACGAATTATTGTCGCTTCTTCGTCCTCTGCTTTCAGATTTGAATCCAGATCTATTAGATCGGTCATTGCGACCTCTACCGCCACCGCCGTAGCCACCACCAGATCGACGACCACCGCCACCACGATTGCGATCGCGACTCTTTTTCTCTGTGATTTCAACATTGATAAAACGACCGTCTTGTTTGAAGTCTGTAAAGAATTCTAGGACTTTATCTTTATGTGAGGCATCCGTGTTAAAGAATGCAAAACTGTCTTTAACATCTACTTTGTAAACATCGTCTTGATTAAGTTGTAATGTGTCTCTAAGGAAATCCTTTAGTTTCATCCAATCATAGCCATCTTTACTTCCTATATTAATAAAGTATCGGGTTGAATTGTCATCTGCACGGTAGTTGTCTTCGGGATGACTGCCTGATTGAGATTTTAAATCTTTAGACTTTTTGTAATAATTAAAGAATCGTGTAAACTCTGATGAAAAGAATTTCTTAATCAGTTCATCCTTGGAAACATCTTCAAATAAAGTATTAATCTCATTTAAATACGGCTCAATCTCTTGGTTGATTTCTGTATCATGAATTTTATTTGCGGATGCTTTTAGCTGAACTTCACATATTTCCATACCTGTCGGTACTTCTTTTTTAATGAATTCTTTTTGAATAATTCGTTCGATACTTTTGATTTTACGAACTTCACTTTTAGAAACAATCACCATTGAAATCCCAGATTTACCAGCACGTCCTGTTCGACCACTTCTGTGCGTATAGGTTTCTATTTCATCTGGTAATTGGTAGTTGATAACATGTGTAATATCATCGACATCTATACCACGTGCCGCTACATCAGTTGCAACCAACATTTGAATTTGTTTGGCTCTAAAAGACTTCATAACAACATCACGCTGATTTTGACTTAAATCACCATGCAGTGCCCCTGCACTGTAACCATCTTCAATGAGTTGTTCCGCAACCTTTTGAGTGTCTCTTTTAGTTCTACAAAATATAACTGAAAATATTTCTGGATTGGCATCTGCCAAACGCTTTAGTGCTTGGTAGCGATCTCGTGCTCCTACAAGAAAATATTCGTGAGAAACATTTTTACTCCCCATGTTTTTGTGACCCACCGTTACTTCCAATGGGCTGTTCATGAATTTTTTAGCAATTAAGGATACTTCTTTTGGCATGGTAGCCGAAAAGAGCCAAGTACTTTTTTCGGATGGAGTATAGGATAAAATTTCAGTAATATCTTCAAAGAACCCCATATTAAGCATCTCATCGGCTTCATCTAAAACAGCGTATTCAATTTTGGAGATATCAACCAACCTTCTACTGATCATATCTTTCATTCTTCCTGGGGTTGCGACAATAATTTGCGCACCTCTTTTTACTTGGTTGGCTTGATCTGTAATACTAGCACCTCCATAAATAGCGGTAACATTGAGACCTTTACAATGCTTACCGTACAATTTCATTTCATTGGTGATTTGTAAACAAAGCTCTCGTGTTGGAGATAAAATAAGACCTTGAGTCGTACGACTGTTTATGTCGATTTTTTGTAGCATTGGAAATCCAAAGGCTGCTGTTTTTCCAGTACCTGTTTGTGCTAGAGCGACGAGGTCACTTTCTTGATCTAATAATAGTGGAATTGTTTTTTCTTGTACTTCACTAGGGGTTTCAAAACCTAAGTCATTGATGGCTTGAACTAAATGATCTTCTAGTCCAAGTTCTTTGAATGCATTCATTTTTCTTAATTTAATATTCGATAAATTTCTAAGTGTTACTTAGAGGGTATCGAACATACCTAAACCAAGCTCCTTGTAACACATCCTCACCCTGAGGAATTTCAAGCGGCAAAGATAACACTAATTAATTAAATGCTTATTTAAAATATGCGACCAATTTTGAAACGGCTTTTCCACGGTGTCCAATTCGATTTTTTTCTGCTAAAGAAATTTCGGCAAAAGTTTTTTTATACGTTGTAGGTTGAAATACTGGATCATAACCAAACCCATCGAACCCTGCTTTTTCTTGTGTAATTTCTCCTTCACAAATTCCTTCAAAGGTTATCAATTCGCCTTTAAAGTGCAAAGCAATAACTGTTTTGAATCGAGCAAGCCGATTGTTTTTTGACTTTAGTTTAGATAATAATAAGTTCATATTATCGTCAGCATTGCGTTGAGGGCCAGCATAGCGTGCAGAAAACACACCTGGAGCTCCATTTAAAGCCTGTACTTCTAAGCCAGTATCGTCGGCAAAACAATCAAGACCGTAGTGCTCTTTAATGTAATTTGCTTTTTGAATGGCATTGCCTTCGATGGTGTTTTGAGTTTCAGGGATTTCTTCCAAACATCCAATATCCTTGAGGCTTATTAGCTTTATATTGGAGGGAAGAAGGGTTTGTACTTCTTTTATTTTGTTGGAGTTATTGGTAGCGAATACTATGTTCATATTATTTTGTTTTATACTAACGGTGGTGATAAGGCTCGTTTTTAAGAATTGTAAATCCTCTATACAGTTGCTCAATTACAAAAAGTCGAACCATTTGATGTGAAAATGTCATTTTTGAAAGTGCCAAGGTTCCAGATGCTTTTTGATATACTGCTTCTGAAAACCCATACGGTCCACCAATTGCTAACACCAATTGTTTAATTCCAGAATTCATTTGTTTTTGAAGAAATCCGGAAAATTCGATAGAATTCATCTCTTTGCCATTTTCATCTAGTAACATCAATCGATCTGTGGACGTTATTTTACTAAGGATCAATTTACCCTCTTCTTCTTTTTGAAGTTTTTCAGATAAATTTTTGGTATTTTTCAGGTCAGGAATAATCTCAAACGAAAACCGAACATAATGTGATAACCGATTTTGATAGACAGATATAAGGCGTTCTAATTCTGATAAATCTGTTTTTCCAATGGCTATGAGTTTAATTTGCATGTCCTAAAGTTATTTTTTTTAAAATAAGGCTTTAAAATTGTGAACGTATTTCCGTTACAATTCATATTTTAGCTACAAAGTTACAAACATGATTACCAACGAACAATTTAAAAATGAAGTACAATTAATAATTGCCAATGCAATCCGCGAAGATGTAGGAGATGGAGACTACAGTTCTTTAGCATGTATTCCTTCCGATGCTGTTGGAAAAGCAAAGTTATTAATTAAAGACAATGGCGTAATAGCAGGCGTCAATTTTGCAAAACAAGTTTTTCATTACGTAGATCCTGATTTACAAATTGAAACACTCATTAAAGATGGGGCTGAAGTTAAATTTGGCGATATTGCTTTTTATGTAGAAGGATCTAAACAGTCCATCCTTAAAGCCGAGCGAATTGTCCTTAATGCAATGCAACGTATGAGTGCGATTGCATCTAAAACCCATTCCTATGTTGAAATTTTGAAAGGTACAGACACTAAAATATTAGATACACGAAAAACAACTCCGGGATTTAGAGCCTTAGAGAAATGGGCAGTAGCTATTGGTGGAGGAGTCAACCACAGATTTGCTTTATATGATATGATTATGTTAAAAGACAATCATATTGATTTTGCGGGAGGAATTACCAAAGCAATTTCTACAACAAAAGAGTATTTAAAAAAGCACCAATTGGATCTGCAAATTGTGGTGGAAGCCCGAGATTTGGAGGAAATTGAAGAAATTTTAGAGAATAAAGGGGTGCATAGAATTTTAATTGATAACTTCAATTATACTGATACTCAAAAAGCTATAAAACTTATTGGAGATCAATGTCAGACAGAATCTTCTGGAGGTATTGATGAAGTTACCCTAAGGTTTTATGCTGAATGTGGCGTAAATTATATTTCATGTGGATCTTTGACTCACTCTGTTTCAAATATGGATTTAAGTCTCAAGGCGGTTTAATGAGTCAACCAATTGAAAATAAACTTAATAAAATTCCAATTGTAAATTGGATTGTAAAACTCTTAAAACGAGTCAACCTCCCTGGATTTGAAGGCTTTTCATGTTATGATTTACTAGAAATGTATGTGATTGGTATTTTTAAAGGTGCCCTTACTACTCGTGCCAGTGCCATTGCATTTAGTTTTTTTACAGCGGTATTTCCTTTTCTGTTGTTTATTATCATTCTTATTCCCTACATTCCAGTTGATAATTTTAAGGTTGATTTTTTAGGTTTTTTGGATTCTTTTTTACCACCACAAACCTCTGAGTTTTTCAATCAAAATATTTTTGAGAACATTAATAATAGGAGTACAGGGGGTCTTCTTTCTACAGTATTTTTAGTTTCTATGTTTTTGATGGCTAACGGAGTTAATGCAGTGTTTTCGGGGTTTGAAAACTCATATCATCAACAACTCAATCGTAATTTTATTAAACAATATTTTTATGCTTTTGGAGTGGCAATCATCCTTGTTGTTCTTTTAATATTAACGGTTGTTGGATTTGGCTATGCTCAAATTTATTTAATTCACCCCATAGTAGAAAGGTTTGGTTCTGGCGATGCCAGCAACGAACTCTTTTGGATCACTCAAGCGAAGTATTTCTTTTTTGTTCTTATGATATATCTGAGTATGGCAAGCTTATATTATTTTGGAACGAAAGACGGGAAATTATCTAGTTTCTTTTCTGTGGGAGCTTTGTTTACAACCTTTCTGATTATTTTGAGCTCTTATTTATTTGGTTTATACATTGAAAATTTTTCAACTTATAATGAATTATATGGTTCCATAGGTGCTTTGTTAATCCTCCTATTTTACTTTTGGTTGAATGCAAATATTATTCTACTGGGTCATGAATTAAATTCCTCTCTTCAATTCTTAAAGAAAAAATGCGCGTCGTAGATGTTTTTTTTATCGACGTTATTTTACCGCTTTCATTAGAGCGTAACTTTACTTATGCCGTTACCAAAGCGGAAGCAGATTTCATAAAAATAGGAGTAAGAGTCGCGGTTCCTTTTAGAAAAAATAAAGTTTATACTGGTATTGTATATAATCTTCACCACAACGCTCCTATAGCTTATGAAGCTAAGTCAATACACAGTATATTAGATGAAGTTCCTGTCATAAATTCTTTTCAGTTCAAATTGTGGGAATGGATGTCAAGTTATTATTTGTGTAGTTTGGGAGAAATTATGCGTGCTGCGATGCCCAATGCATTTTTATTGGAAAGTGAAACAATTATTTCTCTAAATCCATCCGTAGAATTTGAAGTTAATAATTTGAAAGATGATGAATATTTGGTGTTTGAAGCTTTGCAACAGCAGTCTAGTTTAAAAGTTGATGAAATCAATGCTATTATTGATAGAAAAAATTCCTTTCCAGTTTTAAAACGTTTGCTAGATCATAAAGTGATAGCTTTGGAACAGGAATTATCTGAAAAATACAAGCCTAAATTAATACACTGTGTCCGTTTACATGCCAATTATCAGCATGAAAATGCTTTACAAATACTAGTAGAAACTCTTAAAAACGCTTCAAAACAACGTGAGATTGTTTTGAGTTACTTTAGTTTGGCGACAACTTCTAAACAAATAAAAGTCGCCGATTTAAAGATTAAAAGTAATGCGACTTCCACTCAAGTTAAAGCATTGATAGATAAAGAGGTTTTTGACGAATACCATTTCCAGACCGATCGCATTCAATTTCAGAATTCAGAAGATAATGCTTCAACTGAACTGAATTCTTATCAGCAGACCGCTTTGGAAGAAATAGACGCCCAGTTTGAATCTAAAAACATTGTTTTGCTTCATGGTGTTACTTCTTCAGGAAAAACCGAAGTTTATGTCAAGAAAATTGAATCGGTTTTATCACAAGGAAAGCAGGCGTTGTATTTAGTTCCAGAAATTGCATTAACTTCTCAATTGGTACAACGTTTACAAAAGTATTTTGGAAACCAAATAGCAGTTTACCATTCGCGTTATTCACAAAATGAACGTGTTGAGGTATGGAATCATGTTTTAAATCACACTGAAAATGCTCGGGTTGTCATTGGTGCACGGTCTTCTGTTTTTCTTCCTTTTAGCAATTTAGGACTTGTTATCGTTGATGAAGAGCATGAGCAATCCTACAAACAATTTGATCCTTCCCCTCGGTACCATGCAAGAGATACTGCAATTGTTTTAGCAGCTTTGTTTGAATCAAAAACGCTTTTGGGTTCCGCGACTCCGAGTTTAGAAAGTTTTTTTAATGCCACGAAAGAAAGAAAATACGGATATGTAGCGCTCAATAAACGTTTCAATAATGTATTAATGCCAGAAATTGAACTGGTAGATCTGACAGATAAATACAAGCGAAAACGTATGACAGGTCATTTTAGCGACCGTTTAATAGCTGAAATAAAAGATACTTTAGAGGCAGAATGCCAGGTTATTTTATTTCAAAATAGGCGTGGATATTCCCCAGTTGTTTCTTGCAATACTTGTGGGCATACCCCAGAATGTCCAAACTGTGACGTAAGTTTAACATTTCACCAATATAAAAATCAACTCCGTTGTCATTATTGCAGTCATGCGATGGCTATGCAACAGTTTTGTGGAGCGTGTGGAGGAGTAGAAATAGATAGCAAAGGATTTGGAACGGAACAAATTCAACAAGAAATTGAATTGATATTTCCAGATGCTAAAGTAGCTCGTATGGATTTAGATACCACTCGAGGGAAATACAGTTACGATCGAATCATAGCAAGTTTTGAAAATAAAGAAGTTGATATTTTAGTGGGAACCCAAATGGTTACTAAAGGGTTGGATTTTAGACATGTGAAATTGGTAGGTGTTTTGAACGCCGATCAATTAATTAATTTCCCTGATTTTAGAGCGCATGAACGCAGTTTTCAATTGTTGCAACAAGTAGCAGGGCGTGCAGGGCGAACTGATATAAGAGGTAAAGTAATTGTTCAAACCTATAATCCCTATCACACCATTCTTCAGCAAGTTTCAATAAATGATTATGAGTCCATGTTTTTTGAGCAGTTAGAAGACCGCCGTATTTATAAGTACCCGCCATATTGCCGAATCATTAAATTGACTCTCAAACATAAAGATTATAATAAAGTAAATGAGGGAGCCGATTGGTTAGCAACGAGTTTAAGACATGTTTTTAAAGATAATGTTCTTGGACCTGAATTCCCTATAGTCTCTAGAATTAGGAATCAATATCATAAAAATATCCTACTTAAAATCCCTCAAAAGCAATCGCTTGTAAAAACAAAATCTGTGCTACAAAAAATTAAAATGAGTTTTTCAAGTACAAAGGACTTTAGAGCGGTTCGCTTGCTTATTAACGTAGATAATTATTAATTCACAATAACATCTAACGCTTGACTTAATTGTGTTTTTCGAGTTCTACTTAAAGGAAGTTTGGTTTTTTCGATCTCGACATGTTTACTGTCGTAGCGTTCTACTTTTTTAAGATTGACTATATAGGACTTATGAATTCTCAAAAACAGTCCTTTAGGCAGTTCATGTTCAAAGGCTTTCATTGTAGAAAGAATCACGAAACTTTTGTTGTTCGTAATTAATTTCACATAGTCTCCAAGTGCTTCGATCCATTTAATCTCGTTAATATATATTTTGCGTTTTTTGAGATCACTTTTCACAAAGATATGTTCTCCGTCATAATCTTGGTAATTTTCTTTCATTTTTGCGTCGAGTAAAGCTTTAGAAACTGCCTCGCTAAAACGATTTTTGTTTACTGGTTTTTCTAGGTAATCAATCACATTATATTCAAATGCTCTAAAAGCATGAGAAGTGTCTTCACTAGTAATGATAACGTATGGAGAGGAGTTTTCTGGAGATATTTTGTAGATATCTAAGATTTCAAAACCATCAGAAATAGAAAGGTTGACCTCCATTATAATGAGGTCAACACGATTATTGAGTAGGAATTTTTTTGCTTCAGCTGCAGTAGTATATTTTCCAATTAAGTTGAGATAAGGGTGGTTACTAATTTGTCTTAAAGTAGCTAACCTTTGCGTAGAATTATCATCAACAATAATGCAATTTAAAGTCATCAGGGATTAATTATCGGAAGTTATTTGGTACAATTATACAAAAAATAAATCGATTAAACTCATAAAAAACCGATTAACGAGTAAAATAAACAGCATTAAATAATGTTATTTTATGTTGTTCAAACAATAATTAATACTTACTTTTGCAGCCATTAAAAAACAAATAACAATAAATTTATGAATCATTACGAAACTGTTTTCATCTTGAATCCCGTTTTATCTGACACTCAGATAAAGGAAACAGTAAAGAAATACGAGGACTTACTCGTTTCTAAAGGAGCAAAGATGGTATCGAAAGAAGATTGGGGGCTAAAGAAATTAGCCTATCCAATTCAGAACAAAAAAAGTGGTTTTTACCACTTATTTGAATTTACTGCTCCTGGAGAGGCTATTGGTCCTTTAGAAGTTGAATTTAGACGTGACGAGCGTTTTATGCGTTATCTAACAGTTAGCTTAGATAAACATGCAATCTCATGGGCTGAAAGAAGAAGAGTTAAACTTAAAGAAAAAGCGTAATTATGTCTATAGAACAACAAGCCAAAGGAAAAAAAGATGGTGAAATCAGAT
>JABHDE010000056.1 GCA_018673215.1 Formosa sp. | reverse complement strand
CTGCATCTGGTAGAGAAATGTTACGAATTAAATCTCAAGTAACACCAGATCCAATTAAGCAAAAACAACGTGAGGCACAAGCCAAAGCACGTCAATAAAAATTAATCCAAAAAACACGTATTATGCCAGAAGGCTTGTCAGGACAACTTCCCTTTTTACTCTTAATGTTGGTTGTATTTTTCTTTTTTATCATACTACCCCAACAAAGAAGACAAAAAAAAGAAAAGAACTTTATGAACTCCATGAGTAAGGGTGATCGTATCATTACCAAAAGTGGAATACATGCCAAAATCATGGAACTTAATGATAAGGATAATGCTTGTGTAATAGAAACACTAGCAGGAAAGCTGAAAATTGAACGCTCAGCCATATCCTTGGAGATGAGTTCAAAATTAAATGCGCCACCTGCAAAAAAATAAGCCTTTTTCATCCCGCTTTCTGCGGGATGTTTTTTTTAGATTAGGATGTATAAAGTCTTTATAAAACCACTACTCTTTCTTTTTGACCCTGAATGGGTTCATCATACGGTCTTTTCGACGCTTAAAGCCATCCATAGAATTCCAGGCATGGGTAGTCTCATTCGAGGGGTTTATCAAGTCAATGATAAACGTTTAGAACGAAAACTTTTTGGCTTAACTTTCCCGAATCCTGTAGGTTTAGCCGCAGGTTTTGATAAAGATGCCAAATTGTATAAAGAGCTTTCTAATTTTGGATTTGGATTTATTGAAATCGGTACCCTTACGCCCAAGTCCCAACCAGGGAATCCCAAGAAACGTTTGTTTCGTTTGCCCGAAGACCACGGATTGATTAATCGCATGGGATTTAATAACCAAGGCGTTGAAGCTGCCGTTGAACGGTTGAAAAGCAATAAAGATGTACTTATAGGAGGAAATATTGGAAAAAATAAAATCACCCCCAATGAAGAGGCGGTTGCTGATTATGTTTATTGCTTTGAAGCCTTATTTCCCCATGTAGATTATTTTGTGGTGAATGTGAGTTCACCCAATACACCAAATTTAAGAGCACTTCAAGACAAAGAACCCTTAACTCACTTGTTGCAAACGCTTAAAGATTTAAATATATCAAAATCAAATCCCAAACCTATTTTACTCAAAATAGCTCCCGATTTGACAGAGGAGCAATTGCTGGATATTATAGCAATTATTACTACGGTTAAAATTGATGGGGTTATTGCAACCAATACAACACTTTCAAGAGAGGGACTTCATTCGGCAAATAAAAAAGAAATGGGCGGTTTAAGCGGAAAACCAGTCACCGATCGAAGTACCGCGGTGATCCGTTTTCTTCACGAAAAAAGCAATAAAGCTTTCCCTATCATTGGAGTGGGAGGTATTCATGCCCCAGAAGATGCACTGGAAAAACTGGAAGCAGGAGCTTCACTTGTTCAGCTTTATACCGGCTTTGTTTATGAAGGTCCAGGAGTGGTTAAAAGAATTAATAAGTCGATCTTGAGGACCATTTGAAATTTCTTCTGTGAAGTACTTTAATTTTGGAGTCCTACCTCATAAACTATAGCAGCAACTCGTTTAGGTTAAGTTTTTTGTGGTACTGAATCAATAATTGTACTTTAGAGACCTAATAACTTTAAAAATTGAATCAAACAGTTTTACTTACGGGAGCCAGTAGAGGCATTGGTTTGGCTTTAGCTAAAACATTACTAGCTAGAGGGTATACTGTCATTGGCACCAGTAGGAGCGGAGTCATTGATTCCATTCAGCATGAAAATTTTCACCCTCTTGCTTTAGACAGTACGCGCATTGAAAGCATAGAAGAATCACATAAGGAAATATTTGATCGATTTGACCAGATAGACAGTATTATCAATAATGCAGGAATGGGTCCAGATTTAGATCAATTGATTCCTGACGCGGTTTCTTTTAATTCAACTTTCGAACTCAATGTAAAAGGGGTAGTTTTATTTACCGAACCGCTTTTGGAGAGGATTTCTGATAGCGGAAGTGTTTTGATGATTTCTTCAAAAATGGGCTCCATAGAAAAATGTATTGCCTTTGATTCTGTGGGATATAGAGTATCTAAGAGTGCTCTCAATATGTACACCAAAATTTTAGCCAATCGCTTGCCTTTCATAAAAATAGCGGCAGTGCATCCGGGCTATGTAAAAACTGAAATCTCAGAAACGGCTCTACTGCATGGGAGGTTGACTCCAGAGCAATCAGCAGAGAATATCTTGAGCTTTATGGAAAGTGATTTTGAAAGCGGTATTTTTTGGGATTCTGAAACAGGCTCAGAACTCCCTTGGTAAATTTATTTAGTCAAAATAACTAAAAGTCTCCCCCTCTTTAATCATTTGAACGGTTTCGTAAATTAATTTGATTACGTTTTCTACATCATCTCGATGAACCATTTCTACCGTAGTATGCATATAGCGTAAAGGCAGTGATATTAAGGCCGAAGCAACTCCACCATTACTATACGCAAAGGCGTCAGTATCTGTGCCTGTGACGCGGGAGGAAGCATTTCGCTGGAACGGAATCTTTTTCGCTTCTGCTGTTTCAATAATACGTTCTCTCAACAGATTTTGTATTGCAGGAGCATAAGAAATGACGGGTCCTTTTCCAATTTCCGTTTGACCTTCTACCTTTTGGTTAATCATTGGGGTAGAGGTGTCATGACAAACGTCAGTGACGATGGCGACATTGGGTTTGATTGTCTGGGTAATCATTTCTGCACCCCGCAAACCTACTTCTTCTTGTACCGAATTGGTAATGTATAAGCCAAAGGGAAGTTTTACTTTATTCTCTTTTAATAAACGAGCCACTTGAGCAATCATAAAACCTCCCGCTCTATTGTCTATTGCACGACAAAGAAACTTGTCTTTATTCAATACCTTAAAAGTATCGGGATAGGTAATGACACACCCTACATGTACCCCCATTTTTTCAACTTCTTTTTTGTCTTTTGCACCGATGTCAATGAATATATTATCAAGTTTAGGTATTTCTTCTTTACCATTTTTACGAGTATGGATCGCTGGCCATCCAAAAACACCCTCAACAATTCCTTTCTTGGTATGAATGTTAACCCATTTAGATGGTGCAATTTGGTGATCACTACCCCCATTTCTAATGACATAAATCAATCCATTGTCGGTGATGTAATTTACATACCATGATATTTCATCAGAGTGTCCTTCTATAACAACTTTATATTTCGCCTCGGGATTGATAACTGCTACAGCTGTGCCATAGACATCTGTAATGAATTCATCCACATAAGGCTTGAGATATTCCATCCATATTTTTTGCCCTCTACTTTCATGGCCAGTAGGAGCAGCATTATTTAAATAGTTTTCTAAAAATGTAAGTGCTTTTTTGTCTAGAATACTCATAGTTGTTTATTAATAATTTTAAGTAGCCCAAAAGTAAGAATATTCTCAAATTAAAAGACCACCATCCAAAATATTTGTATTTTTGACCCCCAACAAAATATAGGGTTAAATCTATATTTTCTAAAAAGGGCACATCTTTTGATTAATTATACTTTAAAACCTCAATAGACTAACTTTTAAATGAAATTTGGTTACCTCTTTTTTGTGTCGATTTGCTTTTACTATGTCAATGCTCAAGTTGAAGCACCTGAAAATTTTGAAGGAGAATTATTGTATAAATTTGAAACGGATTCTATTCCTGACTCTGGGATTCGCTTAGAGGAAGTCGTTTTATTTCAACCCTTGCGATTCAAAAACAGAAACCAACTTCGGGATTATGTTATTTTAAGACATAGAACGCTTCGTGTTTATCCCTATGCTAAGTTGGCTTCCGATCGTTTAGACACTTTAAGCGCTCGATTGAGTTCTATTAAAGGTAAAAAACAGAAGAAAGTTTACATCAAGCGCATTGAAAAATTTATTTATGATGAATTTGAAGAAGAACTAAAGAAGTTATCCCGATCTCAAGGCCGTATACTGATAAAGCTTGTTCATCGCCAAACAGGAGAGACTACGCATGAATTGGTTAAAGAGTTACGCAACGGTTGGCGTGCATTTGTTTATCAAACGACAGCTTCTTTATTCAAACTCTCACTTAAGGACACCTATGATCCAGAAGTTAACTATGAAGACTTTTTAATCGAAGACATTCTTCAGCGAGCCTATGGTGATGGTTTGATTGAATTAGATCCTACGGCTTTGGCATATGATCTAGACACTTTATATAGCCTTTGGAAAGCTCCAAAGACCCCGTTAACACAGGGGAATAAAAAAAAATAAAATAAATAGTAAAAAACTCCTTGTAAGTAAATAAAAGGGTTTTATATTTGCATCCGCTAAAACGCTCAACGACGATGTTTTTGGGAATTAGATTTAGCATTACGTTCATTGAAAGAAAAATAATATAAGAATGACAGCGCGTATCGAAAGATACAAGTGAATAGAACCATTTTGACCGAATTAATTTCTTTAGGAGTTGTAGCATTAATTTTATTAAGAAACAACAACGAAGAGTTTGATCCTGGCTCAGGATGAACGCTAGCGGCAGGCTTAACACATGCAAGTCGAGGGGTAACAGGG
>JABHDE010000051.1 GCA_018673215.1 Formosa sp. | reverse complement strand
GTTAATTCGTTCAATAAAAAAGACTGGTAATCTTGTTCTTTTTCGGACTGTAACTTAGATTCGCTTAATTCTCTAAGTTGTTTTTGAGCTGATTTGTAAGTTTTCAATAACTGTTTGTAGGCTTCGACTGCTGTACTATTTTTGGCCAAAGCATCAATGATTTGAAACTGAAAATCATCGTTGGTCAATTCTTGGGTTTGTTGTTGCGAATGGATGTCAATCAACTGCCCGCCGAGTGCGGCTAAAATTGTAAGATTCACTGGAGAATCGTTTACAAATGCTCTGGATTTTCCAGAAGGTAAAATCTCTCTTCGTATAATGGTATGAGACTCAAAGTCTAGATCATGATCTTCAAAAAATGATTGGAGATTAAAATCATCAATATTAAAAGTTGCTTCAATAATACATTTTTGAGTGGGGTCATTGATGTTTGATAAATCGGCACGTTTTCCTAGCACCAATGCCAAACCACCTAATAAAATAGATTTACCCGCACCTGTCTCACCTGTTATACAGGTAAATCCAGAATCAAACTGAACCTGAAGGGTGTCAATGAGAGCATAATTTTTAATGGTGAGTTCTGAAAGCAAGGTTTCTATTTATTTTTAGGAACAAGATAGACTATCTGTGAAACTAATTTGAAATGAAATCGAAAAAAATTTAAAATTTTATATTTCGCCACTTTCTAGAATACATGGGTGCGATCCTAGTGAGCGTTGTAACTAAATTTGCCGTTTTGACAGTAGGTCCAGCTGAAAAAAGATCAGAGATTTCATCAGCTTTTGCATCAAAAAAGACACGAAGCAGAAAAGAGTTTGGACGTCTGTTGTGTAAATTATCTAATTCAGATAAGGCGGTAGCAACCGCAGTTTTACCATCTTTTACATTGTTTGCCATCAAATCCAATCCTTTGAGGTGATACTCCAAAAGTACGGAACGAAATTCTTTGAAGGTTGGCGATAATATGCTGGTTATTAATACATTTCGTGTTTGATCGCCTCCCGATGGTGGTGCCCATCCTTTGGAATTAGTTTGTTGAGAATAGTTCACAATATCACGCGCTTGTTTGTAATGGGCGTCGCCTCCGTTTGACTCAAATGTGTCGGCATCCATCCCTAAAATCATATAGACATGAAATGCTATTACAGACACCAAATTAGATTCGAATTGATTGGCACTAAAATTAAGGTTCTGGTATTCTAAATACTTAAAAGTAAAATCCTTGTCATTAAAGTTGTAAACCGAACTTGCATAGGATGAATTATGGACTGGACGTGCTGATTGGACTTGAATGGAAGCTTGAAAGGTATCCGATTGGTAATCTTGAACAGTGATGACCATGCTGCACTCAATACGTTCTTCGGATTTAAACGATTTGTTTGTCCAACGGGTATTATTTACAAATTCGTTAAGTTGTTTCTCCAAGGTTTTAAACACCTGAACATTCTCATTACCAGTCTGTTGTGCATTAATTACAACTGTGCAATTTAGTTCTTGCGAACTTCCATACACTGAAGTGAAAATAGCAACTAAAAGGATTAATCTACGCATTGAATTGTTTTAAAAGTTCGTTCATAATATCAATTGCCACATCGGCTTTTGATTTTAAGGGAAACTCGGTTTGGACTAAATCTTTATCAATGAGGGTGATTTTATTAGTGGTTCCTCCAAATCCGGCCCCTTCATCGTTTAACGAATTTAATACAATTAAATCTAAATTTTTAGATTTTAGTTTTTTTATCGCATTGGCAACCTCATCATTAGTTTCCAAAGCGAAACCGACAAGAAGTTGGTGAGATTTGATAGTTCCCAGTGATGCTAAAATATCTTTTGTTTTTTCTAATTCTAAGGATAACGTTGTGGAAACCTTTTTTATTTTAGAAGTAGCTTGATGAGTTGGTTTGTAATCGGCTACAGCAGCCGATAATATTGCCGCATTTACAGATTTAAAATAGGAATGTACTTGAGTATACATATCTTCGGCACTCACAACCGGAATGGTTTTGATACGAGAATGGTCAGTTTTAAAATGTGTAGGACCTGTAATATAAATCACCTCTGCGCCTAGTTGTGCGGCATGATTGGCAATTTCGAAACCCATACGTCCGCTGGAATGATTTCCAATAAAACGTACGGGATCAATGGCTTCATAGGTGGGACCTGCTGTGACTAGTATGGTTTTCCCATACATAGGCATGGATTGTAACATATGAGACTCTATTTGGCTTACAATTGCTTCTGGTTCTGCCATTCTTCCTTCGCCTACCAACCCACTAGCCAATTCACCAGAAGTTGCTGGAATCATGATATTTCCAAAAGATTGAAGGGTATCTAAAGATGTTTTTGTAGAGGGATGTTTGTACATGTCCAAATCCATAGCAGGTGCAAAATAGACAGGGCATTTGGCAGAAAGATAGGTTGCTATTAGAAAATTATCACTGCTTCCAGCTGCCATTTTGGACAGGGTATTTGCAGTGACTGGTGCAACCAAAAATAAATCGGCCCATAACCCCAAATCAACGTGGTTATTCCAAACGGCATTGTCATCGGTTTCTTCTGTAAACGATGATATGACGGGATTTTTAGATAGAGTTGAAAGGGTAAGTGGAGTGATAAACTCTTTCGCAGCTGGCGTCATTATGACTTTGACCTCTGCACCAGCTTTGACAAATAATCTAACAAGGGATGCTGTTTTGTACGCAGCAATACCGGCAGTAATTCCTAAAAGAATATGTTTACCGCGTAAAATAGACATTTTTTATTTTTCTTCTGAATCGTCTTCTACACTGCGGTAGTAAATTTTCTCATTTAACCATTCTTGAACGGCTAAAGCATGTGGTTTTGGAAGGCGCTCATAAAACTTAGAAACTTCAATTTGTTCTTTGTTTTCAAACACTTCCTCTAAGCTATCGTTGAACGTTGCGAATTCTTCAAGCTTGTCAATCAATTCTCTTCTGATATCAGTATTGATTTGCTCAGCTCTACGAGAAATTACCGAAATCGCTTCGTAGATGTTTTGTGTGGGGGCATCTACTTTGTTTCGATCGTATGTTTCTGTATTAACAGGTGCGTTTACTTTTTTTAAGTCCATAATGAATATTAACCTTTAGTCGTTGTTGAATTAGTTTGTATTGATTTTAAGTCTTGATACATTTTTTGAATGCCCTCGTTATTTTGGGTTTCCGGAAATACGTACAATAGGGAGTTGTAAAAAGTTAATGCTTTTTCAACACGCTCCTCTTTTTTCCATTCCACACTATTCATAGCCAGCTTGTAGGCGGAATCAAATTTATAATACATGGCTTGCTCTTTAAAGGAGGAACCAGGGAATTCAATGAGGAAATTGTCTAAGGCTGTAATTGCGGAATTATAATCTCTGTGAAATGGTCCTGTTAGGTTGTACTGCAGGGCGATATTAAATGCTTTTTTTTCTAATTTATAATCTAACTCTCTCACAAGTGTACTCGCTTGTTCCAAATATTCAGATAAAGGATAGGTATTGATGAACAATTGAAGTTTGTCAATTGCATCTACTGTTTCAATTTGGTCTTTAGAAAAAAGTGGGGAAAGTTTGTAATAACTCTTGGCGGCTAAAAAAGCCATTTCCTGTACTTTTTCACTTTTTGGATAGGCACTTACAAAGCGCTCCATCTGATAATTAGCTGTATAATAGTCTTTGGTTTCGTAGTATGTTTTGCAATACATATACATTAACTTCTCTGCTTGAGGTTTCCCTCGGTATTTTGGTACAATTTGCACAAATATGCGATTTGCTTTGGCAAACTTTCCTTCTTCATAAAGCTCACTACCTAATTTGAACTTAGCAGCAATGTCTTCATTTTTCAAAACTCTCTGGTACTCGCTACAAGAGTTTAATGAAAAAGCAATGATTAAGATGTATATAAAATTCTTCATAAATATTTTAAGAATGAGGGCAAAATTACGGATTTATAACGGATTTAAAAAACTATTATTTTAGCTAAATTAATGGGTTTGATTTTTCAAACTAAAGGTTTAAGTAATATTTAACTAAAAAGCAGATATAAAACCTGCAATTTTTGATTGTAAGGCTTGCGTTGCAGGGACCAATGGCAAACGCACTGTGTCCTCACAAAACCCTTTTGCTTTCAATACAGCTTTGATTCCGGCAGGGTTATTTTCTTCAAAAATAAGATTAATTATGGGCATCAAACGCGTTTCTAACTTACGAGAATCTTCTTTATTACCCTCTAATCCCCACTGAATCATTTGAGAAAATTCTTTTGGAAAGGCCTGACCAATAACTGAAATAACTCCAGATCCACCCGCCAAGGTAACTCCTAACACTAAATCATCATCTCCTGAGATCACTAAAAAGTCAGCGGGTTTATTTTTAATGAGTTCAAAATATTGATCCATATTATTCCCAGCTTCTTTCACTGCTACTATGGACTCAAAGTCATTGGCAAGTCGCAAAACTGTAGAAGCTTCCATATTTTTAGCGGTCCGACCAGGAACATTATATAAAATTATGGGAATCGAAGAGGCTTCTGCAATCGCTTTAAAATGATGATAAAATCCTTCTTGAGTGGGTTTGCTGTAGTATGGTGCCACCGATAAAACAGCAGCAAAAGGCGAAAGATCTGTGGACTGTAATTCCTCAACGACCGCCGCTGTGTTGTTACCGCCAATTCCGATTACCAAAGGCACACGTCCTTTGTTGGCGTCAATAATTGTAGCAGATATTTCTTTCTTTTCTTTGGCTGTAATGGTTGCACTTTCTCCAGTGGTTCCACTTATAACTAAATAATCAATTCCGTTAGAAATATTAAACTCTACAACTGCTGCTAGTGCTTGGTGATCTACGCTTAAATCTGACTTAAATGGAGTGATAAGGGCAACTCCAGTCCCAATTAATTCATTCATTTTTATAACCTGTTAAGTTGGGTTAAATATTTAATTAATTCTATTTTAAAAACTTCTGTGTTTGAAGGTTCAATATCGATTGTTAAATCGTGTAATCGTGAATCTTCGTTAGTAATCCCAATTTTAAAATTTGCTTTTGATCTTGCTGTGACTAAATTAAGTTCTAATTTATTGGGTTTATAATAACTAATCAAAAGGTCAAATGGCTGATCGACAAATTCTTCAATTTCATAACTTTTAGGGCGACCTAACCAATCAAAATCATTACTGCTAAAAAAAGAATCCCAGCTATTTGGTTTGTTTTTTTCTAAATCAACTTTCGCTATAAAACGAATTCTATTGTCATTTAACCCTAACTCTTTAGTGAGATTTGTGAAAAAATCATAGTCATAATAAGAATTGTAGTCAAAAATAACTCCAATAGAATTGACTTTACCACTTTTAAAATTCCTAATTCGAGATTTAAGAATCAAAGTAATATTTTTTTGAAGCGATAGCGTTCGAAATTGTTTAAAAAACATTTACCTTTATTGTCAACTACAAATGTAATATAAATGATGTATAAATGCGTTCAAATTATTGGGTTTCTTTCCTTGTTTGTATCTTGTAATCACTCAAAAAAAATAGTAAACACAACAGGAGATAACATTTCTATATCAAAAGATTTGTCGTCCAACAAAGCAATTGAAGCTGTTGTTGAGCCTTATAAAACCAATTTAGATAAATCCATGAACGAAGTGTTGAGTTATTCTGTTGACACTTATTCCAAAAGAGATGGCGATTATAATACCGCGATTGGAAATCTAATGGCCGATGCTGTTTTTGAACTATCAAACCCGATTTTCAAAAACCGTACGGGGAATGAACTAGATATTGTATTGCTAAATCATGGTGGGATTCGATCCATTTTACCCAAGGGTGATGTAACTACAAAATCTGCATACAGTTTGATGCCATTTGAAAATAGTGTGGTAGTGGTCCCCCTCAAAGGATCTGTCATCAAGGAAATGACGACTTATTTGAAGGCGTTTAAAAAAGCCCATCCCATTTCTGGACTTGAATTGGTTTTAAATAGAGATAATAGTTATCAAAAAATTTTAATTGGCGGCAAGCCTGTGGATCCTGAAAAAACCTATTATGTAGCTACCAATGATTATTTATATAACGGAGGAGATCGCATGTATTTTTTAAAGAAAAGTGATACTCTCTACGATCTGAATTACAAAATCAGAAATGTCTTAATCGATTATTTTACAAAATACGACACTCTCAATCCAAAAAAAGACCAACGATTTATAAAGCTTACTAACTAACATAGATGTAACGAGCATGTTATAAATAGGAACGCCTAAGGGAATGATCTATTGCGAATACATGTGACCGTCAAAAAACAAATAACCATAGACACATGAAACGTAGAAATTTTATTCAAAAAACGGCCGCTTCCA
Organism: Formosa sp.; assembly: GCA_018673215.1. GTDB lineage: Bacteria > Bacteroidota > Bacteroidia > Flavobacteriales > Flavobacteriaceae > Hel1-33-131. The sequence goes on along the minus strand of JABHDE010000051.1, from coordinate 7,896 downwards.
CAGCATTTATTTCCTTAAATGGATTGGGGTTGGCATCTTGTTCATCATCGCAAGTAACCAAAATCACCATTCTTCATACCAATGATGTGCACAGTCATATCGAAGCTTTTGGACCAAATGATGGACGAAATGCAAACAAAGGAGGGGTTGCAAGAAGAGCGACTCTTGTAGAAAACTTAAGAATCGAAAACCCAAATACGTTACTTTTGGATGCTGGCGATATTTTTCAGGGGACCCCCTATTTTAACTTTTATGGAGGTGAACTTGAATTCAAATTAATGAGCCTATTAAAATACGATGTTGCAACTATCGGAAACCATGATTTTGACAATGGAATTAACGGACTTTATGCGCAGCTTCCACATGCGAAATTTGACTTTATTTCTGCGAATTACGATTTCTCAAATACCGTGATGGATACGCATGTTAAGCCTTACAAAATATTCGTAAAAGACGGAATTAAAATTGGAGTTTTTGGATTGGGAATTGAACTTCAAGGATTGGTCAACAAAGAAGCTTACAAAGAAACGGCTTATTTAGACCCTATTGAAATTGCTCAAGATATGAGTCGTATTTTAAAAACTGAGGAAGGCTGTGATTTAATCATTTGTCTCTCGCATTTAGGATATGAATATAAGAAATCTCCCTCAAAAATTTCTGATATAAAATTAGCTAAAGCGACCCAAGACATCGATTTGATTATCGGAGGTCATACTCATACTTTTTTAGACAAACCTACTGTAGAAACCAATGCGGTTGGAAAATCGGTACTTGTAAATCAGGTGGGTTGCTATGGTCTTTATTTGGGTAAAATAGATTTTTATTTTGATGCTAAAACGCTTAAAGCGAGTATGAGTGATACCTTAACGGTATAGATGTATCTCTAACAATATTTAAAGGATGATTTTGCAACTTTGTTATACTAATAATGTTATATTTTAAAGTAAATGATAAAAAAAAACGCACTAAGAACCTTGTGGTACTCCCTGTCTTCAAATCAACGTTTTTTAATTAGAAAACTATACTATTTTCCTGTTGATTTTTACGATCGACTGACTGGAAACTACCACAAATACGTACCCCCTAGAGGCTATATTTACACAGGATCTCCTGCTAATTATGAAGACTATATCGATCAGGGAAAACATCAATTAGGATTATTGAAATCCGAAATTGATCTCAAACCAAACGATTGCGTTTTGGATGTTGGTTCTGGAATAGGTAGGACGGCAATTGCTTTGACTACTTATCTGGATACATCCGCAAGATATGAAGGGTTTGATGTGGTTGAGCTTGGAGTTGAATGGTGTGATTCAAAAATTAAAAAAGATTTTCCCAACTTCAATTTCAAATACATTCCTTTGTTTAATGATTTATATAACAATGCTAATTTAAAAGCGAAAGAATTTATATTTCCATACGAGAAAAACTATTTTGATAAGATTTTTTCATTTTCAGTTTTCACTCATATGCAGATTGATGAAATACAAAAATATTTTTCTGAAATTCAGAAAGTTCTCAAACCAAACGGCATTGCTTTTTCTACATTTTTTCTATATGATGACACAACAGAAAATCAAACCCAAATTAACAAAGAATTTACTTTTTCTAAAAAAAAGGATGGCTACAGCTTGATGAGTGATAAAGTGAAATCTGCAAACATTGCTATTCACAAAGATAAATTAAAGACAATGTTAGAATTCGAAAATTTAACTCTGGTCAAAATAATTGACGGTTTTTGGAAAGGAAACCAAGAAAACAAAATTGAATACCAAGATATTGTAATTTTTAAAAAAAAGAGCTAATCCCTTAACATAGCCACCTACTTCCTTAGAGAATAATGGTATCTTTGCCAAAATTATCTTTTTATGTCTTTTTTAAGTGAAATTGAACGCCGCCGTACTTTTGGGATAGTCTCGCATCCCGATGCAGGTAAAACTACACTAACTGAAAAACTACTCCTTTTTGGAGGTGCGATTCAAGAAGCGGGTGCTGTTAAGAGCAACAAAATTAAAAAAGGTGCAACGAGTGATTTTATGGAAATTGAACGTCAACGTGGAATTTCGGTAGCGACTTCTGTTTTGGCGTTTGAATATAATGGCATCAAAATTAATATTTTGGATACGCCTGGTCACAAGGATTTTGCAGAAGATACCTTTAGAACTCTCACGGCTGTGGACAGTGTAATTGTGGTGATTGATGTCGCAAAAGGAGTTGAAGAACAGACTGAAAAATTGGTGAAAGTCTGTCGCATGCGTAACATTCCAATCATTGTTTTTATCAACAAAATGGATCGAGAAGGAAAAGATGCATTTGACTTACTAGATGAAATCGAACAAAAACTAAACCTTAAAGTAGCGCCTCTTAGTTTCCCGATTGGAATGGGTTATGACTTTAAAGGTATTTATAATCTTTGGGAAAAGAATATCAATTTATTTACGGGCGACAGCAAACGGGATATTGAAGAAACCATTAAAATTTCTGACATTTCTGATCCGGCTCTAAATACGATTGTAGGGGATGCCGCTGCAGAAACCCTAAGAGAAGAACTGGAATTAGTAGAAGGTATTTATCCTGACTTTAATAAAGAAGATTATTTGAACGGCGATTTACAACCGGTATTTTTTGGATCAGCCTTGAATAATTTTGGAGTTCGTGAGTTGTTGGATTGTTTTGTATCCATCGCCCCACAACCCCGTTCAAAACACAGTGAAGAACGGTTGGTAGATCCTAAAGAGAAAAAGTTTTCGGGATTTGTGTTTAAAATCCATGCTAATATGGATCCTAACCACCGAGACCGCTTAGCTTTTATTAAAATTGTTTCTGGAGAATTTAAACGCAATACCCCCTACCTTCACGTACGACATAATAAAAAATTAAAATTTTCAAGTCCCAATGCCTTTTTTGCAGAAAAGAAAGAGATTGTAGAGATTTCGTATCCAGGTGATATTGTAGGCTTGCACGATACCGGTAATTTCAAAATTGGAGATACACTCACAGAAGGCGAACTTTTAAACTACAAAGGGGTTCCAAGCTTTTCGCCTGAACATTTCCGTTACATCAATAATGCCGATCCATTAAAGTCTAAACAGTTGTATAAAGGGATTGACCAATTGATGGACGAAGGAGTTGCGCAGCTCTTTACCTTAGACTTGAATGGTCGAAAGGTGATAGGAACTGTGGGGGCGCTGCAGTACGAAGTGATTCAGTACCGTTTGGAGCATGAATATGGGGCAAAATGCAGTTATGAAAACCTCAATGTACACAAAGCATGTTGGATTGAACCTGAAAGTGTGAACCATCCAGAATTTATAGAATTTAAACGCGTGAAACAACGTTTTTTAGCGACTGACAAGCATGGGCAATTGGTGTTCTTTGCAGATTCTATCTTTTCATTACAGATGACAGAACAAAAATATCCGTCCATCAAATTCCATATGACGTCTGAGTTTTAATTTCTTTATGTTTAATAATTATTTTATATATTTGGGTAAACCCCCAAATTTATAAAATTATGAGCTACAATTCAAGGCCCCGATTTCTGAGCATCTCATTAATAATAGGATTCTCCTTATTAGGCTTTTTTATCTTTAAAGGCCTCAAAACATTCAGTGATAAAGACCGGGTCGTGAAAGTTAAAGGACTCGCAGAAATGGAGATAACCGCTATTTCTGCTCAAATCAACTTGAGTTTTGCCTTCTCTGGAGACAATTTACAAAAAATTATTCGTGATACTGAAAACAAAAAAGTACGCATTATTAATTATTTGAAATCGAAAGGATTTGAAGAAACAAACATTAAAGTCAGTAGTCCTGAAATCACAGATAGAGAAAAATATTATGAAGATCAATGGATAAATGGAAAAACTGTGAGCGTCAAAATAAACCGATACTCTAATGAATTGTCTTTAACGATCCAATCAGAAGATGTAGAAACAGTAGAAAAGAAAGCGAATCAATTAAAATCCGATCTTATTAAAGAAGGCTTAACATCGAGAATTTATACTCATTATGCCTTCCCAGAATTGAATTCAGTGAAACCAAAATTAATTGCTGAGAGTACCAAAAATGCACGAATTGCAGGAGAACAGTTTGCCAATGATTCTGAGGCAACCTTAGGGAAAATAAAAACGGCCTCACAAGGACAAATTTCTATTGCAGGATCATACGATTCTCCAGCTCCTTATATTCAAAAAGCAAGAGTTGTTAGTACAATTGTATTTTTCTTGGATCAAACTAATTTTAAAAATGACCTATTAAATAATTTTATGTAAAAAAAAATCTCACTTTTCAGTGAGATTTTTTTTTGTATAATAATAACTAAGCTTGTCCAGTTGGTCCAAAATTAAGCGGGACTGGAGGTTGCTCATAATCTTTAATTTCGCCATGAGCTTGCTCAAACCGTTTTACATTTTCATGTAAGGCTTTTGCAAGACGCTTTGCATGTTGTGGTGTCAGTATGATACGTGACTTCACTTTGCTTTTTGGCGTCCCAGGCATGATGCTCACAAAATCGACTACAAATTCAGAAACAGAGTGATTGATAATCGCTAGGTTTGAATAGGTACCTTCCGCTACTGCATCATCTAACTCAATATTAATCTGTCCTTTTTTCGAAGTGTCTTTTGGAGTGTTCATAGGGCTTAATTAAAGTTTAATTCTTCATTTTTTTCTGTCAATTCTTCGAATTCTTCACTAGAACCAACAATGATATTTTCATAAGCTCTCAATCCTGTACCTGCTGGAATTCTGTGTCCTACAATTACATTTTCTTTTAAGCCTTCTAAAGTATCTACTTTACCATTCACAGCTGCCTCGTTAAGAACTTTCGTTGTTTCTTGGAACGATGCCGCAGAAATAAACGATTTGGTCTGTAAAGAAGCTCTTGTGATTCCTTGTAAGATTGGAGTTGCGGTTGCTGGACTTGCGTCTCTGGCAACAACGACTGCCTTATCTTCACGTTTCAGTAAAGAATTTTCGTCTCTTAGGACACGGGCTGTAATGATTTGACCTTCCTTAAGGTTTTCAGAATCACCGGCGTTTTCGATAACTTTCTTTCCAAAAATTTCATCATTTTCAGTAATAAAATCTGAAGTATGAACTAATTGATCTTCTAAGAAAATTGTATCTCCCGAATCATTGATTCTTACCTTACGCATCATTTGTCTTACAACTACTTCGAAATGTTTATCATTGATTTTCACCCCTTGTAATCGGTAAACTTCTTGAACTTCATTAACTAAGTATTGTTGAACAGCTGAGGGACCTTTGATATTTAGAATGTCATTAGGAGTAATTGAACCATCAGAAAGAGGCATCCCTGCTTTTACAAAATCGTTCTCTTGAACTAAGATTTGATTTGATAATTTAACAAGATATTTTTTAATATCCCCTAATTTAGATTCAATGATGATCTCACGATTACCTCTTTTTATTTTACCAAAAGAAACAACACCATCAATTTCACTTACTACTGCAGGATTTGAAGGGTTACGTGCTTCGAAAAGCTCTGTCACACGAGGAAGACCTCCTGTAATATCCCCTGCTTTTGCAGACTTACGTGGTATTTTTACTAAAATTTTACCTAAACTAATCTTTTCACCATCATCAACCATAATGTGGGCTCCTAATGGTAAGTTATAAGATCTTATTAGGTTTCCTTTGGCATCTTCTACGAGTAAGGTTGGGATTAATTTTTTGTTTCTAGATTCAGAAATAACTTTTTCTTGGAATCCTGTTTGCTCATCAATTTCAACCTGATAGGTAACGCCTTGCTCAATGTTTTCATAACGTACTTTCCCTGAAAATTCAGAAATAATAACTCCGTTATATGGATCCCATTGACACACAACTGTATCCTTTTTAATCTTATCACCACTTTTAACAAAAATTGACGAACCGTAAGGAATGTTGTTTGTACTTAAAACAATCCCCGTTTTCTTGTCAACTAACTTTATTTCAGAGGTTCTTGAGATTACAATATCAATTTCATTGCCTTCGCTATCTTTTCCTTTTACGGTTTTAAGATCATCGATTTCTGCAATTCCATCAAATTTGACGATTAATTTATTTTCTTCAGAAATGTTACCTGCAATACCTCCAACGTGGAACGTACGCAAAGTTAACTGTGTTCCTGGTTCTCCAATAGATTGTGCTGCCACAACTCCTACTGCTTCACCTCGTTGTACCATTTTTCCAGTTGCTAGGTTACGTCCGTAACACTTCGCACAAATTCCTGTTTTGGCTTCACATGTTAATGGAGAACGAACATCTATAGCTTCAAGTGGAGATTGTTGTATTTTCTTCGCTTCTGCTTCATAAATATGATCTCCTGCCGCTACTAGAAGTTCTTCTGTAAGTGGGTTATATACATCATTTAATGACGTACGTCCAACGATTCTTTGTTCAAGAGGTTCAACTACTTCTTCATTTTTCTTTAAAGCTTTTACCGCAATACCTCTTAATGTACCACAATCAACAGAATTAACGATAACATCCTGAGATACATCTACCAAACGACGTGTCAAGTAACCAGCATCTGCTGTTTTTAATGCTGTATCGGCAAGACCTTTACGAGCTCCGTGAGTAGAAATAAAGTATTCAAGAATAGACAGTCCTTCCTTAAAGTTAGAAAGAATTGGATTTTCAATAATTTCACCACCACCTGCATTGGATTTTTTCGGCTTTGCCATCAAACCACGCATACCAGTTAACTGACGAATTTGTTCTTTAGATCCCCTTGCTCCAGAATCAAGCATCATATATACAGAGTTAAACCCTTGTTGGTCTTCTCTAATACGCTTCATAGATAATTCTGTCAACTCAGCATTGGTAGAAGTCCAAATATCAATAACCTGGTTATAACGTTCATTATTAGTTATAAGTCCCATATTATAGTTGGCCATAATACCGTCTACTTGCTTGTTTGCAGCAGCAATCATGGTATGTTTTTCGGGCGGGATAATAATATCTCCCAAACTGAATGACAATCCACCTTTAAAGGCAAAATTATATCCTAAAGATTTAATTTCATCAAGGAATGCCGCTGTTTCAGGAACAGACGTTGCTTTTAGAATGCCATGGATAATATCTCTTAAAGATTTCTTTGTTAGAACTTCATTAATATATCCTGCAGCAGCGGGTACTTTTTCATTGAAAAGCACACGACCTGTGGTTGTTTCAATAATTTGAGTTGTTAATTCTCCTTCTTGATTAAAATCAACCGTTCTAACACGTATTTGTGCGTTCAAATCAACACGTTTTTCATTGTAAGCAATGATCACTTCTTCTGGAGAATAGAACGTTAAGCCTTGACCTAACACAGGTACTTCAGCTGTTGATAAACGTAACTTAGTCATATAATATAAGCCCAATACCATATCCTGTGAAGGAACGGTTACTGGAGATCCATTTGCTGGATTCAAAATATTATGTGAGGCCAACATTAAAAGTTGTGCTTCTAATATCGCTTCTGGTCCAAGTGGTAAATGCACTGCCATTTGATCTCCATCAAAATCGGCATTAAAGGCCGTACATACTAATGGGTGTAATTGGATGGCTTTTCCTTCAATCAGTTTTGGTTGAAATGCTTGGATCCCTAAACGGTGTAAAGTAGGCGCTCGGTTTAGTAATACTGGATGTCCTTTTAAAACATTTTCCAATATATCCCACACTACAGGCTCTCTTTTGTCTATGATTTTCTTTGCAGATTTAACCGTTTTAACAATTCCTCTTTCAATTAATTTTCTAATTACAAAAGGTTTGTATAGCTCAGCTGCCATATTTTTTGGCAATCCACATTCAAATAATTTTAATTCTGGTCCTACAACAATTACAGAACGTGCAGAGTAATCAACACGTTTTCCAAGTAAATTTTGACGGAAACGACCTTGCTTTC